>JAFMHC010000010.1 GCA_017854775.1 Gammaproteobacteria bacterium | reverse complement strand
AGATCTCAATATCATTTTCGCGATATAGCAATCGTCGCCTGTTACCCTATCGCAAGAAATAAAACGTCGTTGACTAACGATCATGGTTTCAACTTGTTTTAATTTTCCAGATCTAGGTTTGATTCTAACAATGGCTTCAAGCGGATAACCGAGCATCGACAGGTCTATATCTATACTGAAATTGCGAATTATTGCTCTGCTCTCTAAACGACGAAGCCGTTCGTTAACACTCGGTGCCGACATATCGATTTTCTGAGCTAGATCTTTGATAGTGATTCGCCCGTCGGTTTCTAGAATTCTGAGTATTTGTAAATCGATTCCATCTAGCGAATAAACTTTTTCTAAGGCCATTTTGTTGATATTCCTTTTTTTACTTAATATCAAAGAATTATTTACTAATTTTTAGCTATGCACAATCATGCTTGAGCCTATTATGATTCATGTAACTTAAATGACGCTCTAGTGATAAACATGAATATAATTAAAATTTCAGCATTTTCTGATGACGATCGCGGTGGTAATCCGGCCGGTGTCGTATTAACCAATGCAATGCCTTCTGCGGCCGATATGGAAAGAGCAGCGGCCAACATCGGCTTTTCAGAAACGGTATTTGCCGAAATGCAGCACGATAAAAATAATTGGCGGGTAAGATACTTCTCACCAGAGTCAGAGGTGCCTTTTTGCGGTCATGCGACTATCGCTCTGGGCGCTGCATTAGCTGAAAAGTATGGTGATGATCGCTATCAGTTAAGCCTAAATGAGGCCGAAATTTCGGTCCAAGGGATGCGTCAAGGTGAGCAATATGTAGCCGCATTGCAGTCTCCTCCAACTCGCTACACCGTGCTAGACCAGTTACAAATAGACGAGACATTGGCTCTATTTGATTACCAGCAGAGTCAGTTATCCGAGGCAATCGCACCGGCACGTATCCACGGCGGAGCAGATCACTTCGTTCTAGCCTTGAACTCAGTGGCTGATTTAGCGTCTATGAGCTACGACCTTAATCAGGGCCGGGCGTTTATGCAGGCTCATGGTTTAGTAACCATCATGTTTGTAGTAATCGAAACCGACGAATTGTTTCATGTTCGAAATGCCTTTGCCTCAGGCGGCGTATTAGAAGACCCGGCTACCGGAGCAGCGGCGGCTGCATTTGCTGGGTATCTTCGTGATATCGACTGGTCAAACAACGATAAAATCACAATTATTCAAGGCGAAGATATGGGGTGTCGTTCGATTATTACAGCGGAATATGGCACTGAATTAGGCCGTTCTATTCAAGTGTCGGGGGCGACTCGTAAGTTGGGTTAGCCGTACTTCTATTTGAACATCACAAGCAGCCTATTTGCAACACGTAATTCTGCCAACACCGTGACTGGCGTATAGTGTTCCCAGACCGAATCGCAAACCTGATCTCTCAAATTATGACCGATAAAACCCACCAGACTCTGTTTCAGGCAATCACGCTTCCGTGCGGCGCTGTTTTGAAGAATCGTATTATCAAATCAGCCATGTCTGACTCATTAGGTAACGGTTCTGGTGATCCTACCGATGCTCAAATCAGACTTTACGAACGTTGGGCCGAAGGCGGTGTTGCGGCGATGATCATTGGTGAGGTTCAGTGTTCCCCAGATTTTGCAGAAAAGCCTGGCAACCTTGTTCTTAACTCAAACTCTGATGCAGAAAAATTTAGACAGCTGGCTCAACGGGGAGCCGCTAATGGCGCTCAACTCTGGCTTCAGCTCGGGCATGCGGGAGCCATGGCGTATCCTCCGACCAGTGATCCAAAGGGACCAAGTCCAATCGATATTGAGGGGCTTAGCTGTAAGGCTCTGACCCTGCAAGAAGTTCGCAATTTGCCAGCAGAATTCGGCGAGTCGGCACTAATGGCGCAGAGCTTCGGCTTTACGGGTGTGCAAATTCATGCTGCTCACGGTTTTTTACTTAGTCAGTTTTTGTCTCCGCTATTCAATAAGCGTAACGATGACTATGGCGGCTCGATTAAATCAAGAATGCGGCTTTTACTTGAGGTGATTGATGCAGTGAGAAATGCGGTTGGTGATGGATTTGTGGTCGCGGTAAAGTTAAATGCGACCGATCAATTGGAAGGCGGCTTAGAAGAAGCTGACGCTCTGGAGGTGGTCTCTGCTTTGGATAAAACCAGCATTGATCTCATCGATATAAGCGGAGGAACTTACTTTCCAGGTGCTAAATCAGCCTCTGATAGTTCCGGATCTGGGCCGTATTTTACCGACTTTGCTCTCCGTGCTCGTGCGCGAACCGCAAAGCCATTGTTGGTAACCGGTGGGTTCAAAACACGTGATCAGTCTGTAGATGCTTTGAATAGTAATAGCGCAGATCTCATCGGGCTGGCTCGTTCGTTGGTTCTTGACCCTGCATTGCCTAACCATTGGCAAGAAAATAACAATGCAGACCCGGTATTTCCCAAATTTCAGTTGCCACCAGATGGTGGAATAACCGCTTGGTATACCATGCGACTAACGGAGATTGGACACGATTGCGAAACGGACGAGATTCCAGACCTCATGGCGTCAATTGAGCAATACGGTGATCGTGATAGAACACGCACAACGCTATGGAATAAGCGATTTCGGAATCGAAACTAACCGCACTGCAATGCTGGTTAGCGGTTCTTTTTATCTAGCGCAGATTGCCAAATAGCGTAGTTCTTTTGGCCATATAGGTAGAAAAATATTTCGATACTATTAAACTTATCGTCGCTACAAACTTGGATGGCAATCTCGGCGGCCTCGCGGACCGGGTAGCCATATGAACCACAAGAAATAGCTGGCAATGCGATGGATTTGCAACCGTTTTCCAGCGCCAATCCGAGTGAACTATTATAAGCCGCAGCCAAAAGCTCTTTCGGCTCAGCTTCTCGGTGGTATCTCGGGCCTACGGTGTGAATAACGTATTTAGATGGTAAATTGCCAGCTAAGGTAATACGAGCTTCGCCGACTGGGCATCGAATTTTCCTCACAGCGTTAACTTTCTGACATTCGGCCAATAGCTCAGGGCCAGCTGCTTTGTGGATGGCTCCATCAACGCCACCACCGCCTAGCATCATCGGGTTAGCCGCATTGACAATGGCGTCTACATTTGCGGCTGTAATGTCGCCCTCAATAATTTGAATGTTGTTCATTTTGGTTTCCCCGCATTGCCTTAGCCGATAGGGCTTAATAACGACTAAACCGACAAGATCTATTTCAGTAAATATTTAAATTATTCAGTTTTGCATTGCAATCAACGATGACTGGCAGGCGTCGCCCTAGAAGTGCAACTGCTGCGGCAAACAAAAGTCTGAAGAGGAGTGATCTACAACTAATCTAAACTCTGCATGAACGATGTCAACTCAAGTCCAATTCGCTCGGGTATTTCAAATTGTGGCGAATGGCCTGCGTTGTCAAAAGCGACCATTTTGGCATTGGCTAGGTTCTCGCTATAAGACTCTGCGTAGGCTAATGGCACAATGGGATCTTGTTTTCCCCAGAGTACTAAAGACGGCACAATTATTGATTGAGCTTTTTCATTCATTCTGAAGTCAGCACCGACCTCTACCTGTTTGATCAAGCGGTTGATGAACGGAATGTCGGCATTCATCTGGTTTACTCGATGTTGCAATACTGGCTTGGGATAAGCGGGTGGCGTTACAAAGGCGGTGTCGAAGAATGTTTGTAAAAACGCGACATCGATTTTGTCTGGAAAGTAAACGTAAACCGATTCATTATCCAATTGCATACCGGTAGCGTTGAGCACAACTAGGCCTCGAGTTTTGTCTGGATAATTGGCTGCAAATGCGGCTGAGGTATGCCCGCCCATTGAGTTGCCACCGATTACTACTTGCGATACGTTTAATTTATCGCATAAGCGATTTATAAAAGCGGCTTGGCCAGCGATACTATAATCTCGGTCATTAAGCTTTTTGTTTTCACCATGTGCTTGTAGGTCTGGCAGTAACACATGGTAGCTGGCAGTTAAGCCTCGAACTGAGGTGACAAATGAATTTTTATCGTCAGTCAAACCGTGCAACAACATTAAGGCGGGCTTTGATGCATCTCCACCTTCATAAAAATAGGCGGTATAACCATCGATATCCACCGATCTCTTGGTCAAGCCCGCGCCACTGGCTGACAGTGATTGAATTGCACTGATGATCAGCCCGGGATAGATAAAGTAGACTATCCCGACTAACAGGGTAGTGACGGCAAACAGCCAGACAAAGAACTTGAGTACGGTTTTCATAATTAGCGAATGTTGTTGTGTTGGCTATCGAGGTTTATTGTTGACTGGCCTCACGAATAGCCTTGAATTCATTGCCTTCACTCCATGTCGGCCAGTCGTTGCTATTGCTGATGGCGACGCCGATTCTAAAGTGCGCATAAAGGTCTTGCATAATACCTCCATTGTCCCACTCTGGGTGAACTTCGTCGGCGGCTTTGTGATAGCGCTCGGCTAAGTATCGTTTGGCCTCTGCGTCACCATAGCCTGCTGGTTTTCCACGTACGTTCATGCCAGCCTCGGCGTATAACATGGGCACGCCTTTCTTAGCTAAATTGAAGTGATCGGAACGATAGAAGTAGCCCTTCTCGGGAGTCGGTTCTGCTACTAATACTCGGTTTTGTTCGGTGGCCACTGCGTTTAAATAGTCGTCCATTTGCGAGTTTCCATAGCCGACTACAACAATATCATCGGTCGCACCGGCGGTAGACATGGCGTCAATGTTGATGCCGGCGACGGTTTTATTCATTGCGAAGGCGGGGTCTTCAGCGTATTGCTTAGAACCAAGTAATCCAGACTCTTCTGCTGTTACAGCGAGAAACATTACCGAGCGCTCGGGTGCTTGTGGCAATGCTTTAAAGGCTTGTGCCATTTCGAACAAGGCGGCGATGCCGGTTGCGTTATCTTGTGCGCCATTGAATATCGCATCTTCACCTTCGGCGACTGACTTGACTCCTAAATGGTCCCAATGGCCGGTGTAGATGAATAGCTCGTCAGGCCTAACGCTGCCTTCAATATAGCCGCCAACATTGTAGGAATCGGATTTACGGCTAGTGGTTTCTAATCGGCTGCTAGCGGTGCTCGCTAGTGCAATCGGTGCAAAACCCGGCTGCCCGGCTTTAGTTACCATCGCTTCGTAGTTTAGACCGTTGTTGCTAAACAATTTCTCGGCGGCAGGCTGAGTAATCCATGACTCAACGGCCAAGTTACCGACGTTGCCGTCCTCGGCAAATAAATTGTATTGTGGCCCAGACCAACTGCCGCTTACCACCTCCCATGGGTAGCCCGCGGCTTTGTCTTCATGGACAATAATCGCGCCAGCGGCGCCTTGTCGCGCGGCTTCTTCATATTTGTAAGTCCAGCGACCATAGTAGGTCATGGTATTACCTTTGAATAGCTCACCATCGGGCGTACGAAAACCAGGATCGTTGACTAAAATTACCGCTGTCTTGCCGGCCATGTCGATGCCCGCATAGTCATTCCAGCCGTATTCAGGAGCGACCACACCGTAGCCAACAAAGACCAAGCCCGAGTCTTTTATTTCAGAGGCGTCACCGGTGCGTGAGGTAAAAACCACCGACTCTTCTTTGTAGGCTAGTGAGGCGCTCGAGCCGTCCTTATGATTAAGAACGAGAGGTGGATTGTTAGTGACATTCAGCTCCATCAGGGGAACCGCTTGCCGATAGCTGCCAGCAAAGCCCGGCTCGAGGCCCAGTTTCTTAAATTCGCTTTCTATATAGCTCACGGTTTTCTCGCCACCAGCAGTGGCGGGTGCCCGGCCTTCAAACTCATCTGAGGCAAGCGTATTGACGTGTCTCATAAAGTCAGTTTCATCAATTTGTCCGGCGGCTAATTCTATCGCGGCGGCATCAATTGTAGCGGCTACCGGAACAGCTAACTCAGTGGCCGCGTCAGTCTCGTCTAGCGCATTTTGACTACTGGTATTTTGTTCACATGCTTGCAAAAATAACATGCTGCTTGCGACGGTGATTAATCCCAACCGAGTGATTTCTTTCATTGTTGCTACCTTTATAATTTGAGGTGTTGAGCGTAGTGCAGTATTCGAGCGTATTTATGAGGGCTTATTGGCCGAAATCTTAGTTACGCTTTCAGTTGGGCTTTCAGCTGCGCTATTAGTTGGGCTTTTAGTTGCGTTCCCAGTGGCCTTTTTAGCTACTTTTTTAGTTGCCTTTTTTTTCGACACTCGCTTTTTGCTGACGCCTTTTTTAATCGGCTCTTTTTTTACTGTGGCTTTCTTCGAGCTAGCTTTTTTTGCTGCTGTTTTTTTCTTTGCGGTCTTTTTAATAATCGGCTTTGAGGCCAATTCCATCGCCGCAGCTTGCAGTTCATGGAAGCTTTCGCGCATACATTGCATAAAGAAATCGACATCTGGCATGGTGCGTCTACATGACGTTGCGCTAAACGATATGTTGCCGTTTTGGCTGGTTACCGCAATGAACAGACCCATACGATCCGATAACGGACCTAAGCCCATTTGCGTGACTAACCTTGCGCCATTCATATAAACCGGCACTTGCGGGCCGGGCACATTGGAGATACAGACATTAGTCATGCGACCGGCCATTTCAGAGCGCATCATTAAACGTGCCGCTAGTAGTTGCGTACTCGCGGGGATGTGTCGGGTCACATCGGTCATAAGTCTTGCTGAAATACCACTGCGAGCCGCTTTATGCTCTTTAGTTTCGGCATGTATCGCTGTCAGACGGGCCACTGGGTCTGCAATATTGGTGTGCAGCAGCGGTGACATGGTGCTGATGTTATTACCCGGTTGTTGGGTATCTTGTAGGCTACCCTTTGGCGCACGGACATTGACCGGAACAAATGAGCGCAAACTTTCATTCGGCAGCTCTTTGTGGTGGCCCAAATACTTACGCAGCGCGCCGGAACAAACCGCCAGTACAATATCGTTAATGGTCGCGCCTTTGACTAGCCCTCTAATCGGCTTGAAATCGGCAAGCGAAAATGCGGTTGAGTCAAACACGCGGTGGGGCGATGTCTCAAGATTGAAGCGGGTTAACGGCACCGTAGATTTTGCTTCGCGCTGTTTATCGCTGAATCTTTTCTTGGCCGTTTGCACCATGCTTGGTGCATACTTCATGAGTGACTCGGCGACCTTGACGGGGGAACGCAAACTATTAAATAAGCCTCGAGCAGACATTTGAAACGGCGTTGGCTTCTCGCTGCGCGCCGATGTGACCCGCTGCTTCATTGGCATCACTGGGGTGCCTTTCAGGTCAATGTCCATCAAACCTCCGAAGAAGTTTACAATCGCCATGCCGTCGGCCGCTGCGTGGTGAATTTTAGTGGCAATTGCGTAGCTTCCTTTGGGAATACCAGGCACATTGTCGATGCCTTCGATAACATACATCTCCCATGGCGCCCGCTGCATGTCCAATGGCCGAGAATGGAAACGCGCTAAATGAATGCAAAGCTGTCGCCAATCTGCAGGGTGAGGTAAGCGGCCATGATTAATGTGATACTCGATATCAAAATGTTCATCGTCTATCCAATAGGGATAGTCGAGTTCTAACGGCACATGATAGATGCGGCGCTTATAGATGGGCGAGGTGTGAACGCGGCTACGAACATGTTCAATAATCTGTTTAAATCTAACCGTGCCTCCTGGTGCTGTCGAGGGGTCAAAAATAGCAACTGAAGTAACCTGTGAAAGGCTCTTATTAGTTTCCATGTAAAGAAATTGCGCGTCTTGGGCCGATAGCTGCTGCATGAGTGTTCTACAATTATGGTGAGGCTTGAAGCCGTGGTGCGATAATCTTACTCCAAAAACCGTATCCACGAACAGTGTAGATGCGAGTTGAGCCCCATTTTTATCACCTAGCAAGCGACTTTAGACTATTCTCGAGTTAGCTTTGAGACTTTTCTTTGGTGAATGCTGTAAATATCTCAGACTGGCTTAGGTCTTTCTTGTAAATAGTGGGCGTTGCGGTAGTATTGGTCGGAAGCAATAATACCATTCTATGGATAAACTTTACGATCTGTCCAAGTCTTGGCTTCCCTAATTTAGATACGCGCACTGAGTGCTTTCATGGATTTATACAGCAAAGTTACAAAAGAAGTTGATGCACTACCCGACGGCCCTCAGGTAGGTGCGTTTTTTGACTTTGACGGCACCGTAATTTACGGCTACTCGGCGACCACCTATTTGCGCGAGCAAATTAAACGCGGTGACGTTTCGCCTCGGCAATTACTCGAGCTGACTAAGACTATGACCCAGTTTGGAATGGGTAATATGGGCTTCTCTGCAATGATGACAATTGCCTCGCAATACCTACGTGGCATCTCAGAAGAAGACTACTTAGAATTCGCTGAAAAGCTATACACCAAACATATTGCCAAGCTTATTTATCCTGAAACAAGGGCCTTGATTGAGGCGCACTTAAAGAAGGGGCATACGGTCGCCTTAGTGACTGCCGCGACCCCTTATCAAGTTATGCCCGCGGCTCGAGATCTCGGAATTGAGCATGTAAAATGTTCGAACCTTGAGATTATTGACGGCAAGTTTACAGGCTCGGTAGTTAAGCCCACCTGTTACGGCATGGGCAAGGTTGACGCCGCCGAGCAGCTAGCGGAGCAGTGCGACGTTGATATCAGTCAGAGTTATTTCTACTCAGACAGCGATGAAGATATTCAACTATTAGAATTTGTCGGTAACCCTCGGCCACTGAATCCAAATAAACGCTTGCGTCGTATCGCTTGCGGGCGCGGTTGGCCGGTGCAAGACTTTAATAGCCGCGGCAACGCATCAGTTTTTGATTATCTTAAAACGGCCGCTACGCAGATGAGTATGCTGACGTCATTTGCCGCTGGGTTACCTATTTATGCGTTAACCGGTTCGTTAAATAAATCTAGAAACTTTTCCACCTCGCTATTTGCCGATACGGCTTGCGCCTTAACCGGTATTGAACTTGACGTCGAGGGCGAAGAGAACGCTTGGGCCAATCGGCCATGTGTGTTTGTGTTTAACCACCAAAGCCAAGCTGATGTGATTATTCTACCGGCACTATTGCGGCGCGACTTAGCTGGCATTGGTAAGAAAGAAATCGGCAATGTGCCGATCTTAGGTAAGCTGATGCAGATTGGCGGTACAGTGTTAATAGACCGTGAAAACGCAGCATCAGCGCTTGAGGCAATGAAACCTTTGGTCGACGTTTTGCAAAAAGAGGGTCGTAGTGTCTGTGTTGCGCCTGAAGGAACCAGGTCTACCTCAACTCATTTGGGACGCTTCAAAAAAGGTGCGTTTCATCTAGCCATGCAAGCCGGTGTGCCAATTGTGCCGATTGTGATTCACAACGCGATTGATGTCGCGCCGAGAGGGCAATACGTTTTCAGGCCCGCAACTGTCAAGGTAACAGTACTACCGGCGGTTGATACATCTCAGTGGAGAGGTGCGACGATGAATCAGCACGTTGAGGCGGTTCGCGATATGTTCTTAGAAGAGCTAGATCAGATGCGCTTTCAAATTTCGGATCAGGAGCGAAAAACCACTGAAGAGCGATTAAAAAATTTAAAACGCAAAGAAGTTGCCGCGGCCAAACGAGCAAAGAAAACCAGTACGGTGTCGAAAATAAGCGCTGCGGCTAAAAAACTAGCTAGCCCGACGACCAAAGCCGAGATAAAGAAGCCCGAGATAAAGAAACCCGAGGCAAAGAAACCAGCAACGATGAAACCAGCGGCTTCTAAGAAAGCTGTTAATGGCGCAAAAAAGGCAAGTCAAACAGGGCCAAAGACTAGCACGGCGAAGCCAACGACAGCGCCTCGCAGGCGGTCTCGTAAAGTTAGTGCCGCGAAAGTTTCAGCCAGAACATTAGATAATTAAAAAAAGAAAAAATGATCACTAATCCATGGACGCTAATCGACTCAGAAAGAGTACTCTTCATTATTGATGCAGTACACGACGTAGAGGAGCGATTGCTGCTCCAATGGCTTAACAATACTAAAGCAGAAATTGGTTTTACCGGCTCAGTCAGCCATTGCCTTGTGCCCATCGCATACGACCCGGAAAATATACCTACTAAAGGCCTGCAGATGGCCTTGCAGGTTGATGACGATACCTTAGTCGTGCCTGTTCGGGTTGTCTGGAAAACCTCGCTTGATGAGATTAATGACAAACCACGTTTTCGCGACTTATTACGCGGTAATCCGCGTCGGCCGAGTAAAAATAAGGCCCAACGTATATTAGATTCTGAACCCGCAAGGGCGATATGTATCATGGGGAAACATGCCACTGTCGGTGATTTGTCCGAGCGATATACGCAGCGACGTAAGATTTCGGCAGTTGATAGCAACTTAGCTGACTATGTCGCTGAGCAGGCAAGTTTGGCGCTTGAAGTAGCCGAGCGTCGCTTACGTGGCGGTCGCTACAAGGTACCTCGACTTGTCTCCAAACAGGTTCGTGCAAGTGATCGCTACAAAGCTGGTTTGTTAGAAATCGTAGCTGAAACTGGTGAGAGCGAACAACAGTTGCGCGCAAAAGCCGAGCCATATTTCAAAGAACTAGTGGCGCTACCACATAATTTTTGGCAAGACGTTGCTGGCGCGTTTTATCGTTGGGTTATTTCGCTTGGTTACGAGAACAAAGTTGTCATCGATATCGAAAAACTCGAGCGCTATCGTTCGATCGTTAGGGAGCATCCTTCTGCGCTATTATGGACACATAAAACGCATATGGACGGCATCACTGTGCAGTCTGTTTTGTTTGAAAATGACTTCCCGCCACCGCATACCATGGGTGGCATTAATATGGCGTTCGGCGGTGTTGGCTTCTTGGCCAGGCGATCGGGGGCGATTTTTATTCGGCGTACGTTCCAAGATAACCCGCTTTATAAGTTGGTTCTCAGACAATACCTGGCCTATTTATTAGAAAAACGTTTTCCGTTGACCTGGTCCTTTGAAGGCACGCGTTCACGCGTTGGTAAGTTAATGCCGCCGCGATATGGCATGCTGAAGTACGTAATGGATGCGATGCAAGAGTCCAGTGCGGATGATCTGCACTTAATCCCCGTGGCTATTAACTACGATATGATCAATGACGTAAAAGACTATGCCGCCGAGCAAAGTGGGGCGATTAAACGCCCCGAGTCTCTAAGCTGGTTCGTCTCCTACTTACGCCGTATGCGCCAACCTCTAGGGCGAATCTATATCGATTTCGGCGAGCCGGTCGTAGTTAAGAAATCAAGCTTTAATGATGACCCCTTGGCGCTGCAAAAAACCGCATTCCAGATCGGTGTAGAAGCTAACCGAGTTACGCCGATTACGTTAACCTCGTTGATGTCTTTATCATTGTTGGGCGCTGCTCCGAGAGCGCAAACTATTCAAGAATTACAAGATAATATGAGGGCTTTGCGCGAATGGTCTAAGGGGCGAGATATCCGTTTTACCAGCGATTTTGATGATGGTAATAACGAACATATGCAAGAATTGATTAACAATATGGTCAACTCTAAACTGATCAATCGCTACGACGAAGGCCCGGAAACGGTGTACGCGGTGCCAGCCCGTCAGCATGCGATCGCTGGTTATTATCGAAACACGATCGTTCATCACTTCATCGCTAAAGCGATTGCCGAACTTAGTTTGGTTGAAGCGGCTAATAATTTAGATGATCCATTGCAGGCATTTTGGCGAGCCGCCGATAGACTCAAAGACATGTTTAAGTTTGAATTTTTCTATGAGCCGACTGATCAATTTCATGAGAGTATCAAACGAGAGTTGAGCCATTACGACACTGACTGGGAATTGCAAATGTCAGATCGGGTCTATGTACTCAACATGCTGCGTAATATGAAGCCTTTGGTGGCACACAGTACTTTAAAGCCGTATATTGAATCTTACCGAATAGTGGCTGATGTAATTGCTAGTCTCGGCCCTGAGGAGAGCTTAGACGAAAAGGCCTTGGTGGTTGCTGCGTTTAAGTATGGTCGGCAAGCGTATTTGCAACGACGAATAAGCAGTAAAGCATCTCTTGGCGAGATATTGTTTAAGAACGGCTACAAATTACTTGATAGTTATGGCCTAGTGGAAGCCGCTGGCGACGATATTGTTGAGCGCCGCAAAAAAGTCAGTCAAGAGCTGCGAATATTGTCTCATCGATTAGAGCAAATTCGAGCAATGGCAATGCCCAACGATTTAGAGTTTTAGGGTTAATCGAACCAGCACTATAATTAAACTGAGGAATTTAACTCAGTAATATAAAAACAGCGGAGGAACTCAATTGATTAGCAAAAAGAGAAGTGGAATGCGAAAATTACAAGTCGGCTTACTCGGCGGTGGCTCTTGGGGCACTACAGTGGCTTCCATAGTGGCGCACAATACTGACATTTCGCTTTGGGCTCGCAGCGCTGACACAGTTAAAGAAATCAATAACAAACATACCAACGAAAAATATTTACCTGGCGCAAAGCTGCCTAAAAATTTGATTGCGCATGAAAACATAGAAGACGTTGTCGCTAACGCCGATGTATTAATCATGGGTGTGCCGTCAAACTCGTTTCGTGACGTGTTGCGCGACGTTCGGCCTCATCTTCGGCCTTGGGTGCCAATTGTGAGTCTGACCAAGGGCCTCGAGCATGGCTCAGACTTGCGCATGACGCAGATTATCGAAGCCGAATTGCCAGGTCACCCGGTCGGCGTTTTGATGGGCCCAAACTTGGCGCGTGAGATCATGGCCGGGCAGGCAGCCGCCAGCGTTATTGCCATGGAAGACGAAATAATTGTTAAAGAGCTTCAGAAAGTTTTTAACAGCGGCGTGTTTCGCGTTTATACCAATAGCGATGTTGTCGGTTGTGAGTTAGGTGGCGTGCTAAAAAACATCATCGCGATTGCGGTCGGCATGGGCATCGGCTTGGGGGCTGGTGACAATACCCGCTCGGCGCTGATCACTCGGGGCTTAGCTGAGATTACTCGTTTAGGCGTCGCCTTAGGTGGACGTGCTGAAACGTTCTCGGGCCTTACCGGTATGGGCGACATGCTAGCAACCTGTATTAGCCCACAAAGCCGTAACCATCATGTTGGGGTTGAGCTAGGCAAGGGCCTTCATATTGACGAGATTATAGAGCAGATGGTAATGGTTGCCGAAGGTGTGAAAAGTGCGCCTACTGTTATTAAGCTAGCTGAAAAATTTGGAATTGAAATGCCAATCGCGCAAGATGTACACGAAGTAATCGCTGGCAGGCGCACCGCTGAAGAAGCCTTTTTTGGATTATTGAAGCGCCGGGTTGGTGCTGAAATAGATCCTGATTAGACGGCTTAATATTATTTTCAACAGATCAACTATCTCGACTTAGTAAACATGACAGGTGAAACTAATTTAGCCAAGCTATTGGCGACTATGTCACCGATACTGATGACGGGTGAGTTTGTCTTTTTGTCGTTCCCTGATGCGGTTTACGGCGACCACGCTAACCTTAAGCCCGTTGCATCGATTGCCGAAGGTGAAGGGCTCACTCTGGTTGTCGAAAAAACACAGGCTGATAAGCATGGTTTTGAATACCAGTCTAGTTATGCGGGTATTACACTAGAAGTCCATTCAAGCCTTGATGCTGTCGGGCTTACCGCTGCATTTTCAGACAAACTTACTGAGTACGGAATAAGCGCAAACGTGATCGCGGGTTACTTTCACGATCACATTTTCGTTCACTCAGCCGATGCACATCAAGCGATGGCCGCTTTACGCCAGCTATCGGATTAATAACAGCCTTGCGCCATCTATCGGCTTAATAATAGTATTGTAGGCAGGTGAAACTGGAGGTCTTTATCCAACCAGAGCTAATGTTTCAAAGCCATTGTTGAGCTCAATCTGTTTGACGGTGGCGGGTTTTAATTCTAAACAATGAAAAAATTTATACTAATTTGGGATTTACCGACGCGTCTATTTCACTGGTGCTTAGTTGTGGCTGTATTTTATTCTTGGCTTAGCATAGAAGTGCTTGAGAATATGCAACATCACTTTTACTCGGGTTATGTGGTGCTAACGCTGTTGCTGTTTCGGTTGGTGTGGGGCTTTGTCGGTTCTCAGCATTCAAGGTTTAAGTCATTTATCTATTCGCCTTCAGTACTATTATCCTACAGCAAAACCTTGGGATTTAAGTCGGGATCTAAGGTTGGATCTAAGTCGCGATCTAAATCGGCCAAACGGTATCTTGGACACAATCCGCTTGGCGGTGTCTCAGTGATAATAATGATCGGCGCCTTATTGGCTCAATCGATACTGGGCTTGTTCAGCAGCGATGACTATTTCTTCGGCCCGCTGAGCGGTTTAATTAGTGCCGAGACGATTGCCCTGACGAGTGAACTCCATTTGCTAAACAGTAATGCCGTGTTTGCCGTTATCGGCCTGCATGTATTGGCTATTATTTACTACAAAATAATTAAGAGTGAGCCTTTGACCAGCGCAATGCTGAGTGGCAATAAAGAAATACACGAAGGTAATACTCTCCCAGAGTCACGAATAGCCAGCCGATTACTAGCGCTCGCGGTGATTATTCTTTGTGCTATTTTGGTTTACTATTTAGCCACCGCGTTTTTACACTTGGTGCCTATATCAACTGAAAGCTACTACTAGCTTTCAGTTGATTTTTCTAATCAGTTTAGTCTTTAATTTTGAAATCACGGTGGCAGCCGCCGCAGCTCTTACTGCCAAAGTCACGTGGGTCAAAATCAGCCATCGCACCGGGTTCAGTGAAGCCAATTGCTGCATCGCTTAGGTCTTGTGCTTTAGCTTGGAATTTCTCGTAGTCTTGCCAAATTTCAGGTTTCGCTTTAGTTCCTTCAGGCAGGCTGTTTTCAATTTGAAAGCCTTCTTCGATCAAGCTTGATAACTGCGCTAGATCATTCGCGTGCTTGACGAATGCGGCTTCATCACCGCTGCCTTTAGCGCCTGCCATTTGGCCGAGCTTCCATGCGAATGTTTGAAACAAGCTGGTGCGAAATTTGTAGGCACGCTCCTCAGGAGTTGGCTGTTTTTGCGCTAGTGCTGGACCAGTAGTCAATGCAATCGCGATGGTAATCAAGACTGATCGTAATAGAATTTTCATAATGCCTCTTTGCTTATATTGATAATGTGTCTAGTTTACAGGTTGGATGATCTTCCTGCGTACTATTTAGAGTTACTATTTTATGTCTGTGTTGGCTACATTATGTTGAGGGGTCTCATTCCACCAACGACTTAGCCAAGCCAGTATAGCGATGATGTTATGTTTCAATGCTCGCCCCGCGAGATAATTAACTGGCGTGATCACCAAGGTGATAACCGTTGCAAACAAGATACCAAAACCGAGAGAGACCGCCATTGGAATCAGCGCTTGCGCTTGCGTGCTATGGTTGAGCATTAGCGGTAAAAGCCCGACAAAAGTGGTCAGCGAAGTGAGTATGACTGGCCGAAAGCGGGTTTCACCTGCAGTTAACACCGCATCCATAATTGGCATGCCTGCTTTACGTTTTTGATTGATATAGTCAACCAGCACTAAGCTGTCGTTGACTACTATGCCAGTCAGACCTAACATGCCCATGATACTCAGCATTGAGAATGCAAGGTCCATTATGTAGTGACCGATAATGGCACCGACAATCGCTAACGGAATGATCGACATTACCACCAAGGGTTGACCAAAAGACTTGAATGGAATTGCCAGTAAGCCGTAAATAACAACAATAACAAGTATAAAGCCTAGTAAAAAGCTCGCATTGGCTTCATTTTGGCTCTCGGCTTGGCCGCTCATTTCGTAGCTAACCTCTGGCTCGTAGAGAAATTTTTCATCTAAGTATTTGCTTAAATCCGCACGAATAACATTTACGTCATAAGCGTTTGAGTCGACATCAGCACTGATCGTGACGGCTCTACGCTGTTTTTCTCGATAGATCGCGCTTGCGCCTTGCGATGGCAATAAGTCAGCAAGTTCGAATAGCGGAATAGTTGCGTCGCTATTAGGTGTGTTGATCGGAATATTATTGACATCGGTTATCGATGATCGAGATCCAAGCGGGTAACGAACCATAACCTTAATTTCTTCATAGCCACGCTGAATTCGCTGAGCTTCGTAGCCGTACAAGGCCTCGCGTACTTGAGCGGCAATGTTCTCTTGCGACAAGCCGAGCGCATTTGCTAGTGGTTTTATGTCCAGTTTTAGCTCTTCTTTACCGCTCGACAGGTTGTCCTGTATATCAAACACACCTGGATAGGTGCGTAAATATTCTCGTATGTCGTCTTTAATTTCGCCAATCCGTTCTATGTCGCCGCCGTAAAGTGAGACCGATAGCGGAGCACCGAAGTCGCCAAAGGTCGAGGTCAAACTAAGCTTCTCAGCACCGGGAATATCGCCAATGCGATTTTTCAACTGTTCCTGCACTTCGCGTATCGAAAATCCTTCGGGCAGGCCATCTTCGCCTTGGATAAATTCCATCACTACCATGCCTTGATTGTTGCCAAAGGTCGGTCCTGTCGGGCCGATTGTCAATCCAGCGATAGATACTATGTACTTAAAGTAAGATTCGCCGGTTTCGGGGTCTATATATTCCTCAGCCAAATCACTGGCGATGTCGACCATACGAATTACGTGACCTTTGGTAGTGTCGTAGCCGGTTGTAGCGGGCATGGTGAGCTTGATGAATACCGCGTTGTCTTCAAACTCAGGGAAGAACGACGTTCGTAGCCAGCCAGTGCTCATTGAAACAATAGTCACCACAAAGAGCATTATTGCGGTAACTAAGGTTATGGTTTTATTGGATATACAAATATTTAAAAACGGCCGGTATACTTTAATAACGGTCGACTCAAACCCGCGCGCGAAGTTTTGTTGAAGGCGGCCTATGCCACGAAGATTATGTTCATCACGTGGTTTTATCGTGCTCATGTGCGATGGCAATATAAGCTTGGATTCGATCAGCGAGAAAGCCAGAACGGGGATTACCACTAATGGTATTTGCGCGGCTAACGTAGATAAGGCACCTTCGACCAGTAATAATGGCGCGAAAGCGACCATCGTGGTTAAAACGCCAAAGGTGACAGGTACAGCGACTTCTTTGGTGCCAAACAAGGCGGCGTCAGCCGGTGACATGCCATTTCGTTGGTGGCGGTAAATATTTTCACCGGTGACAATCGCGTCGTCGACGACGATGCCTAGCACTAATAGGTAAGCGAACATGGTCAGCATGTTCATGCTTAAACCCAATAGTGGCATCATCGCGAAGCCGCCAAGAAAACAGACTGGAATGCCAATCCCGACCCAAAGTGCAACGGCCGGTCTTAAGAATAAAGATAACAATACCAACACCAAGATGCCGCCTTGAATCGCGCTGGTAACTAAGGTTGAGAGGCGGTCTCCTACCACCGCTGAAGTATTACCGTAGTTGCCTAATTTTAGACCTTGTGGCAAAGTTTTTTGATACTCTTCCATAAAGCCAAACACTTTTTCGGCGATTTCAATGGTGCTTTGATCGCCGACTCGATAGGTCTCGACGGTCAGCGCTGGAAGCCCTGCGTACTGAGTTTCGACACGTGTTAGTTCATAACCGTCGACCACGGTGGCCAAATCTTTGATGTATAAAACACGGTCACCAGAATTGAATACCGGGATCTCTTCAAACTGCTCCTTGGAATACGCCTGACCGTTTGTTCTTACTAGAATATCGCCACTACGGGTGCGTAAATTACCGGCCGATATGTCTATCGCATTACGTTGAATTGCGGCACCGATATCAGCAATCGATAGCTTGTATTGCTTCAGCACATCAGGACTTACTTCAATCTGTATTTCTCGGCCGGGCGCCTGTACGGGGCCAACCTGAGTGATGCCATCGACCTGCAATAAAGCCTCACGCATGTCAGAGGCAGACTGAAACAATAGGTTGTAGTCAACATCGCCGTAAATTGCGATGCCAACAACTTGGATAGGAATGTCGGCTAAATCAATCACTGGCCGCTCAGCGTCGGCGGGTAGGGTGCTGAGCGCATCAACTCGACCTTTGACATCACTCAACAAGGCTTTTTGATCGTAGCCTGACTCAATCTCGATCGAAACCAATGAAAAGTTCTCGGCTGAACGGGAGGTGATCTTTTTGACTCCTTCCAAGTCTGCAACGGACTCCTCTATGCGCGAGGTAATGGTTGCCTCTATTGACTCAGGGTTACCGCCGGGTAGCGCTGTGGTGACGGTTATTATGCCCAAGGCAAAGTCTGGCATCAGCTCTAAGGGGACGTCATTTTTAATCGCTGTATAACCCATTAGCATGATGCACACCATTAATAGGTTGGCAGCGACGTGATTTTTTGCAAACCACTCAATCATAGTTTTTTCTCATAGTTTTCTCCCAACTGGCAGAGCGTGTCTTGATATTTCATAAGGCGACCACTATCGAACCGAACACTATCGTGTCGGACACTATCGTGCCGAACTAGCATCTTCTTTATTCCAAAATGCCAACCATGCGCCCCAGGTTTTAGACCCAAGGTCGATGCACAGATATTTGAATTTACGCGCAACTAAATAATTAATTGGCACAATTAATAGCGTGATAATGGTCGCGAACACGATGCCGAACGCCAGTGACGTTGCCATCGGTTTTAACCATTTGGCTTGCTGTGAGCCGTCCAGCAAAATTGGGGCTAGGCCAGCGAATGTGGTAAGAGAGGTGAGTATCACTGGCCTAAAACGAATTGCCGCTGAGCTAAGTACAGCCTCTAATAATTCGACGCCTTGCTGACGCCGCTTATTAATGTAATCAACTAGGACTAAACTGTCGTTGACCATAACGCCAACCAACGCCAGCATACCAAATACACTAAGCACCGATAGGTTTTGGCCGGTGATAAAATGCCCGACAATTGCGCCAATCAACCCAAAGGGGATCACTGACATTACAATTAATGGCTGGCCGTAGGATTTGAATGGAATCGCCAGTAAGGCGTAAATGGCTAGCAATACAAGCGCCAGACCAACGCCGAGGCGCTGATTTGTTTTAGCCGCATCTTCTGCTTCACCATCGAAGCGGTAATTTAAATTTGAGTATTGCTGCTGAATCTCTTTCAGATAGGTGTCGATTTCGCTAAGTATTAGCGGCAAGTTGGCTACGTCTTTATCGGCATCAGCGGTGATGTTGAGAATCGATTTACGGTTCAGACGATATAAGGTGCTCGGGCTTTCGAACGGTTCAATTTCGGCAATATCAGATAATAGAACTTGCTTAGAGCTATTGGGTACTCGGATTGCCAGTTGGTTGAGGTCCTGCATAGACGAGCGATATTCCAATGGGTAACGCACCATTACTCGCAGTTCGTCGCGACCACGTTGAATGCGTTGCGCTTGAAAACCAAACACAGCGTTACGAACCTGCTGAGCGACATCGCGTAAGTTCAGGCCCAATGTGTAAGCTTGAGGTTTTAGGCTCAGAGTCAGTTCTTCTTTGCCGCCGCTGTAATTGTCTTGAATATCATAGACGCCAGGATAGGTCTTAAATTTCTCTTTTAGCTTTTCAATAACCTGATACATCTGCTCTGGATCGTCACCCGAAAGTTCAACATTGATCGGTGCGTCATCACCAAACGATCTCGATCGCACGCTTAAGCTCTGTGCTCCAGGAATATCACCGATAAGCCGACGTACTTCATTGCCGATTTGGGACGTCGTGGCGCCTCCAACACGCTCACTCGACGGTTGCAATTCAGCTCTAACCGACCCTAGGTTGGGTTTGATTGTACGCCGTTGGCTACCGCTAGTGGCGAGCACATTAATGATTGCGCTTTCGCCGGTCTCTGGATCGCGATACTTGTCCTGTATTGTTTTGAAGTGCTCGGCGATCGTTTGGATATGCTTGTTAGTCGTGTCAAAGCCTGTCGATTCAGGCATTGTCAGGTTAATGGTAACGGTCTCAGATTCAACGTAAGGGAACGGCGTATAGCGAATATGGCCGTTGGTAATTGCCGCTATAACGACGGCTGACAAGGCGAATAGCAATGTCAACGTAATTGCTTGATTGCGAACGCAGCGAGCTAAAAAGGGACTATAACGAAACTCTACAAAGTTTTCTAAACCACGAGAAATTTTTTGTTGTGTTCGCCCTAGCCAACCCATTTCACTATTCTCATCACGCATCTTTATATGCGCCATGTGCGATGGCAGTACTAATTTTGATTCAACCAACGACATCAATAGTACCGGTATCACAACCATCGGCATTTGGCTGCCAATAAAGTCATAGCGCGTGCCGTCTAAGTAACTAAGCGGTAGAAATGCTACCGCGGTTGTCAGAATACCAAAGGTAACCGGAACAGTAATTTCTTTGGTGCCGACAATAGCGGCTTCCTTCGGGTCCATACCCTCACGCATTCTTCGGTATATGTTTTCGCCGGTGACGATGGCATCATCGACGACAATTCCGATCACCATAATAAAGGCCAGTAAGCTGACAACGTTAAACGTGCCCCCAACCAGTGGCATAAATAAAAACGCGCCCATAAAGCTTACGGGAATACCTAAAAACACCCATCCAGCTACCGCAGGTCGAAGGAATAGCGATAGTAATATCATCACCAGTATTCCGCCAAGCCATGCGCTATTGAGAACCGCGCCAATGCGACTCTTCAAATAACTTGAATCATCATCCCAGTAATCGAGGGTTACTCCTGACGGTAAGTTCTCTGAAAACTTAGCCATGTAGGCACGAGTTCGCTCAGCCACTTTCAACGCGCTTTGTTCGCCAACTCGGCGCACTTGCACCATGATTGCCGGGCTACCATTAAACGTCGTGATTAGTGAGTTTTCTTCGAACCCATCATCGATATTGGCAATTTCACCTAAGGTGATTGGTTTGCCCTCGGAGTTTGAAAGAATTGGTATTGCTGAAAATTCTTCGCTTGAATAGGCCTGGCCATCGCTGCGTACAAGGATGTCGCCATTGAGTGTTTGAACATTACCCGCCGATACGTCTCGCGCCCCACTGCTGATCGCCCGGCCGATCTGCGCTAGGGTGATGTTGTAAGCATCCAAGGTTTGTGGTGAAACCTCGATGTTCATTTGATAGTCGGCGACACCTTGTAACTCGACGTTGCTGATTTCATTATCGTTCAGTAAGCCTTCACGGAATTGTCCAGCGATGGTTCGTAATACCTTGGTTTCGACTTCGCCCTGAATGGCAACCCAGATTACGGTTCGATTACGAATATTCGCCGACACAACTGGCTTCTCGGCGTCAGAGGGGAGTGTGTTTAAGGCGTCGACACGTACCTTTATATCATCGAGCACATCACGTTTATCGTAAGCGGTATTTATCTCTGCAGTTACCGTCGACGAGCCTTCGGATGATCTAGCCGTTAACTCTTCTATTCCTTCAACGTCGGCAATGGCTTCTTCAATTCTCAGAGTAATGCCATCTTCCACTGTTTTCGGTGTCGCGCCGCGAAATTGCGTACTGACGGTTACCGTATCTTGTTCAAACGATGGGAAGGTTTCGACTGGCACCGAGCGGGTAGCCGAGGTTAGCCCAGCAATCAGTATGCCGAACATCAATAGATTTGAGGCCACCGGATTTTTAGCAAACCATTCAATCATTGTCTAATACCCTTTTTCTTTTGTTGACCATTATAGTGGGCCACGGGGGGCATCTTCACGGTGCCAGAACTCTAGGCTAGCCGACTTGATACGCTTAGCAAGGTTTATGCTAGCGTGTTTAAGTTGATAGCCCAGATAATAGTTTATCGGCACTATTATCAGAGTGATGGCGGTTGCAAATAAAATACCAAAGCCCAGTGAAATAGCCATTTGCTTGAGAAATTGCGACTGGGTACTGTCGTCTAATAACAACGGTGTTAGACCTGCAAAGGTCGTTATCGATGTTAGAATTACGGGTCTGAAGCGCGCAGTGCCGCTTTTTAACACCGCGTCAAAAACGGCCAAGCCCTTTTCTCGTTGCTTATTGATATAGTCGACCAGAACCAAGCTGTCGTTGACCACCACGCCGAGTAAGGCCATCATGCCAACAATGCTAAGCACCGATAGGTCATAGCCGGTGATGATATGGCCAAGCACCGCACCGACTAAGCTAAATGGAATCACCGACATCACGATCAGCGGCTGTAAATAAGACTTAAACGGAATTGCTAACAGGGCGTAAATGGCAATCAGTACCAATAAACTGCCAGATTGAAGCCCAGCATTACTTTCTGATTGCTCTTCAGCTTCGCCTTTAAAGGAAAATTTTATGCTCGGGTCGAGTTTGGTCTGTTGCTCTATAAATTCGCGTATTTCGCCAAGAATAGCCGGTACATCAGCGAGTTCCTTATCAACGTCTGCGGTTATATTAAGTATGCCCTTTCGGTTCAAGCGATATAACGTGGTTGGGCTTCTAACTGGTTCAATTTCAGCCAAATCAGACAGTGGTATTGCTTGATTGTCGGGTCCAACTAGAATCGACAGTCTTGCGAGGTCGTCAATCGACGATCTATTTTCCTGCGGCAGGCGTACCATCACCCTAATTTCGTCGCGGCCGCGTTGCAGCCTTTGTGCCTCTAGACCAAATATTGAGCCACGCACTTGGTTGGCGACGTCGGCTAAACTTAAACCTAGCGCATGAGCTTTTCGCGTTAAGGTGATGTTGAGTTCTTCTTTACCGCCAGAGTAGTTGTCTTGAATATCGAATACTTCAGGGTAACGTAATAATTGATCCCGCACCTGATCTGCGAGTACCCTCATTTGTGCTGGGTCGCCACCGGTTAGCTCGACATTGATCGGTTCACCGCCACGACCTAACTCAGCCAGCACACTTAATTGCTCCGCGCCCGGTATATCGCCGACCAAGGTTCGAACTTCACGTGCAATTTCCGAAGCTTTGATCTCAATGTGTCGTTCTTCAGGGCCAATAAGCTCAGCCCTCACCACGCCAACGCTTGGCTTGATGGTCGAACCGCTGCTGCCCACGGTACTGTAGGTATGGCGTATTACCGAGATGCCGGTCTCGGGGTCGCGATATTTTTCTTGCAGCGCATGAATGTGGTCTGAGATGGTTTGAATGTGCTTTTTGGTAGTCTCAAAGCCGGTAGTGTCGGGCATTGTAAGAGAGAATCGAATCTCCTCTGACTCAACCCGTGGGAAAAAAGTGAATTTTGTATGGCCGGTGCCAGCCCAAGTCATGATGACGGCGGAAACTGCCAATAAAGTGAAAATTGATATTGCCTTATTAGCCAGACATCGAATTAAAAACGGGCGGTAAAACTTGATAACGGATTCTTCGAAACCACGCGATACTTTCATCTGCATGCGTGACAGCCAGCCGACTTCGCTGGCCTGCTTGCGCGGTTTAATCTTACTTAGGTGAGACGGCAAGACAAACTTCGACTCGATCAACGAGAACAAGAGTACAGGGATCACTACCATCGGGATCTGTGCGGCTAAAAAACCTGTTCTATTGGCGCCAAGGTTGCCCATAGGTAAGAACGCGACAACCGTAGTCAGAATTCCAAAGGTAACAGGAATCGCGATTTCCTTGGTGCCAATGATTGAGGCGGTTATAGGCTCCATACCATCGCGCATTTTGGAATAAATATTCTCGCCGGTGACAATTGCATCGTCGACCACGATTCCGAGCACGGTGATAAACGCGAATAGCGAAATCATATTGAAGGTGCCGCCAACAAAAGGCATGAAAATGAATGCTCCCATAAAGCTTACTGGAACACCCAGAAACACCCAAAATGCAATTGCTGGGCGTAAAAACAGAGACAATATTAGCAATACCAGTAAGCCGCCGTATAGGCCGCTGCTGAGTAAGGTATTTAGGCGACCCTTTAGAATTTTTGAGTCGTCGTCCCAGTAATCTAATACAACGCCATTACTCAGGGTGCGGTTTTTATTTTCGATGTAATCTCGAACTAAGGCGGCTATCTCTATAGACGACTGTTTGCCGGTTCTTGCCACGTCAATTAAGATTGCCGGCTTGCCGTTGAAGCGGGTGATTAATGGCTGGTCTTCGAAACCATCATTGATCGTGGCGATATCGCCGAGTAACACTGGGTCGGCACCAAGTTTGGTTATCACCGGGATGGCGGCGAAGTCTTGCTGCTTGTATGCCTGCCCATCGGCGCGAAGCAAAATGTCGCCGTCGCGAGTTTTTACGTTGCCCGCTGAGATATCGACTGAGCTGCGTTGAATCGCAGCACTGACATCTTGTAGTGATAAGTTAAAATCATCGAGCGTCTTGGGCGACACTTCAATGCTGATTTCGTAATTGGTAACACCAATTAGTTCCACTAAAGTTAGGTCGTTATTAGCCAGCAGATCGTTGCGGACCGTATCGGCGGTGATCCGCAGCACTTTATCATCAACATCGCCAACTACCGCAACTTGAATTACGCCGGGGTTGAAAGTGGAAAGGGCTACTACCGGTTTTTCTGCGCCACCGGGCAGAGTACTCAGGGAGTCAACCTTTAGCTTAATGTCATTCAGAATTTCACGTTTCTCATAGCCATCATCAACTTGCGCAGTGACCACTGATACGCCTTCTGACGAGCGCGAATTTATCTCCTTTACGCCTTCGATGGTGTAAATCGATTCTTCGATGCGTTTAGTGATGCCATCTTCAACCGATCGCGGAGTCGCTCCTCGATAGGCGGTGGAAATACTAACCGCTTCTATTTCAAAGCTCGGGAACACCTCTAAGGGAATCGAACGGGAAGCCGAAAAAAGCCCAACGATGACGATGGTAATCATCAATAGGTTAGCGGCTACGGGGTTACGAGCAAACCATTCAATCATATTTTGTTAGTGCTCTTGTTCACCACGGTATTAGCGCTAAACTTAGAGCCTAGCGCTGTTTATAAGGATCTATCGTGCGTTTAATCTGGGCGCATGATTATTTAGTTGAGCTTGACTGGGGTGATTGCACGGCGTCAGCCTCGAGTTTTGCTTGCTCAGCTTGAACTTCTTCATTAGCAGCTTGAGCTCCGTCATTAGCAGCCTGAGATTCGTTAGCAGCTTGAGCCTCGCCAGTAACAGCTTGAGCGTTGTCAATAACAGCTTGAGCCCCGCCAGTAATAGCCGCCGCTTGTTCGGCCGTCCCGCCGGGCTCGCTTGCCTGACTCATACTTGGATCAGCGCTATCGTCGGGAATAATTTGCTCGTCAGCGGGCTCAGTAACACTGCTTTCGGTCTTAGTGTCTACAACACTAGCCGCAGCCGGTTTTGCCTCGCTGCCCGCTGGTTTATTCGGCTCATCTTCATTACCAAATTTTGCACTAGCGCCGGCAAGGGTACTATTAAGTGACGTAGTAACCACAAGTTCGCCGTTTTCAATGCCGTCACTGACTAATGCATTTTGATCATCTTGCCAAAGAATATTAATACTCTGTTTGGCTAATTTTCCATCACGTACAGCATACACATAGCGACCTTCACGAATGCTCTTATTGGGGATCACAAAAACATTTTCGATAGTACGGCCTTGAATGCGGGCGCTAACAAATTGACCGATCTTCAGGGCTGTTTGCCCACTGGCGATACCAAACGGGTCAGCTACTTCAGCAACAACATCAATCTGACGAGTATTTATATCAAAAGTGCTGTCGGTGCGGGTAATCTTGGCATCCCATTGATAGCTCTTATTGGCCACGGTAGAGGTGATTGATACACTGAATGGGCTTGCTTCACTTGAACCGGCGTTAAAGGAGTCTAAGCCAAGTTGGCTGAATTCTTCCTGGCTAATCGGTAAGCGAACCTCGACACCATTGGTGGCAAACACTTCGGCAATCGGTGCGCCAATGCCGACATATTGGCCCAAAACGGCTTTGCGTTGTATAACTCGGCCGTCATAAGGCGCGGTAATTTGAGTTCGACTGAGATTCAATTGTGCGCTATCAGCGCCGGCCTTAGCCGAATCATATCGGGCTTTGGCGGCGGTTAGCTGTGGTTTGCGTAGCACCAAAGAGGGGGCCGGAGTGGTATTGCCTAAGCGCTGCCAATCGAGCTCAGCTTGTTTGGCAGTTGCTTGTTCTTGGCGATAAGTAGCTTCAGCTTCTGATAGATTGGCTAATGCGCCGCTAAGTTCAGCTTGATAGTCGCGCTGATCAATTTGAATCAGCACGTCACCTTTTTTAAAGGTGCCACCGGTATTAAAGTTACTTGCTACGGCAACGATTTCGCCACGAATTTGAGCGACTAAATCACCACGAGTCTGAGCTTCGACAGTGCCGTTAGCGTTGACCACAATCGGGTAATCGCTGGGTTGCGCAGTGATCACTTCAACCCTGACAACCGTTTCGGGAATCGGCCGTTTTTTTGCCTCAGGTTTAAACGCGTTCAATAATGTAATAATCACAAACGCTATGAGGAGGATGCAGAGAATGATTCTCCACTTACGAGGAATCATATAAAAAAGCCTGCTTGCCGTATTGCCTGTGCTTGCTTGTTTTGAATCGTCGTCTAAGTTTAAATCGTAGTCACTGCTCATACTATTAGGTTCCTATAAAGGAATAGGTGTTAGGGCGTCTTCGTTATTGAAGGCGTTGGAATGTTGTCTGCTTGCCGATCTTCGTTAGTGGCAAAGTCACCGCCGAGTGCTAAGTGAATGCCAATACGATTTTGTAGTAGAGCGTTTCGAAGATTCAACTCATTACTTAAAGAGTCGAAGAGGCTTCGTTGCGACTGTAAAACGGTGGTGTAATTCTCGATACCCGACTGATACCGGTCTAGGGCTAGGTTCAAACCACCCTGCGCTAATTTAACCGCTTCTTTGATGGCTGTGTGCTGCTCCTGCAAAACCGTTTCGCGGGTTAGCGAGTTTTCAACTTCCTCAAATGCGGTCAAGGTAGTTTTAACTAACGAGGCATAGGCTATTTCAGCATCGTTGTAAGCACGCATTTCTTGTGCCTTTAGGGCGCCAGCTGAAAAAATCGGCTGAGTTAAAGAGCCAATTATATTACGGATACTATTGTCGCTGTCAAAAATACTGTTAAACGTGTCTCTGCTTTCGCCAATCGAACCAGTAAAGGTCAGACTCGGGAAGCGGTCTCGGTGAGCTGCTTTGGCGTTTGCAATTTGAGCTTGGTATTGCAGTTGGCTAGCGCGCACGTCTGGGCGACGCGTTAACAACTCAGCCGGTAAGCCGGTTGGCACCGAGTTATCAAGCTCTGGCAAATTAACGTTTAGTTCTAACGAGGCATCAGGGTACTCGCCGAGAAGGGTCTTAAGCGCCCGTAAAGCTTGTATATAGTTGAATTTAGAGTCGGCCAAAGCTGAAATTTGGCGCTGAACGTCGGTACGACTCAAATAGACATCAAGCGCCGAGCGCAAACCGCGTTCGTAATTTTCTTCAATCAGGTTGGCGGTATTTTGAAAACTGTCTAAACGCTTTTGGGCTAGATCTAATTGCAATTTATTGGTCGCCAAGTTGTACCAAGCGCGACTTACGTTGGCAACTAATGATAATTCAGCGGCTTTGTATAGTTCGCCTTGAGCTTTAGCATCAAGCGCAGCGGCCTTACGACGCTGGCTTAGTTTGCGCCAAATGTCGGCTTCCCACTGAATATTAAGCGTGCCGCCGATGCTTCTAATCTCTGTAGTACTGTTTTCGCCCTGGGTCGCTCCGCCGGATGCGCTTGCCGCGCTTGACTCGCGGGTGCTTGCGTTGCCGTCAAAGCGCAATTGTGGCCAAAGGCTAGAACCGGTAATAGTGACTTGCTCAAAGGCATTCTTCAAGCGTGCTGCAGAGCTTAATAGGTCGGGGTTGTTAATCAGCGCTTTTTCAACATGAGTGTTAAGCGCGTCATCATTGAGGCTATTCAACCAACCGCTGACAACCGGCTTTTCTTCGATGCTTTTTGCGTTTAGTTCATTCGTTTTGTCTGACTCTAAGGTGGCTACATTATCCGCCTTAGGCTGCCACGCATCTGGAACATTAATCTGCGCTTGTTCTGGTAGCTCGCCCACTTTGGACATACACCCTGAGATAAATAATAGCGTGGCTAATCCAACGACTTTAAGCGTTCTATTGGCCGGTTGAGCTATTGACCCGTTGACTGCTAATGAGAGGCTTATGTTTCTGTCGGTACGATTTAGATCCATAGTATTGAGGTCTATAGTGTTCAGTGGGAATTTTGCGCTGCTTGATTTCATGGTTTCCTCAAAAAGAGTCTTATTCTAATTAGTGTTCATTTCTCTTTAGATGCCAGAGGAGCCATTATGGATTCACTTAATACGAATTATAAAGCAATAACCTTCGAAATTTAGTCAAATAGTGGTTAATTGTGACCAAAATGAAGCTACTAGGAATCGGATACTCGCACTTTAAGTGTCAATATATTGCGAAAGCCGAATCGATACGCGATTGAGCCCTCTAGTGATATACTCATCGACCAAATTATTCCGGCTTTAAACACTAAACTTAAGATGTCAGATAGCACTCAAAACGTCGCACAAATCCTTATCGAGGCGTTACCCTACATTCAGCGCTTTCGAGGCAAGACCATCGTGGTTAAATATGGTGGCAATGCGATGATTGATGACGCCTTGAAAGAAAGCTTCGCTCGGGATGTGGTCATGATGAAGGCGGTTGGTATGAACCCTGTGGTGGTTCATGGTGGCGGGCCACAGATTAACGGGACCTTGGCACGAGTTGGCAAGACTACTGAGTTCATCGATGGTTTGCGAGTGACTGATTCTGAAACTATGGACGTGGTTGAAATGGTTTTAGGCGGCTTAGTGAACAAAGAAATTGTCAACCTGATCAATTCGCACGGTGGTAACGCGGTTGGCTTAACTGGCAAAGACGGCAATATGATTCGAGCGCAAAAAATCAGCTCTGGTAAGGCCGATGTTGACTATGGGCATGTCGGCGAAGTGGTGAGCATCAATAGTGATGTGGTCGAAACGTTAGAGGCGCAAGGGTTCATTCCAGTAATAGCACCAATTGGATCAGGTGTTGATGGCGCAACTTATAATATCAATGCTGATTCGGTGGCGGGCGCGTTGGCGCGCAAACTGCAAGCTGAAAAGTTGGTGTTAATGACCAACACTTCCGGCGTGCTAGACAAACAAGGGGCGTTGCTGACTGGCTTAAATTCAGATCAGATTGATGCGTTGAAAGCTGATGGCACTATTCAAGGCGGCATGATGCCGAAAGTTGATTGTGGGCTAGAGGCGGTTAAAAACGGAGTAAAAACCTCGCATATTATCGATGGGCGGGTAAACCACGCGCTGTTGCTCGAAGTGCTCACCGATAAAGGTGTCGGCACCTTGATTCGAAGCTGATTCTGAATCAAGCCTTACAGCTGAATATTGATCATGGGGCGGATAACGACTTACACAACTATTTACCTATTAGCGTGCTTATCTGCCCAATTACTTTGTAGTACCGTTTTCGCCGCTCAAGTTAAGGTCGCCGTAGCCAGCAACTTTGCCTCAACTGCCGAAGTTATAGTGGCGACATACGCTGAACTTAGCGACGATAAAATTGTGTTATTAGTTGGCTCTACCGGCAAGCACACCGCACAGATCCAATATGGCTTGCCGGTCGATGTGTTTTTAGCCGCCGACTCAGCGATGCCTAGCTTACTCGAAGATAAAGGTTTGGTGATCGACGGCTCGCGGCAGACCTATGCGCTTGGGCGTTTGGCGCTATGGAGCAAAGACCCTCTACTAGTCGATGCTAATGGCGAAGTATTAAAAAAATCACGGTTTAAACGACTGGCGATCGCGAATCCGAAAACCGCGCCTTATGGACACGCGGCTATCCAAGTATTATCGAATTTAGGCATTCAACCAAGCATGGTTTATGGCGAGAGTGTCGCGCAAGCGTTTCAGTTCGCCAATAGTGGTGGTGCTGAGATAGCACTGCTGGCGTTGTCGCAAGTTATTGATCTGCAGCGAGGTTCGTATTGGTTGGTGCCGAGCAAACTTCATTCGCCGATTGAACAACAGCTGGTGATACTTAATGATGTTCAGGCAGCCCGTGATTTTGTGCACTTCTTGCTAAGTGAGCAGGCGCTATCGATAATGGAATTGCACGGCTACACGCGCCCAGCGACGACAAGCTACACGCGCCCAGCGTTGAACGACAACACGGCCCCAGCACAGATTGAGAGCACAATTAAATAATGTTTTCAGAAGCCGATATTGCCGCCCTAATGCTAACCTTAAAGCTAGCCGGTATAAGCACCTTGGTGCTAATTTTGTTTGGCACGCCGCTGGCATGGTGGTTAGCGAAATCAGCTTGGCGCTTTAAGTTTTTGATCGAGGCCCTGGTTGCCTTGCCGTTAGTATTGCCGCCGACGGTTCTTGGTTTCTATCTATTGGTAGCGTTTAGCCCGCAAAGCAGTATAGGTCACTTATTTGAGTCTGTTGTTGGTCAGCCGTTAGCATTTTCTTTCACTGGTTTGGTGGTCGGCTCGGTGATTTATTCTTTGCCGTTCGTGATCCAGCCGCTACAAAATGCTTTTATCGCCGTTGGCCGACGCCCCTTGGAAGTGGCTGCAACATTGCGAGCCTCGCCATCTGACCGTTTTTTCAGCGTGGTGGTGCCACTAGCCAGACCCGGTTTCTTGTCGGCTGCGGTATTAGGCTTTGCTCATACTCTAGGGGAGTTCGGCGTGGTGCTTATGATCGGTGGCAATATTCCGGGTGAAACGCAGGTGGCTTCGATCGCAATCTATGAGCATGTAGAAAGTATGCAGCTTGCCAGCGCGCATTGGTTGTCTGCGGCATTGCTGCTGATATCGTTTTGTTTATTAGTTTTAGTCTATGCGGCTAATCCTAAAGCTCGTGTGTTGAGGTTGTAACTATGAGCCTTGAACTATGAGCCTTGAACTTAAGCTAAAGCTAGCTCATGGCAATTTCGAACTCGACATAGACCAGATTTTTGCTAGCCAAGGTGTGACCGCAATCTATGGCCCCTCGGGAAGTGGCAAGACAAGCGTGTTAAGAGCTATCGCTGGCTTGGATAAATCAGCCTCAGGGCTAATCAAATTCAATAATCGTATTTGGCAAGATGGCTCTAAGTTTATCGCCACCCATCGACGAGCCTTAGCCTACGTTTTTCAGGAACCCAGCCTGTTCGAGCATTTATCGGTGCGCGCCAATATAGAATACGGTTTTAAACGAGTTCCGCTCAAGCAACGAGTTATAAATTCAGACGATGTGATTCAAGCGCTCGGCATATCGAGTCTTTTAGATCGAGACACACAAACGCTGTCGGGCGGAGAAAAACAACGGGTTGCAATTGCTCGAGCGCTTTGCTCTAGCCCTGATTTGTTATTGATGGACGAGCCGCTGTCAGCCTTGGACAAGCGCAGTAAAGCCGAAATTTTACCTATGCTAGTGGCTTTGCGTGACAAACTATCGATCCCTATTATTTATGTTAGCCACTCGCTAAATGAGGTGGCGCGGCTGGCTGACCACTTAGTATTAATGCAGCAGGGACGCATAATTGCTAGTGGTGACATTCAATCAATGTTAACCCAATTGGATTTGTCTTTAGCGCAAGGTGCCGATGCAGAGTCGCTCATTGATGCTGTGGTGGCCGCTCATGATGAGCAGTTCGAACTCACCTATTTAGATTCATCGCTGGGTCGCTTTTCAGTGCTAAGACGGCCATTGGCCATTGGTGAAAAAGTACGTTTACTGATTGCCGCTCGTGATGTCAGCATTACTCGTCAACAACAGCAAGATACCAGCATTCTTAATATCTTCCCTGCGACAATTGAGCAAATTGAAAGCGTCGGTGCCGCCCAAGTTACGGTTAGGCTAAACGCTAACAATTTACCGGTTCTAGCGAGGCTAACTAAAAAATCAGCGACTCTAATGAATCTAGCGGTTGGCGATTCGGTCTACTTGCAAGCAAAAAGTGTAGCGATCCTTTAGCATCGCTGTGAAAAACAGATCTAAACCATGCCAGTAGCTAGAATATGCCGGTAGAAAAATCAGTTGGAAATAACTAAATGGCAATAGAGAATTTCGGCGAAGTCTTTGCTTTGGTATGCGCAATAATGTGGGCCAGTGCGGTAGTACTTTACAAGCACGTTGGCGAGAGTATGAGTGCCAACACGCTAAACTTGGTCAAAAATATTATCGGCCTGTCGTTGTTGCTGCCAACCGCGTTACTGTTCGAGGGAGTTAGATTGCCATTATTGAGTAATCGCGAATGGCTTATTTTAATTGCCAGTGGTTATTTTGGTATTGCCGTAGCCGATACTTGGTACCTGCAAGCATTACGCAATTTGGGCGCGGGCCGTACCGCCATTGTCGCCAGCCTTTATAGCCCCTTCGTGGTGATTCTTTCTATTATATTTTTGCAAGAAAGCTTAGCGCTTTGGCAGTGGCTTGGGTTTGTTATGGTGTTGGCTGGAATCATGGTGGTGGTCTACCAACGTAGCTATCAGAGCGTCGACCGAGTCGCATTGATCAAGGGGTTTTTGTTAGCCTCATCGTCGGTATTTTTGACCGCTGCCGGGGTGGTCGCCATGAAGCCTATCTTGGCGAATGAAGGTTTCTTTTGGATGGTCAGCCTACGGATGTTGGCGGGTGTTATTGGAATGTTGGTTTTCTTAAGCTTAAGGGGGCGATTATCCAGTACTTATAAGGTTATTTTCGATGGACAACATCGCTGGGGATACATAATTTTAGCCAGTGTAATCGGTTCGTATCTAGCGATGCTGTTCTGGCTAGGCGCGTTCAAATACGCCGACGCCTCGGTCGCCTCAGTGTTAAACGAGACGGCCAATATTTTTATTGTAATAATGGCATGGCTGTTTTTAAAAGAAGAGCTTACTAAGCGCAAGATTGTCGGTGTTTCATTGACCTTTACTGGCGTGTTGGTGTTTCTGGGATTAATGATATGAGCTTAAAAACGACTTTGTTGTCTGCGTTAGCGTTAATCGCCTTTGCCGGCAACTCCGTGCTCTGTCGATTAGCCCTAAGTAACGGCTCGATTGATCCAGCAAGCTTTACCGGTATTCGATTAGCATCCGGCGCTATAACGCTTTTACTTTTAGTGTGGGGTATCGGTTTGCTTAAAGCACGGCATGCAGCTGCCCAACAATCAGTCAATAAACGCGCAAACTTATCGTGGATGGCAGCGCTTATGCTGTTTGCTTATGCCGCCTTATTCTCCTTTGCATACACCACACTAGCTACCGGAGTAGGGGCGCTAATTCTGTTTGGTTCGGTGCAGATCAGCATGGTGTGTATAAGCCTGGTTCAAGGTAATCGCATGAAGTTATTCGAGTGGTTGGGTCTGTTAATTGCCTGTGCTGGATTAGTGTATTTAGTACTTCCTGAGCTTAGTAAACCCTCGATTATGGGGTTTATTATGATGGCAATGGCCGGAATGGCTTGGAGCATGTATACAATTCTCGGTCAGGGCTCACAAAACCCACTTAATGATACCTCCTCTAATTTTATAAGGTCACTTCCGCTAGCGATCATTTTACTATTGATCTACGCCGGTCAGTTGTCAGCCACGCCGAGTGCATGGTTACTGGCGATTTCGTCTGGTGCGATTACTTCAGGCTTAGGCTACGCGATTTGGTATGCGGCATTAAGAGACCTCACCACTAGCCAAGCGGGAGTGATGCAACTATTGGTGCCAGTCATTGCTGCGCTCGGAGGTGTGGTGTTTGCCAATGAGTTGCTAAGCGAACGCTTGATTATCTCGTCGATGTTAACGCTCGGTGGTATTCTGATTGTGTTGTTGGCGAAGAAAAGAACTGGCTGAATCAAGCGGCTGTTGACACACTATGTATTTCGACAGCTATCTACCGTCACAACTATCTACCGTCACAACTATCTACCGTCACAACTATCAACCGTCACAACTATCAACCGTCACAACTATCACAACTATCACAACTATCACAACACGATGTCAGTACAATAAGGGTACTATGATGAAGCCTAAAGCTATTAACTTTAAAAGCAAGTTATCGTTAATCTCCGAGCATTGGTCGCCGAAGGTGATTGCCGAGATGAACGATTATCAATTTAAATTAGTCAAAGTTAAAGGCGACTTCGTTTTTCACAACCATCAAGATACCGATGAAACGTTCATCGTTTTAGAAGGCTCGCTAACGATCGATTTCACTGACGGCGCAGTGCAAGTTAATGCTGGTGAAATGGTCGTGGTGCCCAAAGGTGTGGAGCATAGGCCGCATGCCGAGCATGAAGTGTCGATGTTATTGATAGAGCCACGGGGTGTATTAAATACCGGTGATAGTGATACTAGCGAACTTACTGCACAGAATGATGTGTGGATTTAATTAATAATAATAATGAAAAAATTTACCCATCTACTACGTGTTCGCTACTCTGAATGCGATGCTCAGAAAATAGTTTTTAACGGCAAATACGCAGAGTTCGTTGATATTGCCGCAACCGAATACAGTCGCGCGGTATGGGGTGATTACAATGACGTTTTGGCGACGGGCGTTGATAGCCAAGTCGTTAATCTGAATATTTCTTGGAAATCACCGGCAACCTTTGACGACGTTTTGGCTATTGAAGTGAACACTGGGAAACTAGGTACTAGTTCTTATGCGTTTGAGTTCGAGATCCGCAATTATAAAACTGGCATTAGCGTTGCCAGTGCTCAGGTTGTTTACGTGATGGTTGATGCGACCGAGTTTACTAAAATGCCTATTCCGGCTGACCTACGTAAAAAATTAGAGCAAGGTGCGCCAGGCGTTATAGTAAATCATGCTGGTGTTGATTTAGCCAAGTGAATTGAACTTAGGGTTTTGAATCTCTTGTGACAAACACACTCAGTGAGTTTTCTAATTGACTCTGATGATTCACTCTATAAATCCGCTAATAAATGATCCCCTATGAGTGCTCTTTAACGAGCCAAATGGTGAAGCCTTAGTGATCGAAACTAGACGACTATAGCTAAATATTTGATTTAAGTGTTTCTTTGCCTGGGTGTCGTGTGGGGTGCGTAGCCGAAATTTTCCTAAATGGTTTTTGGCAGCGCGAGGTCTACTTTAACGCGAGGTCTACTTTAAATAGGCGTCGCTCTGCTTGTAAATCGATACTGCTTCACGAATTAAAACCGCGATCACCGATGATGCCGGCAGTGCCAGTAAGACACCAACGAAGCCAAAGAGCTGGCCGCCAGCTAGCACCGCAAAAATCACCACGACCGGATGTAAGCCGATTTTATCGCCGACTAACCACGGGGTCAGAAGGTAACCTTCCAGAGCTTGGCCGATAGCGAACACCAAACCAACTTTCCATAAACCCAACCAATCTTGATACTCCACCATATAAAGAATCGCTGCAATTAATACACCGACGGTTGTACCTAAGTAGGGGATAAAGCTAAGCAATCCAGCGATCACACCAACCAATAAGCCAAACTGTAAGCCAATTAGTGAAAGGCCTGCCGCGTAAAGCCCGCCAAGAGCTGTCATTACTAGCAATTGACCGCGAATAAAAGCACTGAGCATTGAGTCAGATTGTTTGGCTAATCGCAGCACTCGATCACGGACCCTATGCGGCAGTAACTGATGAATAAACTCTAATAAGTCATCCCAGTCGCGCAACAAGTAAAAGGTAATTATCGGCGTCAACATGAAAAACATGATTCCGCTAATCAGTGCGCCACCCGACTGGGTAATGGCGAGTAGTATATTCTTTGTGCTGTCGCTGTCTTGAGGCCAATATTGCTTTGCCAAGGCTTTAAAGTTTAATGATTCAATCGTGACTCCAAATTTAGCCGCGAGCGATGCGAGCAACTGATCAATTGCTTCAAGGTAACTCGGGGCTCGCTGAACAAGGCCGTTGATCTGCTCCTGCAAAATTGGTAGCAATAATAGAATTAGCAGCGCAAGAATGGTTAGCAGCACGAAAAAAACAAGTGTTACCGCCAATCCGCGTGACAACTTAAACCGCTCTAAATGGTCAATTAGAGGATCACCTAGGTAGGCCAGAATGGCTCCAGCAACGAATGGAGCAAGCATCGGCGCCAGCAGGTAGACCAGTAGCGAAATAGCGAGTAGCGTTGTTGCTGGAATCCATATCTTGATGTCTGTGATGTGCATTTCAGTACTTATCCACAAGGTCTATTTTATCTTGGTAATTTTAGCGTATTTGAAGTGACATTTCTTAGCCAAATCATCTCGTACACCTGCGAACCATCGAGCATAGAGATATCTCCTGTGATCTCAAGCGCAACAGCGTAGATTGGTAGTTTCGGAACTCGAGAAATGAGTGAGTATTGTTACTTTCCGCGAAATTTAGAATCGCCTTTCAATTGTCTGCCGTTTTCCGGTCTCTTGAGTGAATCCACGTTGCAATTGCGATGCCAATTGCTAACAATAAGCGCTAATAAGGATCTGCCTTGAAAAATCGGCTGCATGACAACATTGAGCTTGATTGGTTGATTTTGAAGAGATGAGTTTTTTTTGCTCAGTCTTGGCTTCCTAAGTTTTAGCGTCATAGGTGAGCACAATTTTTCTAGTCGTGGTGCAGGCCAGCATGACAATTTTATAGGTTTACGAGTATGAACAGATACCTAGTTATCGGTCTTTTGTTGTTGGCTGGTTGTGCAGGCTTAATTACTTCTCAGTTGTTTGATCTTTATGGTGGCAGCAAAACCAAGCAACGCCTGGTAAGTGCCGATCAACTAAGCGTGGACTACTGGACTGAGGTGAAGCCGATTTTAGATAATCGCTGTGTCTCATGTCACGCTTGTTATGACGCCCCCTGCCAACTCAAGCTAACCGCGCCAGAAGCGGTTGATCGCGGAATTACTCACCAACGTGTCTACGATGCTAGGCGTTTGAAACAAGCTCAAACAACCCGCCTATTTGAAGACGCTAACAACACTCAAGGATGGCGTGATTTAGGCTTCTCACCGGTATTAAACGAACGGGTCGAAACGGCTCAAGCAAACCGAGAGGCAAGTGTCCTATATCAGTCGTTGGAGCTAAAAAAGCGTAACCCAATGGCGAAAGACCAACCATTCATACCAGACGAGGTTGAACTTGCTAACCCTGATAGCTGGCAATGCCCGACTGATGATGTGTACTCGCAGTTTGCTGAAAGTAACCCTCAGCATGGTATGCCCTACGGTTTTCCAGCATTGAGCAAAGGCGAAGCTAACACCTTACAAACATGGGTTGAGACTGGAGCCCGCTACTCTGCAAGACCTCCATTGTCTACAGAGCTCGTGGATAAAGTCGTCCTATGGGAAGAGTTTCTAAATAAAGAGTCGCTGCAGGCTCAGCTCGCCAGTCGATACATTTATGAACACTTGTTTTTGGCCAATTTGTTCTTTAACGACCCTACTGCGGCGACAACACAGGTCGAGCAATATTTTAGGATCGTGCGCTCGCGAACTAAACCAGGCCAGCCGGTCGATTTAATCGCCACTCGACGGCCCTATGATGACCCTGGTGTGGAACGTGTCTACTATCGGCTAGAACCGTATCAAGAAACAGTTGTAGCCAAAACACACATGCCTTACGCCTTAAACTCTACACGTTTATCGAAATGGCAAAAATGGTTTTTAGAGTCAGATTATTCGGTAACGTCGTTGCCCAGCTATAAGCCTGAGGACGCTTCGAATCCGATAAAAACATTTGTAGACCTTCCGGCTGAGTCACGATATAGATTCATGCTTGAGGAATCTAATTTTACTATTAAGGGCTTTATCAAGGGGCCTGTTTGCAAAGGTCAATCGGCGGTAAACGTAATTAACGAACATTTTTGGGTGTTCTTTGTAGACCCAAAACATCAGAGCGGTGAGCGAATGGAGCGCTTCTTATCTGACAACCTTGAGGCATATCAGCTCCCAGCATCGCAAGAGGACACGCTAGCACTATTCTCGAGCTGGAATCACTACGCGGAAAAAGAGCAAAAACTGATTAAGGCTCGCAGTCGTTATTTATCCGACGAATTTGAAAATAGCGATGATTTTGGCATTGATATGATTTGGGACGGTGACGGAGACAATCCGAACTCGGCATTAACGGTTTTCCGACATTTTGACGCCGCCAGTGTTAACCACGGTTTGATCGGCCAGACGCCAAAAACCGCCTGGGTTATTGACTACCCACAGCTGGAACGTATCCACTACTTATTAGTTGCTGGCTATGATGTGTATGGCAATATTGGTCATCAATTACTTTCACGTATCTACATGGACTTTTTGCGCATGGAAGGCGAGTCGTTGTTCCTGCATCTGCTGCCTCACGATGCGCGCAAGGCTGAACGTGAATTTTGGTATCGAAAGGCTCCAGAAGAAGTGAATAAATATATGAAACTTGAGCGCATGGGGCTTAAGGTTGTTAGTTCGGTTGACTATAAAACCGATCAGCCAAAGCAAGAATTGTTTGCTCTACTAAGACAACATTTAGAGGGTTCTCTACCGCAAAAACACCGCATGGATGAGTCACTGACACCCGGTGTTGCGAAGTCACTTTCTAAGCTTCAGACAAGTTTCAAGAAGGGCTTTCGATACATGCCTGATGTTGCGATGTTGCAAATTAATTCATCAAAAGATAAGCCAAGCTATGTCACGCTGGTTAAGAATGTAGGTCATCTAAATGTCGCCTCAATTCTTTTTGAAAACCTAAACATCGAAAATGATGAAACTGGCTTATCCGCTGTTCCCGGCTTTATCGGCTCTTACCCTAATGTGTTTTTTAGTGTGGAAGAGTCTGAGCTGGACGCATTGGTTGGGGCAATTACGTCTATAGAAACTAAAAATGACTATGTCGATATAGTTAATCGATATGGAATCAGGCGTACCAACCCTGATTTCTGGCGGAGGATAGATCAATTTACTGCTGGCTTTAGAGAGCGAAGTCCGGTTGAATTTGGCGTGCTGGATCTGAATAAATATGAAAACAAATAATGCACTGATAGATTTAACGGGGGCTTTAGGGGAGGGGCTTGGTCGGTATCATAAGCCTGTCGAACACAAAATGCGTTAGCTTAAATTAACATCGTTTGGTTTAGATAATGAGCTGGCAGATAAGTTAGTTACTAATTTGCTGTAACCTTTTGTATGGTTAATAGGTCTATAGTTAGTAGCGAATATTTTTTAGCTTAAATATCCGCTTCTTAGTGCGGGCGTGCCGTCGTTGGTACTATTGATTCTTTGCGTCGTGTTGATTGTTAGAAAATAACGTGTCTTGCGGGGTCGCCTCAAGATCTTCCGAGGCTTTTTCCGCTCTATCTAGAGTTTGGGTTTGTACAGACCCAGTATCAGAGATTATGTAGTATCCAAGTAAAAGGGGTTTTAAAGTGACAGTACGTCAGAGTTTTGTATTGATTGCGATCAGTTTGGTTGCTTTGTTCTCGGTTCTATCGGTTTTCTCCACAGCTTGGCTTTGGAGTTTTACAGTGCTTGGCCCGTTAGTAGCACTAGGCATTTACGATATGCAGCAGACCCGGCATTCGATTCTTCGTTTGTACCCTGTTATCGGACACTTTCGTTACATGCTCGAAGCGGTTCGCCCTGAGATTCAACAATATTTCGTCGAATCAAATACTGACGGTGCACCAATCAATCGTGAGTTTCGCTCATTAATCTACCAACGGGCTAAGAAAGCTGATGATACTCGTCCGTTCGGTACAATTTTCGATGTGAATCGGGCCGGATACGAATGGATAAACCACTCATTGCAACCGAAACATTTGGACAATCTTGACCCTCGGATTAAATTCGGCGGCAGCGATTGCAGTCAACCTTATATGGCATCGCCTCTAAATATCTCGGCAATGAGTTTTGGCGCGTTAAGTAAGAATGCGATCATGGCATTAAACAAGGGCGCAAAGATTGGAGGCTTCTCACACAATACAGGCGAGGGCGGCCTCAGCCCCTACCACCTAGAGCACGGCGGCGATATTGTTTGGCAAATTGGCACCGGGTACTTCGGTTGCCGAGATAGTGATGGCAACTTCGATGCAGAAAAATTCACTGAGATGGCAAGCAAAGACGTCGTTAAGATGATCGAAATCAAGCTTTCTCAAGGCGCGAAACCGGGCCATGGCGGCGTTTTACCAGCGGCTAAGCTTACCCAAGAAATAGCCAATATTCGTCATGTTCCGATGGGTAAAGATGTGATATCTCCCGCCGCTCACGCTGCGTTTTCGACGCCGATTGGTTTACTTGAATTCGTCGCTCAGCTACGTAAAATTTCGGGCGGTAAACCGGTCGGTTTTAAATTATGCATCGGTCGTCGCGACGAATTTTTGGCGATATGTAAGGCAATGCTAGAGAGCGGCATTACTCCTGACTTTATCACCGTCGATGGTGGTGAAGGCGGCACTGGCGCAGCCCCCACAGAAATGACCAACTCGGTTGGCACTCCTATTCGTGATGCCCTGATTTTCGTCAATAATGCACTAATCGGTATCGGCCTTCGAGATAACATTCGTATCATTGCCTCGGGCAAAATGTTTAGCGCATTTCATATTTTACGCATTCTAGCCTTAGGTGCTGACGCGGTTAATTCGGCCCGTGGCATGATGCTGTCGCTTGGTTGTATTCAATCGCGCACCTGCAACACCGATCGATGCCCAACCGGTATTGCAACTCAGAACCCGTCGCGCAATAAGGCCATCGTGGTCAGTGATAAAGCCGAGCGAGTGGCTAATTTTCATCGTCAGACGGTAACTAACCTAGTCGAGCTCACGGGTGCTGCCGGGCTATCCAGTATCGACCAATTGAGACCAAAGCATATTAATCGACGAGTACAAGGTACTGACGTTCAGACCTATGCGCAACTCTATAGCAGTCTTGATGAGGCCTGCCTTCTCAAAACAAGCACAATCCCTGAGGATTGGAGAGACGATTGGAATTCAGCCAATAGCGAACATTGGTAATTTAACGACTGATGGTAATAAATTGAATTTAGCATCGAGTTGACAATCACTTGAGTGAAAAGGCCTAGCTAACGTAAGATGTGGATCCCTATAAATTCGTCTGAGATAGAAATGAGCCCAGTTGACCCTAAGCCTATATGGACCTGCACCGCTGACAAGTTAGTCGAGAGCAATCTCTTTCGGTTTCGCCAACAGGTAAATACTCACTGTAAGCAACATATTGAGAATTATCAGCAGCTTCATCGTTGGTCAGTTGAAAATACCGCAGAGTTTTGGTCACAGATATGGGACTTCTGTGGTGTATCTGGGGTTAAGGGTGACCAGGCCTTTATGCCAGGCAGCTCGATGCTAGAGTCAACGTTTTTCCCTCAAGCGAGATTAAACTTCGCGGAAAATTTGCTAAGTAATTCTAAGGTAGATGAGTCTGACGACGCATTGGTATTCTGGGGCGAAGAGCGAATAAAGCTCAGCGTTAGTTGGACGCAGCTACGTGAATCAGTCTCGCAAATGGCGCAGGCCTTAAGGGCTTCGGGAGTAGTGAAAGGCGATCGCGTAGTCGCCTATATGCCGAATATCCCCGAGACAATTATCTCGATGTTAGCGGTTAGTTCTATCGGCGCTATCTGGAGTTCCTGCTCGCCTGACTTTGGAGTTCAAGGTGTCCTTGACCGTTTCGGGCAAGTAGAACCGAAAATTTTAATTGCCGCTGATGGCTATTTCTATAACGGAAAAGAGATTGATAACCTTGATAAAGTTAGCCAAATTGCTGGGCAATTACCCTCGCTTGAACAGGTTATTGTGGTTCCATTTTTACGCAGCAACACCAATGCGTTAGACAGCACCGGCGATGTGCCTAATGCAACGCTTTATCAGTCTTATCTCGGCCAGTTTGAGGTTGCCGAGATTGAATTCGAGCAACTAAGCTTCGACCACCCGCTTTATATTATGTACTCGAGCGGTACAACAGGTGCGCCAAAATGTATCGTACACGGTGCCGGCGGAACCCTGCTTCAACACTTAAAAGAACATCAGCTGCACAATGACGTAAAGCCTGGCGATAGAGTTTTTTACTTTACTACCTGCACCTGGATGATGTGGAATTGGTTAGTGTCAGGTTTGGCATCTGGCGCGACCATATTGCTATACGATGGCTCGCCTTTTCACCCTAAACCGACCATTTTATTCGACTATGCCGATGACCAGTCGATGACGCACTTCGGCACCTCGGCAAAATACATAGACGCGCTCAAGAACGAAAAAGTCAATATTAAACAATCGCATGATTTCTCGTCGGTTAGAGTCATGTGCTCCACCGGGTCACCCCTAGTCGCCGAGAGTTTCGACTATGTTTATAGCTCGATTAAAGAGGATATTTATTTAGCCTCGATCTCTGGTGGAACAGACATCATATCTTGCTTCGTACTTGGTGACCCTTCAAGTGACTTATACCGTGGTGAGATCGCCTGTAAGGGCTTGGGCATGGCAATTGAAATTTGGGACGACGATGGCAAATCGATTGTCGAGCAGAAGGGCGAGCTAGTGTGTACAAAAGCATTCCCATCGATGCCGATCTACTTCTGGAATGACCCACAAGACGAGAAATACCATGCTGCTTATTTTGAGCGCTATGACGGTATCTGGGCACAAGGTGATTATGCTGAAGTGACCGGCCATCAAGGCGTGGTGATCTATGGTCGGTCAGATGCCACATTAAATCCAGGTGGAGTGCGTATTGGAACCGCCGAAATCTACCGTCAAGTTGAACAGATAGACGGTATTCAAGAAGCCGTAGTAATTGGCCAAAGCTGGTCTGACGATGTGCGGGTGGTACTTTTCGTGGTTATGGCGTCGGGTCAGGTTCTGGACGATTCATTGCGCAGTGAAATCAAGTTGAAAATCCGGCAGGGCGCCAGCCCCAGGCATGTGCCAGCGGTGATTCTGCAAGTCGCTGATATCCCAAGAACCAAGTCAGGCAAAATCAGTGAACTCGCGGTTCGCGATATCGTCGAAGGGCGGCCGGTCAAGAACACCACCGCCTTAGCTAATCCTGAAGCATTGGATAACTTTAGCAATTTGGTTGAGCTGAGCTGATTTTGTACGGCAAGTGTTTCTGCCTTCTAGTAAATGTGCATGAAACAGATAGTGCTTATCGACGAATTGGCAGTAGCCTCCACTTAAAAGGTCATTCGAAAGCCATAAAAAAGAGGAGCCGTTAGGCTCCTAAATTTAATATTATGTAGCGATATGCGAATATTTAAGGGTTCTGCTTAATTTAATATTTTGCCACCAGAGCGATTTTTTTTCAAAAAATGCGATTGTCAAAAATCCTATCTTTTTTCACCAAATATTGCCGCGAATACCGCAATCACTACCACTACCACAATTATAATCACCCATGTTAATGTTACTGGATCCACCAGCTTATTCTTGCTATTTGACCCTGGAGCATCCGACAATATTTTTTCGATAGCCGGCCGACCGATTTTGACGAATTGCTCATTAACTTTAGAGTTCAGGTGAATTTCCTGTTGAATATTTTCGGCAAAAGTTGAAAGAAAATCAGGCTCTAATGGCTTTCTTAGTTCTAAACTCCGATGAAGTTCGCTTGCCTCAAATTCTCCAAATTCAAACCGATTAATTCCTGCGAGATAAGCTCCTACAAGTGTATCTGTTAATTTCTGTGGTAAACCTAACATACCCTTATTATCTTTGCCGAATTCATCAACATTAATATCCTCCAAAAAACCTCTAATATCGGTGGAGACTGTATCGATAATCTCATCCTTTTCAATAATTAACTGTTTGATATTATTAATAGTTTGCTCAAACGCTAGTTGAGCTTTACTCGAAGGTTCTGCGGATCTTACTTTTTCCATAAGGTCAGCAACATGCTCATAGGTATACTTAGTCTGTAGTCTTGCAAAAACGGGGTCGCTAGCCGCTAGACTTGATATCGCAGCTCCAAGGCCAACTGACCCAACACTAGCCTGTTTAAGAAATGATCTTCGTTCGTCTTTGTTGGATGGTTTCATGTAACGTTCTCCTTTGTTTCATTTAGAGCACCTTCTAGGTGCGAATTGGGATATAGCTAGCCCATTATAATGGTCATATGTAAACAAAGTGTATTAATCTGCTTTTTAAACCCGAAGAGTATCGGTTGTTCATTTAGTTTTGCGAAGTTACTTTTGACCGAGTTCAGTCTATCCCGAACACGTATTTCGATAGTTTAGTAATTGGTTGGTTCTCAAAGCAATTTATCTTTCAAGGAAATGGTCATCGATCGTAATCAACGTGGCACGTGCTACTGCTAAGCCTCAATGTGGAATAAAGGGGGCGGTGACAAACGCGAATGAGAGTCATTTGTCACCGACCGCTTTTCTTGCGGGTGGTGCTTTTCGTGGTTATGGCGCCGGGTCAGGTCTTGGATGATTCATTGCGTAGTGAAATCAACTTAAAAATCCGGCAGGGCGCTAGCCCCAGGCATGTGCCTGCGGTGATTCTACAAGTTGCTGATATCCCAAGAACCAAGTCAGGTAAAATTAGTGAGCTTGCCGTCCGCGATATCGTCGAAGGGCGGCCGGTCAAGAACGCTACCGCCTTGGCTAATCCTGAGGCGCTTGATAACTTTAGTAATTTGGTTGAGTTGAGCTAGTTTTATTCGGCCTTTGTTCCAGCCTCCTGCTAGAGGTGAATGAAACAGATGGGGCTCGTTGATCGGTGAAACCCATCGCCCATAGTTTGCCACTGCCGTGGCGGGCCTTCATTTCTTTGGCGCAAAGAAACAGAAGCAAAGAAACACACCGCTGTCGTAACTTCGTTACGCCTTTAGGCGGCTTATGGCTCGGGCTAGCTCTACGAGCGGCGCCGCTTGTTGGTGCTAGGTGCCTCTTGAGGGTACTAGTTGCCCCCTGAGGGTATCTAAAATTCAAACGTAATTGAAAAGACACTGATCATACATTGAGATTTTTCTACTCGTTTCGCTCGGTCAAAATGACTATGGCATCCCGTTTCAGTCATTGGCAAAAAGCAAAACACGGCCCCCACGTACTCACGTTATTAATGCAGAAATAATAAAAGGCTCGACGGGTTAGATGCGGATGATAAGTTGAATGATGTTACCAAGGTATTGGTATGTAGTCGGTGCGGTCACAGAGGAGCCTCCATTCAACTTAATTTTGTTTCGCTGAAGTCGCTGGACTGATAGTCTAATAACTACAGCTTCGTTAGACACTCAAGGAATCTATGAAAATGATTAGCCCACTCACCCTCACAGTATTAGCAGCGATTCTCATAGTTGCAGCGCAAATATGGAACCACAAGCTTCAGCAAGGAGATAAGGGCAACCTTTCGCAAATTGTAGCGCGGAAAGTACGTAGTATCGCTCTGGCACCAGAGCCCCACATCATATTCATGAACTTTTTATCGGGGAATAATGAAACTCCACAGCTTAACTCAGATCAAGATGTTATGGAGTTTATGGCAACTGTTTTACCGCTATCTAAGACCCCACACAAACACTTAGGCAGAACCTATCGAAGCTGGACTGAGTATTTTTACTATCACAACCTCTCGGTTAAGGAGAGTATCAAGCAGACTTACTTACTCGCGCCTTATGTTGATTCCAAGCTGGTTGTACTACTGGGCGATATAGAAGATTGTCTTTTCTTTAGCGCTATCGAATTAAATTTTGCTCAAGCTCCAGGTGCGGATGCGCTCGATTATTACTCACCCCTAATTGTAGATTATCTAAGCAAATCACGAAAGTTGCATGAATACTATAAAGAGCATCTTGTGAAATATGATGTTTCATTTCGCGCAAAATAATCTAACAGAAACATGCGGTCTTCAGTGACTCACCCGCGCGGGTAATGTACGAGTCGGGGTCAGAGTGAAATTTTTGGCTCGTCAATACTGCTAATAAATTTGCAGTGGTGGAGCTTCTCTAACTCAGATCAGGACCTCGCTACTTAGCTCATCCTATCCATATAGTTACATCACTGTTTCTCTAATACTTTTCTATGGACACCATCTGAGTGCCAGCATAAAACTGTCACAATTACTAATTAGACTATTATCTTGGCAAATCCCTACTTTTCAATAATGAGAGAAACAATGAAAAAACGTTTATTAATTAGCTCGATACTCAGCGCCCTGGTACTAAGTGATTCGGCTTACGCCAGCTCTTATGCCTTCGTCAGCAATGGTAACAATGATGGTCAAGGGTCGCTGCGAGCTGCTTTGGAAAGCGGCGCGCATACCGTCCGCATCAGTTCTAATGTGTCGACTATCATCATCAATTCTGGATTGAAGTTCAACGGTAATGGTCGCTTGCGTATACAAGGTAATGGTCAAGTTATTGATGGTTCAGCTATTGGTGAGCAAGAAACGGTTCTTTCTATTACCAACGGCGCGAATGTAGCGATTTCAAGCATGAGCTTCATTGGCAGCGCTGACACGGTGAATAATAACCCTGCCGAGCCAACGGGTGGTAAGGGCATTTTTGTGCAAGTACCGATCGAGCGCACCGGCATTGTTAAAGTAAGTTTGAGCGACGTGTCGGTATTTCACGTCGGTCATCACGGTGTACATGTGTCTGATTGCTCTCTTGGTGATGATTGTGGCGGCGGCAGTGGCGGTGGTGGCGAAGGCTCACCGGCATCAATTTCAGTGAAATTAGATAATGTCACGATTAATGGCGTTGGTTTTGGCCGAGCCGATGCCGACGGGGTTCGCGTTGACGATCGAGGCGAAGGTGATATTTATTTTACTGCTTACAATTCCACTTTTAGTAATATTGGTGCCGATGGCGTTGAGTTAGATGAAGGTAATAACGGTAACGTTGTCGCCGATGTGCGCAATAGTGTGTTCGACCGCAATGGCGAGTACTGTAACTTAGTCAGTGAATTTGAAGGTGGCCCTTGCGATGATGATGGTGATCGCGACGTTGACGACGGTTTCGATATCGACGAAGCCGGGGCTGGCACAATTTACGCCAGTGTTCGAAATACCCAAGTCACTAATAATTATGACGAAGGGTTGGATTTTGACGAAGAAGACGAGGGTGATATTTCGATGCGCCTGAATAATGTGTTAGCAAGTAATAACCAAGATGAGGCGGTAAAGGCCTCTGAAGAAGGTGCCGGTAATTTGAAGGTCACCTTGCTTCGAGTGACTACCGTTGACAATAACGGTAGTAAAGAGGGCATTGAACTCGAAGAAGCTGATGGCGGCGATGTGGCGGTTAGTGTTGTTTCAAGCTCTTTAATCGGTGGCGATGATGAAAAACTAAAGATTGAGCAAGGCGGCGAAGGCGAGGGGGTTGTCAATGTTCGTGGTTCGCAAGGTATAGTCTTGGATTTAGATGGTGTCGTCGCTAACTAGCCTCTCTTAGTGAAATCAGTAAGAAAAAGCTTGTCATAGTAATTGTGGCAAGCTTTTTAATCGGCATACAAATATAAGTAAGCGAAATCCAGACTTAATCTATGTCTAGATTATCTAACCAGGCTTATGCGGTTTAATTATTTCTTCTGCCAACCGCGGCCTAAATTAATAAATTGCCCAGCGGGTGTTTTTTGCAGGGCGCTTTTGCCTGCCAGTTTTTCAACTGACTCCAAACTAGTGCCATTGCGTTGTGCGATTTCTTGGTATTTCTGCTTGCGCTTAGCATTAATGTCGTTCACTAAGGCGGTGGTCTCGTCCGTGGCGCTCACTGTGCCTAGGTAGCCGGTAAGCTGTTCACCAACCAACCCTTGTTGCTTGGCCTCGCCTAGCGATAAGGCAAATGCTGTGTTGGTGATTAATAATGAGGCCAATAGGCTGATCAGAATGACGTTTAACTTTTTCATGATTTGATACTCATAATAAGGTAGAAATTAATAACAAAGGGAAGTACTAGCGTGTTGCTTGCTCAAACCTAGAAGCCTCAGTCGAAACACGAAAGTCTGCACAACTCCTTAATATGCCTAAGGAATCCATAAAAGTGTTCATCACCAACAAGGTGACTTCACATTTTCTGAATTCCTTATTCACATCAATTAGTTGCACATCTTTTTCGCGTTCAACTGAGGTTTCTAGGTTAAAATAACTCGGAGTCTTCACTGAATAACTCATCGAGTTCTCTTTCTACTTTGATTTTAATTTCATGTTCAATTTTTATATTCAAATTAATAGTAATCGGCTCAGACGGTACCGCTACTTGCACGGTTGGGGTGCATGCCGTGGCTAGCAATAAACACCCGCCAACTAGCAAAAACTGCCTTAGCTTATTAATCTTGAATCGCACTATTTGTGAGCTTGATGTCATCCGCTGTGTACCTATTTAGTTTGTTGATAGAGATCTCGCACTCGTTTATCAAGCCTATCACTAACTCCGTCATACAGCCTCAAACTTTCAAGTAACTTTAATACGTTTTGTTCAAGATTAATATTTAGCTTAACTTGTCGGCCCTGCTCAAAAGCTGGGTTATTGCCTTGCAATTGCAGCTTAAGGAGTAAGGTGCCGTCGGGCTTATATTGGGTGTCTGCACGTAATACATCATAGTGAAAATTTCTCAGAGCCAACACCACTGTTTCAGCATATTTGTTTGACAGCAGAGCATCTGTATCCGCTTGATACTTAAGCACTCCGCCAGGTGCTATCGCTTGCAACTGACCATCATCAATACTGATTTGACCGTTGTTAATGGTGATTGGCAGTAGGCCATTGATTAAGCCTGTGGCTTGAACATCATCAAGTTGTTGCAGTGTTACCAGTTCATCGAGGTCAATGTTTTCTAACACCACTTGCAAACTCTGTTGTGGCTGATTCAAATCGTATGCTGTTTGCTTTAGGCTAACACTGCCTTGCAATAGTTGAGTTTGCGCCTGCAGAATGTCAACGATAGGCAAGTCACCAAAGGTTGAAGGCCGTAGTTTAAACTCTAGCACCATATCCTTGTTTTCGACGCCCGCATCTAACTGCGCCACCGTCAGGCTATGTGGCGTTTTACTAATAATTTCAGGGTACACTTGCAGCGACAATTGACCATTAAGGCCTGAAAAATACGCTTGCTCGTAAGCCCCACCAAGATTCTCTAATTGCGCATCAATGTCGACCGTTGTTTGCCATTGCCCCTCTTTATCATACCAGCGAGCTTGGCCAGATAGATCAATCTCGCCAACAACAAGGCTTACTGGTGACACAACAGGGAATACCAATTGATTAAGTCGTTGAGGGTCGCTGAAGTTTAAGGTCTTGAAACGAAACTCTGAGCTGCCCTGTCGGCCCTTAAAATCGTGTTTGCTGGTGGTCTCTATATGCAGGTTGCGCTCTGTACTCTGCACGCTGCCGCGACTTATCAGCAAGTTATTGCTGAATTCAAAAGACTGGTTCACATTATCCAATCGCCAAGCATTCTCTTGTTTGTTATCAGTAGCAATACCACCAATCGTCAGCTGAGGTATTGCTAACAATCCTGTGGCGTACAACGAGTCCTGATTGAATCGTGCTTGCTCGATTTGCAACGACGGGTTAAGCGGCTGAATGCGTTGCTCTAATGCCTTGTCTTGCACAACCGGTATGGTTATTTCTAATAGTGTTGCTTCAAGCGCTGCTTGAGCGGCTGCTTGAAAGTCGCCGTTTAAATGCAATGGCTGAGTTGACGTCATAGCCCAACCCTGCGGCAGTTCGGTCTCATCCATACGGCTGTATTGGCTGGCTAATTGCCATGATTCAGCTACGTCGATCTGCCATTGCTTAGCGTCTATGTGCGCCGAGACTGCGCCCGAAAATGAAGTGTCGGACAGCTCTAACTCGTCAGCTTGCTGCAGATTGCCAACAGTCAATAGAAACTCCGGCGAGCTAATCTGGCTTACATCTTGAGTAAAGTTTGCATCACTGCTAACTCTAAGAGTGAGGTTGTCGACCTGCCAATCAGCTGAGCTGGCCCCCGTGAGTGATAGCGTGTTATTGGATTGAACATTGACCTGCCAGCTTTCTTGCGATTGATCGAAGGTTGCCGACGCTTGTTTTATCTGAACCTCAAACTGAGCGGTTAAGGTTTGAATATTCCAATCCTGGATGCTTAGAGTTTGAATATCAATTGTCGATAATACGGCCAATCCAGGCGTCGGATTGTTGCCGCTAATTGTTCCCGTGAGTGCAATGTCAGATAGTTCTATTGAACTCTCTGTCTGCTCGATTGATGCTAGCCAGCGCTGCGATAAGCTAGGTTGAATCTCAGCACTAAACACTAGCGACTGGCCAACTTGATTGAGTGATCCTTTGAAAGCAGGCTGACTTAGATCTGCATGCTGTTTAGAAGGCTCAGGAAGTTGAGAAGGCTCAGGCTGTTGAGAAACCCCGTCCTGCACGGGGGCGTCAAAAAATTGAACGTTCCAGCCATTGTCTTGATCGTTAGTCCAATTTATTTTCTGTTGATTGGCAAACAGCAGCTCAGTATTTAGTTGGGTTTCATGCTTGCTTAACTCTGCTTGTAACTCAATGCTATCAAATTCGGTTTTTGACTCAGACGCCAGATTATGTGAGATTGAGATAGACGGCAGTCGCACAGTGTTTAGCGGAAAATTGCGTGTATCAGCGGCTTTGTAAGCCGCTATAAGATGTTCGATAGTCGGTAGAGTGGGAGATGGACCGGCTTGTTCGCTACTCTGCTGATCAAGCGTTAGAACGATCGAGTCAACAGATAGGTTCTCAGCGTGCCCCGTGATTAACTGCGACAGCGTGTAATCTAGGCTAAGCTGATTAAGCTCTATTCGCAGCGTGGTGTCCCCATCTAGGTAGGTGACATCGAGCCGATCGACCGACGCCTGCG
>JAFMHC010000381.1 GCA_017854775.1 Gammaproteobacteria bacterium | reverse complement strand
CGCAACAGGGATATGATCCCACGTCATTACTCTAAAAACTAAATCAGTTGTTGAAATTTGGTCTGCTGTAACGGGAGAACCGGTTTCAATTGATAGTCTAGTTGCTCTAGTTTCTTTTGCAGTTTGTACAGTTTCCTCAAGTAATGCATGATCTAGACTTTCAGGAATGCTAGCTTGTGGCATATCAACGATAAAATCGTATCTATGGTCAGCTGGGTCTAAAAATGAGCAAAATGTATTTTTGCTTGAATGAATCTCTTTGAGAATATCTTTGTTGTTTAAGTAATTTATTGGTTTTTTGTATGGGGTAGGTGTCATAGTTATTTCTATTTAGTTGTACAAAGTATAACAGGTTCGTTTCAACAAAAGCAACCTTACTGGTAAAAAAAGGGTATTTTTTATACGATAAATACTAAAAGGAATACTCACAATGCCACTTAATTTACCGTCAAATGTAACATACCAAGAGTCAACCGGGCTTTATGTTGCCACCAATGCCAATGGAAAAACGGTTAGATTTGGAGCAGACTCGCAGGATCAACTTAATAAAATGGCAAGCAGCGTTGCAACCGGAAAACCGGTGACAGTTGAGAAAACCAATGCAGATGGAGTAACTAAGCAAGTTGAGTTTAACCCACCTGCTATGGTTGCAGCGCAGGACCAAGTTAAAACTCAGCAGGATTTACTTTCTGACGGTAAATACAAAGCCAGAGTAATCGGAAATGCAGACGGAACCTTTACTGATCTTAACACCAGACAACAAATAAGCAAAGATGAAGCGCAAGCAAAGATAACTGCTGCAGGATTACCTCCGGAAACACTTAGTGCAATCTCACCTAAAGGTTCCCCTTCGTATGCAGAAGCTACACAAACAACTAGCACTGTAATCAACACACCGGCAAGTTTGCCACCTGCACAAGCAGTTGAAGTATCACAGGGCGGGTCTGATGGCGGCACAAGCACAGCCGGAACACCAATGGTGTCTGACACTACCGGCGCCCCAGTAGAGCAACCATTCCAAGTTGCTTATAATCAACAAACATTAGCGGAATCTAATCTTGAAAATCCTGCTCCCGGTGTAGTAAGTGAGCAACCTGAAACAACAGAACCATATGTTGCAGCAGGAGACACGGGCTATAGGATTCCAGAATATATAGAATTTTTGCCGGATGGAACCGGAGCCGATAGTCAAGTATATCCGGGAATGCGAGTTGAAGTTACTATGCCTGAAGGAACAGAAAACTCTGCACCGGACGTTTTAGGAGCACAAACTCAGGGTCCAAAAAGACAAGATTCACAGTTCAAAGCACAAAAAGATTGGCGCTTAAAATTAAGTTTAGCACCGGGTGCTAACTATTTTTACAAAGATCCTGATCTTAAACCCGGTGACATTCTTGCCCCGTTAGCAGCAACAGGTGGAATTGTTTTCCCGTATACACCAATCATTGCAACGTCATATAATGCAAACTACGAGGGTACTGATCTAACTCATACTAACTATAAAATGTATCAGTATAGAAATAGTAATGTAGGCGAGATTACAATAACTGCTGATTTTACTGCGCAAGATACGGCTGAAGCAAATTATCTACTAGCGGTGATACATTTTTTTAAAACAGCAACTAAAATGTTTTATGGACTTGATGAGAATCCACCAAGAGGATTACCGCCACCGCTGTGCTACTTGAGCGGCTACGGGCAGTATCAGTTTGATAGTCATCCTTTAGTAATTCAGTCTTTTAATTATACTCTACCAAATGATGTAGATTACATTCGTGCCGGTTCTTCTGTAAGAATGAGTGGGCAAAATGCCCGATCAGATGAGGACAAGAATCCAAAGGCTGCATCACCAAACTGGTTTTCTTCATTGCTTCGTTTAGGCGGGTCTGGGTTAAAACCGGGTGCTCAGCATGGTCTTCCGCAATTTACTCCATCCGGAGTTGACGAAGCAACTTATGTGCCTACAAAATTAACAATCACTATTACATGCTTGCCAATGATTTCACGACTGGCAGCAGCAACTGAATTTGGTCTTAAACAATATGCCACTGGTGCACTCAGCCGTGGCTCAACACGCAGAAGCGGAGGTATTTGGTAATGTCATATGGAACTAGTAGTCCTTACTATACTACAGGAATAGTAAGTAATCAATTTTTAGATATAATGATAAATCGTCCTTTGGAGAAAAATCCAGATGACATATATTGGGCAATCACCCCCACTTATCATTTAAGACCTGATATGCTGGCATTTGACTTGTACAACGATAGCAAGTTATGGTGGGTATTTGCTCAGCGCAATCCCAACACACTTAAAGATCCAATGTTTGATTTTGTAGTGGGTACTGAAATTTACCTACCAACAAGTTCAACCTTAACACAAACATACGGTATCTAATTCCGCATATATTACATTTGATTGGCACGACTATTAATGATTTCACGAGCAGAATTTACAGCATTACAACAACAACGAGACAGTTTAAACGGCCAAGCTGCAGCTAAACAGCTTGCCATTGACAATGCCATTGGATCAGGGGTGGATGACGTAACTGTCCTTACCTTAATAGAAGAAAAAAAACAACTGAACCTTCAAGTTGATGATGCAGAAAATGCTGTAATTAAGGCTGCTGCCGGTGGAATATCAG
>JAFMHC010000148.1 GCA_017854775.1 Gammaproteobacteria bacterium | reverse complement strand
TTTTCTAACTGTTTTCTAACTGTTTTCTAACTGTTTTCTAACTGTTTTCTAACTGTTTTCTAACTGCTTTCTAACTGTTTTCTAACTAGGCTTGGCCGGTAGGGAGTTGAGCAAAGCGTCACCTAGAAGGCGGAAAATAGTCTAATTGTTAGCCCGACGATTTTCTCGTAAATCGATGTTACGCAGGCTATTTTTAGCAAACAAATGGAACGCCTTGCCGTTAGCAAACGCAACCGTGTAGTTATCATACTGCCACATTGTATAGCTGGCATGGGTACCAACGGGAGGTGTTATAGTTTCTGGCTCACCTAAGATTACACGCACTTGCTCGGCACTTTTCCAACGAATTTGATCGATATTTTGAGCCATCGCCTGGCCTATGAGACAGCTACAAATCATTACTGCTAGTAGCACTTTTTGTATAAACTTTTGATTTTTCATTTCTATTTTTTATTCAAGTTTGGGTTTCAAGACATTATCAAAGATAAATCGACAGGGCAATGTTAGATAATGTGGCAGTAGCGAGCCTTTATTGTACAATTTGTGACTAATTTAATCTTTACCGAGCTAATCGAGCTACCTAGTATGACTTTTTCTCGCACACCAACACTCGTTGCCATATTGTTGATCAGCAATTTAATTTGCTCAGTAGAGGCCAAAGGAATTGACTTAATCAATTTAGATAAGCAGCTAGAAGCATCCGAGGAACGCTATTCAGATATCGTTGAAGGCACGCAAAAAATGGTCTCTTGGTATGCCGAGCCGGGTCAACGTACAGAAATTTCTATCGTATACCTGCATGGCTTTTCAGCGACTCATAAAGAGCTTAGCCCAATGACCGAGCAACTTGCTGAGAAGCTGCAAGCTAATGTGTTCTACAGTCGCCTAACGGGTCATGGTCGAAGCGATGACGCGATGGCCGAAGCAACTCGAGAGGCTTGGAAAAAAGATGCTCAAGAAGCCTATGTCATAGGCTCTGCCATTGGCGAACGCGTAATATTGATTGGCACCTCTACTGGCGCCACGTTAGTAACATGGTTAAGTGCTCAGGAGTTGGCCGAGCCACCATTAGCAAATATATTAATCTCGCCTAACTTTGCGATTAAAAGTGGTGGCAGCTGGATACTCAAAAACTCGCTCTGCTTATGGCTGATAAAACAACTCAACGGCAATTATCGCGGCTTCCAACCGCTCAACGACTTCCATGCACGTTACTGGACCGAACGTTATCCGCTAGAAGCCTTGGTGCCGATGTTAGAACTTCTAGACGATGTAGATGAGCTTGATAAATCTAAGATCGCTACTCCTCAATTATTCGTTTACTCCCCCGATGATCATGTAATCGACGCAGAAAAAGTACTCGAGACCGCAAACGAATTTACCGGCGCTAAGGTCACGCTGGTGCCGTTTACCAGTTCGACCGACCCAGCCCAACACGTACTTGTTGGGCGGGGTTCTACCGCCGGTGATGATGTACAACCGCAGGTCGACAACATGCTCAACATTATAGTGCCCTATCTCGAACAGCTAAAACCGTCGAGCAACTGAAATAGTCGAACACTAAAATCCAATCGCGTGAGTTAAACAGTCTTAATCAACCCAAACCCTAGCATTGCGAAACATTCGCATCCAAGGACCAAATTCTCCCCAAGACTGGTCTCGCCAAGAGTTAGTAGAGCTTCTAAAGTTGCGCTCCGGGTGAGGCATCATAATAGTTACCCGCCCGTCATCATTAGTCAAACCGGCGACGCCTTGAGGTGAGCCATTTGGGTTGGCTGGATAGCGTTCCGTTGGCTTGCCTTGGTAGTCTATATAGCTTAGGGCTAGGTTGCTCAAAGAAGCCGACTCGGCGCTCTCAGTGTACTCGGCCCGACCTTCACCGTGCGCTACCACAACCGGCAATTTAGAGCCTTGCATCCCCGCCAGCAATATCGAATTGCTGCCTTGAGCAATCTCTGTTTGCACCAAACGTGCCTCAAACTGCTCGGAAGCATTACGCACGAAATGCGGCCAAGAGTCAGCGCCGGGAATGATCTGCTTGAGATTGGACATCATTTGACAGCCATTACAAATTCCTAAGGAAAACGCATCTTGACGTTCAAAGTAAGCCTCAAATGCATCTCTAACTTGGCTATTGAACAATATCGATTTCGCCCAACCTTCACCCGCACCCAGTACATCGCCGTAAGAAAACCCGCCGCAGGCTACCAAGCCTTTAAAATCGGCCAGATCCACCCGCTGCTCTTTTATGTCAGTCATAGTTACATCAACGGCCGAAAAGCCTGACTGAGTGAATGCTGCGCCCATTTCGATATGCCCATTAACACCCTGCTCTCGTAGGATAGCAACCTTGGGTTTAACGCCCCCTAAAAAGGTACCGCCAACATAGGATTCGACCACGTCCTGATTGAGGTCAAAACTTAGATCAGAGAATAAGCCGGTATCAGCTAGGTCTAATAAACGATCGTATTCTTGCTGTGCACACTTTGGGTTATCGCGCAGGGTTTGCATTTGATAGCTAGTTTCAGACCATGTTCGATGCAAGGCTACACGAGAGGCGTTGATAACTTCTTGGCCATTCACCGAGACGGTTATTCGCTCACCGCCTACAGGCTTGCCAATAACACTAAGGTGCTCGGCTAAACCGAAATTTTGGCATACCGCTTCGACCTTAGAACGGTCGGCATTAGCAACCTGAAATAATACCCCCAGCTCTTCATTGAACAAGGCCGATAGAGCATCCGCCTCTGTCTTTACATCAAGCTCTAAACCACTGCGGCTGGCAAACGCCATCTCGAGTGCGGCGGCAATCAAGCCGCCATCCGAGCGGTCATGATATGCCAGCAATAAACCATCAGCGACCAGTTTTTGTATTGCTAAAAAGCCATTTTTCAAGATTGCGGAATCATCCACATCCGGTGTTTGGCTGCCAACCTGATTGTAGACTTGAGCCAGAATTGAACACGCAAGTCGCTGCTTGCCATTCGACAAATCCAGCATCATTAGGCTTGAGTCAAGTGATGGTTTAAGCTCAGGAGTCAGTGTAAGATCAACGTTATCAACCGGCGCAAAGGCGGTAATAACACAGGAAACTGGCGACGTCACACTATGCTCTTTACCCTGCTCGTCTTGCCAAACACTCTTCATTGACATTGAGTCTTTGCCAACCGGGATGGCAATTCCTAATTCTGGGCACAACTCCATACCGACTGCTTTAACAGTGTCATATAGGGCTGCGTCGTCACCCTCATGACCTGCCGCCGCCATCCAGTTAGCCGAAAGCTTTACCTCGGATAGGTCACGAATATTTGCTGCAGCGAGATTGGTTAAACATTCGCCAATTGCCATGCGCCCACTCGCAGGTGCGTTCACAGATGCCAGCGGGGTTCGCTCGCCCATCGCCATGGCTTCACCTGTTTTGCCGGTGTAAGCCGATGTCGTAACCGCAACGTCAGCAACCGGAACCTGCCAAGGCCCGACCATTTGATCGCGAGCGATCATGCCCGTTACGCTTCTATCACCAATAGTAATAAGAAAGCTCTTGTCTGCGACCGTTGGGCAACTGAGTACACGCTCCAAAGCGTCCTCAACCGTAACCCCAGAAAAATCCAACTCTGGCGCATGCCGATCAACCGATTCGACGTCGCGCAACATCTTTGGCGGGTTGCCGAATAACGTTTCCATTGGTAAATCGATTGGCGTCTGTTGACGCTCCGTACCGTCAGAAAAATGACTATCTTCGAGTATCAACACCTGATCTTCAGTGGCGGTACCAACAACGCAATATAAACAACGTTCACGCGCGCAAATAGCCTTAAATTCATCCAAACGCTCCGGCGCAACCGCTAGAGTGTAACGCTCTTGCGCTTCGTTACACCAGATCTGCATAGGCGACATACCAAGCTCATCGTTGAGCACATCACGCAGGTTAAACTTGCCGCCACGACCGGCATCGCCAACAAGCTCGGGCAAGGCGTTACAAAGTCCGCCAGCGCCGATATCGTGAATTGAAACGATTGGGTTTCGATCATCAAGCGCCCAGCACGAATCGATAACTTCTTGACAACGACGTTGCATCTCAGGGTTGCCGCGCTGCACTGATGCGAAATCTAATTGTTCAGAACTTTGACCTGAAGCAACACTAGAGGCAGCGCCACCGCCTAAGCCGATCAACATCGCCGGCCCACCAAGCACGACAATATAGGATCCATCAGGAATGATATTTTTTTCTACATGCTGCTCTCGAATATTACCTAAACCACCGGCCAACATGATTGGCTTGTGATAGCCGCGCACATCACTCTGATCGCTAATTGCTTGTTCATAGGTGCGAAAGTACCCAGCGATATTCGGGCGACCAAATTCATTATTGAACGATGCGCCGCCAATCGGACCTTCGAGCATGATTTGCAGCGGTGAAGCTATACGAGCAGGCTTTGCTTCAGGGCCTTCCCAAGCTCTAGGCGCATCAGGCAAACGAAGATTGGAGACTGAATACCCGCTCAATCCAGCTTTTGGTTTAGAGCCTCGACCCGTTGCTCCCTCATCCCGAATCTCTCCGCCGGAGCCGGTGGCCGCACCTGGAAACGGCGAGATTGCTGTTGGGTGGTTATGAGTCTCTACCTTACACAGAATATGAATATTCTCAGGGTGACCTTGATATTCTTTGGTCTCAGGATTTGGAAAAAAGCGCTCCCCTTGTGAACCCGCTAATACCGATGAATTATCAGAATATGCAACTAAAGTGCCTTTGCTATTTTGCATGTGTGTTTCGCGAATCATGCGAAACAATGAATGCTCTTTGGTCTCACCATCTACAACCCAGTCTGCATTGAAGATCTTATGGCGACAATGTTCAGAGTTAACCTGGGCAAACATCATTAACTCAACGTCAGTGGGGTTTTTATCGAGCACCGTGTATTGCGCCACTAGATACTCAATTTCGTCGTCTGATAGGGCCAAACCCAATTCAACATTAGCCGATTGCAAAGCACCCTTGCCTTGTGACAATAGGGGCACTTCAAATAATGGCTTTGGCAGCTCGTCGCGAAATAACGCTCGAGCTTCTGCAATATCAGCGACTACCGATTCGGTCATTGGATCGTGAATCAAATTCGCGATCATCGACATTGCCTCGGCGTCTAAGTCAACACTTGCGTTAATGTAAAAACCAATGCCACGTTCAACTCTAGCGAGCTTGCTCAGGCCACAGTGATCTACGATATCGCTAGCTTTGGTCGACCAAGGCGAGATCGTACCAAAACGAGGCAGCACGAAAAGCCGTTGACCTTGATGCTCAACCTCTTGCATTTTAGGTCCATAGCTAAGCAAGCGTTCAAGCTTTGCAAGCTCACTCTTGTCCAGCGCTTGATCCTCATTTTTTAGCATTGCCAGATGTTGAAATTCGGTATCGATACTCTCAACACTGGGTACAACAACCTGCACTGAGGCAAGTAACTTTTGAATTCGAAAACTTGAGTAGGCCTGACTGCCACGCAATCTCAACATGGGATTTCCTGTTTAGTAAAACGCTAAACGCCAGATTGTCTCATGACGAATCTGGCGCGATAATTTCAATTGGGTGTACTTGCTCTAAATGGTTAGACCGAGACGCTGAGCAACCTGCTCATAGGCTTCGACAACACCGCCTAAGCCTTTTCTAAACCGGTCTTTATCCAGCTTTTCACGAGTTTCAGCGTCCCAAATGCGACAGCCGTCTGGAGTAAATTCGTCGCCTAAGTAGATACTTGTACCTTGGCGGCCAAACTCGAGCTTAAAATCTACCAAGATCATTCCAGCATCGGCGAACAGTTTAGACAATATGGTATTCACCTTGAAGGTTTCAACTTTCATCGCTGCTACGGCTTCAGCGTCAGCCCAGCCAAAAGATTCGATATGATATTCGTTGATCATTGGATCGTGCAAGCCATCGTTCTTTAAGAAGAACTCAAAGGTTGGAGGCGATAGATTAATGCCGTCTTCAATACCCAAGCGCCGGCAAATAGACCCCGATGCCACGTTACGCACAACGCACTCAATTGGAAACATATCAAGTTTTCGAACCAGCACTTCTTCATCTGAGAGTAACTCGATGAAATGAGTGGCTATGCCCTGACTCTCGAGGTGCGCCATAATGAAAGCGTTGAACCTGTTATTGACCAAGCCTTTGCGATCAAGCTGCTCAATTTTTTCGCCGTCAAAAGCCGATGTGTCGTTACGAAAATATAAAATCAGTGCATCGTCACGATCACAGGTATAAACAGATTTAGCTTTGCCGCTATATAATTCTTTGCCGCGTTGCATGAAAACTCCTAAAGAATTTGCTAGAGATAAGGTTGATGCCTAGTTAGTTAAAAATTTAGTTAATTAAAAATTTAGCTAGTTAAAAATTTAGTTTTGTAAAATTCGACTGAATAGTTTCTTGCTGTATTCGCCTGAAACTTCTTCTCCTGATTGGTTCAATACCGAAACAACCGTAATGCTACGTTTTTCCACTGCTTGCAGTGCGCAATATTCGAGAACTTGCTGCTTGTCGCGATTAAAGAAAGACCAACGTCCAGACTTTACTACGGTCGGTGCTGCTTCGATATCCGCACAACCAATTGAGAATCGACCCGCCTGCTTATTGCGACTGAAGACCGTTAAATCTGATTGTTTCAGACTGGCACTTAAGTAATCCCATGCCCTATCAAATTCAGCGGCGACTTCCAGTTTAGCTTGACCCGACCCATCGTCGACTACGGTAGCTGAGAGTTGCTCGAACGAAGTTTCAGCAACATTTGTAGTAGCTGCAGAAGCCAAAGCATCGTTTTTTTCAGCACCCCCTGCTGAGGGCCTTCCTGCCATCCCTGCTGAGGGCTTTCCTGCCACCTCTGCTGAGGGCTCTTCAACAACGCCTGAATCAGCAGCAGCTTGCGCATTGGTTTTGCTTTGCGACACGGCAACAGGCGACGGTTTTTTCAATGGAGGTAACGATCTAGCCGATTTATAGTCTGCACTGTCATCGCTTGTTATAATTTTTTTGCCCCCACCACAGGCAGATAAGCTCAACGCGATCAGCGTCACCAAGAAGATAAAGGCACTACGTTTAAACTGTGTTTGTCGTTTAGTTGAAGTCATAATTAATTTATTGATGGCCAAAATATCGGCGCTTTATTGTTGTTTATACTCAAATCCGGCATGCACACTAATCGGTTTTGTTAGCCAGCTTGCTGCATAGCTTCATCAACCTGAGCTTCAAGTTCAGGACTCAACGAAGTCAATGGCAGTCTTAATTTGTTGGCAGTATAGCCCATTTTGGACACCGCATACTTAACCGGTATCGGATTAGATTCAATAAACAACTTTGCGTGTAAACCGCGCAATTTAGAATCTAGCTGTTCGGCTAAAATAAAATCGCCAGCCAGCGCTGCAACACACATATCACTCATAAGCTTAGGTGCCACATTGGCGGTAACAGAGACATCGCCGCGTGCACCAAGCTTCATATATTCGAGCGCTGTTGGGTCATCACCTGAGAGAATTGTTAATTGATGCCCGCAGGCATCAATTAAGGCTTTTCCTCTGCTCAAGTCTCCAGTGGCATCTTTACAACCGACAATATTGTCTATGACTGCCAATCTAGCGATAGTCTCATTACTCAAATCGGCAACCGTTCGCCCAGGAACATTATATAAAATTTGAGCAATTGACACCGCATCAGCAATTGCTTTGAAATGCAGATACAAACCTTCTTGGGTTGGCTTGTTATAGTAAGGAACTACCGAGAGAGCAGCATCAGCACCTAATGACTCGGCATGTCTGGTCAAGTGAATAGCTTCTTGAGTAGAGTTACCCCCAGTTCCAGCGATTACAGGTATACGCTTGTTTACAACTTTAATGGTGTGCTCAACAATCGACAAATGTTCATCAACGTTCAAGGTTGACGATTCGCCGGTAGTACCAACCGATACGATCCCGTGAGTGCCTGACTCGATGTGCAACTCGATTAATCGGGTTAACGCGACATAATCGATGGCACCATCGTCAGCCATTGGTGTAATTAGTGCGACTAAACTGCCTTCAAATTTCATATGTTTTACTAAATTAGGGTCTGTGTTGCATCTAGCTAATCAGCGGTTAAGCTAGATCATGTAATAGTAAATGATCGCGATTGCTGTCTATTCTGATGGATCTTGTTTGCCCCGAAACTTACCTAATAGGTAAAACACAGCGCCGCTAATCATATAAATCGAACCGATTGCTAAAAATGCTGAGGGAGGGTCCAAGTAAACAAAAGCAATAATTAGCACCAATACAATCAAGCCAACGAACGGCATTTTATCTCTGAATTCAAAGTCTTTGAAAGAGCGGTATTTAATATTACTGACCATCGCTAAGGCCATTGCTATCATCAATAAAGCAAGGCCAACATTGTAATCACTAGGGGTAATACCAGCATCGACGAATACCCAGACGGTCGAGGCAATCATCGCCGCAGCACCGGGACTTGGCACACCGGTGAAATGAGTTTTATCACTGCCGGCAGCGACATTAAATCGGGCTAACCTTAACGCAGCGCAGGCAATATAGATAAAGGCTACCAAGCTTCCGAAACGACCAAGATCAGTAAGCGCAAACTCAAACAACACCATCGCTGGCGCTACGCCAAAGGACACCATGTCTGACAAACTGTCATACTCTGACCCAAAGTCGCTTTGTGTATTGGTTAGCCTAGCAAGTCGGCCATCAATAATATCCATGACCATAGCCGCATAAATGGCTAAAGACGCCGCTTCGAAGTGCCCTAATCGGGCCTGCATAATCGCGTAAAACCCGGCAAAAAGCCCTGCGGTAGTGAATAAGTTAGGCAACACATAAAAGCCTTTGGCTGGCTTATTCGAACTCCCAGTTGACTTGTTGCTACCTTTTGGTGGCTTACCGGCACCATTATTGGGTTTATTCGAGCCATTAGCCGAAGTATCAAAACCAGCTTTGGTTTCGTTAGTATCCATAGGATTTAGTTTAGGTTGCTCTGAGCTCATGCATCGATTATACAAGGTTGAGCGTGGCTTTGCCCACTTTTGAAAGCACTATTAATAGTGCGATTGAACGTGCTACCAATGACGAAACTGCTAGCTCGACTAACGGCCACCGGCACGACGAAAACACGAAGCGACAAAAGCTTAAGCAAAGTAGCCAAGTGCCACTGTTACAGAATAATCTTCCGGTAAAAACAAATCTACTCGTGAACCAATTTGGATAAACCCATATCGCTCGCCTTGCTGTCGCTTGTCTGCCTCGATTACATCACAAAGATTCGGCGCGCACCAACTCGGCAACCTGAACCAAGACGACATCAGCGCCGCGCTCAGCTTGAAACCAACCGTTTTCAAAGTACCGTCAAATGACGCTCTAATTAAATGGATTGAAAACACATTTCTGAAGACGTTGATTTTAAATGCTCTTCCAGTGAAGTAAGGATCATCTACGACCCCGGCAAATACAACTTTACCGTCAGCGTGAGAAATAATAATGCCATGGTCTTACCGTATCGATCGATGTGGGTCTCGTAATAATTAGAGTACAAATGCGAATATCAGGCAAAACAAAAGCACGATATAAAACGGAAAAACGACGGCGGTCAATGCGGATTCGAACTAAGTATGACCTTAGCAAAGCAACATTCAAGCGCCAATATCGTAAATTTATCAATAGCTTGTATTTTATTAGCCGTTAAAAGTGTGCACTTAAGAAAGCCGAAAACGCGTTGAAGTCACCTTCAACGCGGTCAATTTTCTAACGCGGCCGGCTCAGATCTTAACTAACTGCGGCCGCTTACGAACTAATATTTTTTACTGAAGTGTATTTTTTTGCTACTGAGTGCTTTCTCACTGCTCAGCTGTAAGGGCAGTCTCATCAGACGACAGGCCGGTTACTCCGGAGCGTGCTAGCTCGAGAATCGTCAGCCCGTTTAAACTTTTCAAGAGCTCGTCAACTTTCTCACTGCTGCCACTCATTTCAACAATAAATTGGCGGGTGGAGACGGTGATTAGACTGGCGTTAAAAGCTTTTACAATCTTGTCTAAATCGGCTTTTTGCTCTCCCTCGGCAAGCAATTTAACCAAAACCACTTCGCGCTCAAGATGACTTCCAATCGTTATGTCTTGCAAGGCAGCAACATCGACCAATTTATTTAGATGCTTCTCAATTTGATCTATTTTTCGATCGTCACCAGTAGTCACTATGGTCATGCGGGACAAAGTCGAATCGTTTGTTGGTGCCACTGTTAACGATTCAATATTGTACCCGCGTGCAGAGAACAGACCTGATACACGTGATAAAGCACCCGATTCGTTTTCTAATAAAACTGAAATAATATGTCGCATAATCTCTCTACTTAGCTGGGCGCAAACGCATTTCGTGATGCCCTTTGCCACTCTCTATCATCGGATAAACATTCTCTTTTTGATCGGTAATGAAATCCATAAAAACCAAACGATCTTTCATCGCAAACGCCTCTTTTAGCGCGCCTTCAACATCGCTAGGCTTGTCAATTTGCATACCGACATGGCCATACGCTTCAGCTAAGGCGACGAAATCTGGAAGAGAATCCATATAAGAATTTGAATAGCGTTTATTGTAATTAAATTCTTGCCACTGGCGCACCATGCCTAAGTAGCGGTTATTTAGGCTTATAACCTTTACTGGCAATTTGTACTGCTGACACGTAGCAAGTTCTTGAATACACATTTGAATACTACCTTCACCGGTAATACACGCTACGTCGGCATCAGGGTGGGCTATCTTCACGCCCATCGCCGCAGGCAGGCCGAAACCCATCGTTCCTAGGCCTCCAGAGTTGATCCATTTATGAGTATCAGAAAATCCATAAAACTGTGCGGCGAACATCTGGTGCTGGCCTACATCCGAGGTC
>JAFMHC010000147.1:7018-10917 GCA_017854775.1 Gammaproteobacteria bacterium | reverse complement strand
CGTTGCAAAAGACCATGAGGTACTGGTGAAAGTTAGTGCCTCGTCAATCAACTCGTGGGACTGGGAACTTCTACAAGGCAAGCAGTTTGTAAACCGCTTGATGTTCGGACTGCTAAAGCCAAATAAAATAAATATTCTAGACTGCGATATCGCCGGGCGAATTGAGGCTATTGGTAATAAAGTTACTAAATTTCAGACTGGTGATGACGTCTACGGTGACGTTTTGAGCTCCACATGGGGTGGCTTTGACGAGTACTGCTGTGCGCCGGAAAATACCGTAGAAACCTGTCTGCATGACCTTCAAGCAAGCATCGGCTATACCTCAAGCCGCTCTAATCGCCTTGCAGAGCCTTAACAACGGGCTGATCCATACACGAAAAAAAGTATTAATTAATGGTGCAGGCGGCGGTGTGGGGACGTTTGCGATACAGATTGCCAAATCTTATGGCGCTACTGTAACTGGCGTCGACCATACGGAAAAACTGGAGGTCATGCGTTGTTTAGGCGCCGACCATGTTATCGACTATACGCAAGAGGACTTTAGCAAAAACGGTCAACGTTATGATTTGATTTTTGATGTTATGGCACATCATTCAATCTTCGACTATAAACGAGCGTTAACAACACAGGGGCAATATGTGATGGCTGGCGGCGACCTGCTTCTGGTTTATAAAATGCTGTTACTGAAACCATGGCTTTCAATTCCTGGCGATAAAAAAATGGACCTCCTGCTACATAAGCCAAATCAGGGATTGGGTTCTATTCAGGCGCTTTTCGAAGCGGGCAAAGTTACACCTGTAGTCGATAAGTGTTATCCGCTAATCGACGCTGCTGATGCTTTTCAGTATTTCGCAAAAGGTCACGCTAAAGGCAAAGTCGTTATTAAAATATAACGTCATATTATTGCAAACAGTATGAATTTACAGCCCCGCAATAACACACTGAATATTCTCAAGACGTCAGATGAGTTCTCTCAGCTTGTCTCTCAGCTTCCGCTGTTTTGGTATTAGCAAGAAATTCTGTGTGTCGACCCTATAAAAATGATTAAAACAACAATTAAGTGCCAAAACATTGACCTAGATCAATAACCAAAGTGCCCTTCTTAGGCATTCTAACCATACGAGCCGCGATTAGAGGAACTTCGGTAAATCTGAAAGCTGTCGGTATAAATCCTTACCGCAACTCTGACGAGAGTGACGCGAAGAAAGTCGGGTAAACTTTCGAGGGATGTAAATATTTATATTTGCGTCCCTTCTTTCGTGTTTATCGTCTAATTTTTTTAATTCCCGTTTATAAGAAACATCAACATAACTCGACGAACGAGCCCAAATACACCTAATGCGCTCATTTTTTGTTGAAAATACCCCAAGGGCACCTAGACGTGCCAATAGCTCGGCAGTTGCTCCGGCACTGCTCTAATAAGTTGCCTTCGTGCAATGATAGCTATTGGCTGCGTTGTCCGCCGCAATTGTGGACATTGCAAACACTTTTTATATCGTCCCCGAGTTATGCTGAGGTCTCACTAAATAACTTTCCCAATATTTGGCATTACTGCTTTCGATCCGCTTCATCTTTTGATGCAAGCAGTTGATGAGCCAACAATATCAGCTCGTCGGTATCGATAGGCTTGGTGATAATGGCAATGCCTTTATGCCGACCCAGCTCAATTATGAGAGAGGTATCACCAGTGACAAGAATCCCTGGAATGTCTCGGGATGATTGTTTTCTGACCTTTTCGATAACGTCAATTCCGCTATCTTTGTGGCTGAGATGGAAGTCTGAAATAATCAGGTCTGGGGTGATTTTGTCAATCAAAGAATAGACATCCGGAGGCGATGAAGCGGTCACCACTTCAAATTCTGACTCCAGCTCCAAAAGCATGCGGGCGGCTTCGAGCACACCTAAATTATCGTCGACAATCAACACCACGCCACTTTGCAAAGTAGTTGGTGATTGATCAACCTTTCCTTGGCTAACCTCAACTGACTCAAATTCAGCCAGCGGCAAAACTATAGAGAAAACTGAGCCATGATTAAGCTCAGATTTAAGTTCAACCGACATGCCCAATAAAGCAGCAATACGTTGCACAATCGAAAGTCCAAGCCCCGTATTCGATGTATGCGGATCAGGGTTCGCTTGGTGAAATTCATCAAATATTGACGTCTGCTGATCAGTTGCAATGCCGATACCAGAATCTCTAACCTCGAGCCTTATGCCATTATCATCATCCAGACAGACAAGTTTTACGTAGCCGGAATTGGTATAGCGAATTGCATTTGCAAGCAAATTTTGAATAAGTTGTGACAACAGATCTGGGTCTGAGAGCACTTCTGCATTAGTCTTTTCGACAATAAGATCGAGACCTTTTTCATTGGCAATCGCTGTAAAATCATTACCCATACGCTGCAGAACCTGTTGCAGTTTAATGTTTTTTTTCTCGGCCTTAACAGTGCCTGAGTCCAGCTTGCTAATATCGAGCAGCGAGTTAAGTAGGTGCTTCATACTGTCCAGAGACTCTTGTTGCATCCTCAACTTCTTAATTGAATCAACCTTATCTTCGGATTTCAATAATGCCTTGTTTAACAAAACCAGTGATTGCAAAGGTTGCCGTAGATCATGGCTGGCCGTCGCCAGAAATCGCGATTTCGCGGCGAGAGCTGATTCCGCGATAACACTGGCGACTCGCAATTTTTCCTCCGATTGTTTACGTTCGGCTATATCTCGAATCGCCGCGCACACAACCAAACCATTCGCGGATTCAATCGGGCTCAAACCGACTTCAATCGGAATTTCTTTACCATCTTTACTCAACGCAAATAACTCCATTTCAGTGCCCAATTCGCGTACTTTGGCGTTACTAAAAAAGCCTTCCCTGTGACCAATATGTTTCACTCGAAAGCGCTCAGGCATAAGCTGCTCAACGGTCATGCCAGTTAACTCATCTTTAGCATAACCGAACAAACTCTCAGCTCGCATATTGGTGATTTCTATCTCACCGGCTGCGTTTACAAGTATCAAGGCGTCCGGTGCCGACTCGATTAAAGATCGAAAATTTGCCTCGCTCTGGCGAAGCTCTTTCTCATTTAGTTTGATGTCAGTGATGTCGCGTTCAGTGGTGGCAACTGCTGAAATTTTCTTTTTATCGTCGATTAGCGGTGTGACGGTGGTCCAAACGTCGATCACTCGGCCATCTTTACTTATGCGCTGTGTTTCCAGACTCTCAATACTCTCGCCATTCTTGATTCTTTGCAGAGTGGCTTTTGTAGACGCCACATCAGTATCGAGCACGAGATCGAAAATAGTCTTGGTCAGCGCTTCTTGCTCACTCCAACCGTACATCAATTGCGCCCCCCTATTCCAGTGGGTGATATTGCCGTTTAATTCATGCACCATGACAGCATCGTTCGAATCGCGAATCACAGTTGCTAGGCGTCGTGTCTGCTCCTCAGCGATGTTACGTACCGTTATATCAACAAAGGTTATGACTACTCCTGCGATACGGTTGTCACCAGTGCGATAAGGCAATATTCGTCGCAGAAAACATCGGCCACTCTCAGTCGTCAATTCGGCTTCGATTGGCATAAGCTTGGCCAACACCAGATCAACGTCACCCATTAGATTTTCATCCGTAAACTTTGGCCGAATATCGCTCAGCGGTCGACCAATGTCGGATGAGATCAGATTCAGAAGGTCTTTAGTCGCTGGTGTAAAGCGGCCAATATTAAGCTCGGCATCAACAAATATTGTGGCAATATCGGTACTGTTTAATAAGTTTTCAAGGTCATCATTGGCTTTTGCCAGTTCTTCCATTTTGTTGGTGAGCTGATTATTTACCATGGTCAGCTCTTCGTTCATGGCTTGCAGTTCTTCTTTTGACGTTTCCAGTTCTTCATTACTCG
>JAFMHC010000147.1:0-7008 GCA_017854775.1 Gammaproteobacteria bacterium | reverse complement strand
GACTGCAGCTCTTCGTTTACCGACATTACCTCTTCATTAGCAGCCTGTAACTCTTCATTCGCCGATTCAAACTCTTCAACATGAGATTGCAGCTCTTCCCTGGAAATATGCAGCTCACCCTCTAACTGTTTCACTATAGCGTCAGTTGAACTAACCACATCGACCCGTGTTGGCGCAAGCTTTGGCAGCTCGCTCGATTGATCTTCAAAGGTAATTAAGGTTAAAGGAGCTGAAGTGCGCGGTAACAAAAGTGGTTTCACGGCTACTCTGACAGTAATTCGAGAGCCGTCAATGAGCATATGGCAATCATCTAAGATGATCAATTTTCGTTCTTTCGCAACCCGCTTTAGTGCGGTGCGCAATTCCGCCCGCAGTTCATGTTTAGCCAAAGACAGCAGGTCTTGTGTCGGTGCTCCGATGGGTTGCTCGAGATAACGATTTGTCGGCCCAGAAAAATATATAATCTGAAATTTTTGATTTACCAACACAGCCGCTGGCGCATATTCCTGAACTAATTGATGCTGAACCAAATCGGACAGTCGGCTTTGCTCGGGCTGAGGGTTCGAAGCGGTAATATTGTGAGTCGCCGAACGTGGCATTCTTGAACTAAGCGGAAAATCGAATTTACTTGCTTGGTTAACAGCCGTTCTGCGATAGACCCGCCACTTCTTTGCCAAGGGGGCAAACAGTCCATTTGGGTGTGTTGCCGTTTCCGAATGCCCCAAGAAAAGGTAACCGTCGTCACACAAGGCAAAGTGAAACAATGCAAGTAGTTTACGCTGTTCGGCTGTACTCAGATAAATCATCAAATTGCGACAACTGATGAGGTCTAAATTGGAAAATGGTGGATCACTTATCAAGTTTTGATTTGCGAAAGTAATGCAGTCACGCAATGTTTTTTTTACCCGATAACCTTTATCTTCTCGCGTGAAGAAGCGACTTAAGCGCTCTTTCGACAGGCCACCAACGATACTTTGTGAATACAATCCAGCACGCCCGACTGAGATGGCAGACTCATCAATATCACTGGCGAATACCTGTATACGACAATGTTTATGAACGGCATCGAGCCTTTCGATTATCAACATGGCAATCGAATAGGCCTCTTCACCAGTCGCACAGCCAGGAACCCAAACTCGTATCAACTGGTCCTCGTCTTTGCTTTCTATTATAGGAGTGATAACTTTTACATCGAGCCCCTCGAACGCTTCTGGGTCACGAAAAAACGCCGTTACACTGATCAATAAGTCTTGCTGCAATTTACCTACTTCATCTTCATGCTCACGCAGATAAAGTAAATACTCAGCATAGTTATCGATATTCTGCAGCCCCATTCGACGACCGATTCTGCGGCCAAGAGTACCCGGTTTGTATGTTCTAAAGTCATGCCCGGTGCGCATTAAAATCAGCGCCAGAATAGAGTTCAGCTTAGAAATGTCGTCATTAGTTTCAGAAACAGAATCGCTAACTCCGACAATATATTTATTTTCAAGAAAATTCGTAAGATGACTGTCCATTTCATCAACGGGACACACGATGTCTACCAAGCCGGTGTCAATGGCACTACAAGGCATGCCATCGTATTGTGCTGTGGCGGGTTCTTGCGCCATGACCAAGCCACAATTACCTTTAATAGAACTAAGCCCACCACTGCCGTCATGCCCCGTGCCAGAAACAATAATCGCAATCACTTTCCCTTCTTGGTGATTTGACAAAGACCGAAGAAAGTAATCTATCGGCAATCGCAGGCCATGATCTAAAACCGGCTCTTTCAGCTTGAAAGCACCTCTACTTACAGTCAAATACGCATTCGGCGGAATCACATATACGTGATTTGCTTCAAGCAGCATGCCCTGTGTCACTTGAACCGTTGGCATGCTGGTGGAGCGACTCAAAATTTCAGCGGTGAGACTTTCATGTGCAGGATCTAAATGCTGGATCACCACAAATGCCGCGCCACTCTCAACCGGCAGGTTTTGGAACAACACTTTTAAGGCCTCCAAGCCCCCAGCCGATGCACCAATTCCTACAATGGGGCAAATAGACTGTGTCACTTTTTTTGCTCTATCATTTATTTAACTCACGCGTAACGTTTTACAATAAGAAACCTTCTCAGGTTATTGCCCTTATGCGATCTCAGTATCCTTTTGCAGCGACGTACCAAATTGCTTTGCTGAGGGTTCAACTACCGATGACGTAAGCAGAACATTCATTTGAGCGCTCGAACTAGAAGCACGTTTATGTCAAGTGTGGATACTCCTTAGCAAGGTTGAATTTCTCGGTGCCGTTAGCTGATCGCCCTTCATCTTTACTATTTAACCCCGCTTGCTCCTAGTAAAATACTTGCACATTAAAAAAACCCAAAAAAAGTAAACACGTGCTTACTTTATTATGAAGCTAAATCAAATTGACCCAGATCAACTTTCGATAACTTTATAGGCTTATGCTTAGCTGATCGTTACAAATTCAATAGACCTAGTGAGCACAATAGACCATGTTAGACGAAAACTTACTGCGTAAATATGACGCTCTTGCGCCACGCTATACTTCGTACCCTACAGCTCCACATTTTCACCCTAGCTTTGGAGAGAACCAATACGAGCAACACGCGGAGCGCTCTAACGCAACTATACTGCCAAAGGATCTGTCAATTTATATCCACATTCCCTTTTGCCACTCACTGTGCTATTTCTGTGGTTGCAATAAAGTTGTTACCAAGGCGGGCGGGCACAAAGTAGAAGATTATATAGAGCATCTGATGGCTGAGATTGCTATGCGGGGAAGGCTCTTTAATGGTGATAGGCTAGTTACTCAAATTCACTTTGGCGGAGGCACACCCAACTTTTTAAAGCCGCACCAATTAGCCGAGATTTTAGAGGCGGTCGCCACACATTTTCATTTGGACTTGCCTCCGAATCTCGACATTAGTATAGAAATTGACCCGCGCACAATCTCCCCGAGTCAGATTGAAGAACTATTCGCTATTGGCTTCAGTCGATTTAGCATAGGAGTTCAAGATTTTTCCAAACCTGTTCAGAGCGCGATTAATCGTCAACAATCTGAAAGCAACACCTTAGCCTGTATCGCCGAAGCGTCTCGGCTGAGTAAATCGGTTAACGTTGATCTCATCACTGGCTTACCAAAACAAACACCAGAAAGCTTTGAGAAAACCTTGCGCAAAGTAATTGATGCTGGTGTTACACGTATCGCCGCCTATAGTTTTGCGTATCTACCGGAACGCATTAAAGCGCAAAGAATGATCGATAAAGATAGCCTACCTGATACACAAATACGAATGCGCACCACTCAGTTAACACGTGACATTTTACTAGATGCCGGCTATCAACACATTGGTATGGACCATTATGCATTGCCCGAAGATCGCTTAGCAAAAGCTCAATTAAACAAAACCTTACAACGAAATTTTCAAGGTTATACAACTCACAAAGACACAGATTTAATCGGCATTGGTGTCAGTGCCATCAGCAAGTTTGATACCGCCTATTCTCAAAACAGTAGTACATTATCAATCTATAACGAGATGATTGATAACCAGACATTACCAATCGTTAAAGGCATTGCCCTGACTGAAGATGACCGATTACGTGCGGCGGTGATTCAAGACATCATGTGCCATAGCAATGTTGACCTAAGTCGGACAGTAAGTAGTATTGTTGAACGTAATAGCCCCCTGCAATTACTCGACTATTTTAAAAATGAACTCAAAGCACTGAGTGAATTCATTAATGATGGCCTTGTCAGTCCGACTAAAGTCGGCTTTGATATTACCGACGAAGGACGTTATTTCATGCGCCCAATCGCCGCCGTTTTCGACCGTTACCTTGACAATGGTAATAAAGGTAATTCAGGTGTTGTACCGTTCTCTCGAGTAGTCTAATTAGGCAAGGTTTAACAATAGTGGCTGAGGTGAGATGTGAATAACTCTATTAATAAAATACTGACTGAAATTCAAAGGCTAGAAGCACAACTACAAGAAGAGTTACACCAGCAGGCGGACAAACTTCGTTATCAATTCAACAATGGTAAACTGGAATTTGAACGCGGAATATCCGAGCGGCACAAAGCATTTAAAGTTAGTGTCGGTCGTTATATCCTTAACGCCCGATGGCTTGTGATTGTCACGTCACCCGCGATTTACGCCCTAATAATTCCTTTCGTATTACTTGATATATTTGTAAACCTATATCAATTTATCTGTTTCCCAGTCTATGGCATTCCCAAAGTACGTCGAAATCAGTATCTGGTCTTCGATCGGACGATGTTAAATTACCTAAATGGCATTGAAAAATTGAATTGCGTCTATTGCAGCTACGGAAATGGAATCATTGCATTCACGCGAGAAGTGGCCGCTCGTACCGAGCAATATTGGTGCCCGATCAAACATGCTGAGGCCATTCCAGGAAAGCATGACCACTATCATAAGTTCACCAACTTTGGCGACGCAAAACAATACCGTGAATCGTTAAAAAAAATTCAGCAAGACTTCAACGATTAAGGCCAATAGCATGAGGTATGAAATACTAACTACCTAAATATGGTTAGTGCAAAGCCTAAGCCTCTCTAACCTTGAACCCACTAATATCGGATATCCAGTCTTGTAAGAGCAATTCATGCAAAGGTTGACTTAGGTCAAAAGCTATTCGCCGCAGGCTAAGCATACTTAAGTTCGGATTAACCAACTTAGCTAAGTCATGCGACCTTATATTATATCTTTAGTATTATTGATTGGCTCGGGTATTGTCGGTGCCAATGAAGCAGACAATATCGTCAACTTAACCGGATCAATAAGTGAAGACACTTACCTAGCCAACGAAAACGTTAGGGTCAATGCTGACGTGGATGGCGATCTATTGATAGCAGCAGGAGACATCAATGTCTCGGGGCTTGTTCACGGCGACCTAATGCTTGCTGGTGGCGAAGTTGTCATCACAGCAGAGTTAAAAGATGATCTCCGTGCCGCAGGTGGAGAAGTTTCTTTATGCAGCCAAGTTACTGGCGATGTTGCAATTGCGGGCGGTGATATAGATGTCTGTGCTGACACCGTAATTGCCAATAAAACTTGGCTAGCTGGCGGCGAGATTAAAGCTGATGGTCGCTTTGAGAGAAAGCTGGTAATTAAAGGTGGAGACGTGGTATTGGCAGGCGTGTTCGCCGATGGGGTGCGTATTCAAGCGCAACATCTTGAGGTGCTCGCTGGCGCTCGCATAATCGGTGATTTGCAATATACCAGCCCTTACCCTGCTAAAATCAGCCAAGATGCGACGATAACTGGCGAAGCAGAACATACCATCTCAAACCCTTGGTGGAGCTCAAAAAATGGAAAACTGGACGCAGGGGGATTATTCTTTGGTGTCATCATCGCCTTTGTATTATTTGTCTTTAGCATAGCCATAACCTCATTAATCGTATCTGGGGTCTTACCTAATACTTACGCTGAAACGCCAAATATCATTCGCACACAACCCGTGAAAAGTTTAGCGATTGGCGCACTTTTTGTACTAGTAACGCCATTACTATTGGTGTTGTTAGCAGTAAGTGTGATTGGCGTACCACTGGCAATTATCTTTTTCTTTGCTTATGTCTTAATGTTTTTTATTGGCTTTTTTGCCAGCGTCATGTTTCTCGCCGATAGCTTCACCAAAAATTTCAGGAAATCAGAAAGTAAGAGCATGCTCGCCCATATCGCTTCAGTGATGATCGTGACCCTTTTATTAACCCTGTTCAGCCAATTGCCTATCGTCGGCGACCTATTATTAGTGCTATTAACTATTGGCGGAATCGGCGCCGTTATTCTCTTTGCTTTACGTAGTCGAAAGTTTAACGCTAGCGCTAAAATTATTATCGAGGAGTAACCCTGATGAATTCTTTTCCAAAACCAACTCAACACGACAGCAATCGCTCTAGTATCAAAAAAATGGCATTTATTTGTCTAAAACTATTTCTAATATTCTTAATAATTCTAATTAGTTTAATGGTTGGCGATTCTGCATCAGCACAATATACCGATATAAAGCGACTGGGTACTTCGCAGGCTATTTGTGAAAAGCCGGGTGTCCAAACATCGACCGAGTTACAAGATTTTTTCGCCAATAACTCGGAAACAGTAAATCAAATTTTAAGCGAGGCTGGCTGGCAAGGAGATAAACAGGCGCTATTCACTGCAGTTCAAAACGGCGATTTTACCGAACAAGTATACCCAGTCGGCACCACCTTTGAATGGATGGGGATGCGTGAAAAAAAACAAGTGATCTCCTCGCCAAACCGTCGTTGGGCCGGCGAAAAATCGTTTCCTGGCTTTGAGATAAATATCGAAAATGCTTGCGTAAATTATCAGTTAGTCGTTCCAAAAATTTGCTGCAACATCGCCCTTACTGCCGCCGCTAAGATCGTCAATGAGCCAGAACTAGCAGTAAATATCGATGGTAACTCGATGACCGTTTGCACTGACGCCCCCAAGGTCATTATGAGCAGACTAGGTAATAGTAGCGAAGAATTAACGCTTGACAACTCAGGCTGCTGGTACGGCCAGCAACTTAGTGCTGGAAAGTACACTATTAAAGCGATCGACGAGTGCGGTACCACAGTCAAGACGGTTTCAATCGCCCCAAAAGTCGCGCCTTTTATGGAAGATAAATTACTCGACGGCGAAAAGGTTATTCCGTTTATTGCCGCGTTTGTTGGCACAGAAACATTAATGCGCTTAGAAACGGCTTGGAATATGGAGATGCGAGATTCATCCGGCATTGCTGGTTTGCGCGCTGGCTTTAAAGTACCCCTAAGACGATCGCTAAAGTTTGTTCCCAGCGTCGGCGCGTTACATCGAAACGGCGTTAACAATGGCAATGACTACCCTGAAGATACCATCTTTGCCGATGTTGGTTTAGAAGCCAAGATTACTAAAAACTTCTTTGTTGGTGGTGGACTCGGCGTTTGGGATATCAACGACAGTGATTCTCGTGAACCTTCCATTTTCATAAATGCGGGTGG
>JAFMHC010000146.1 GCA_017854775.1 Gammaproteobacteria bacterium | reverse complement strand
TGAGCGCTGGTTATCCACTTACTCTCGCCATCATAAGCCGCCGTTCGGCCATCTAGTGTCGCGGCTGACTTGAGCATCACCCAAGGTCTTTGCCGCGCCATGCGGCTGACAAAACCTCGGTTTAGCCATTGAGCTTGGTCTTCAAGCACGCCCGCTTCAACCTCGATGCCAGCGCCTTGCAATAACTCAAAGCCGCCTCCTTCAACTAAGGGATTAGGGTCGCGCATGGCCGCCACAACGCGACTGATTCCGGCGTCTATCAAACCGTCGGTACAGGGCGGAGTTCGCCCTTGGTGACAGCAAGGTTCTAAATTGACATATGCGGTTGCCCCGCGAGATTGAGCACCGGCTTGTTGCAAAGCCAATCGCTCGGCATGTAATTCGCCGGCGGTCTGATGAAAACCCTCGCCAACAACCAGCCCATCTTTAACTATGATACAAGCAACCATCGGGTTGGGCTGTGTTGAGGTTGCCCCCATAACAGCCAAATCGAGAACGCGTTGCATAAAGACCTGATCTTCAGAATTCATGTCTGTGGGGGCTTGAGAGCTTGGCTCAGTAGGGTTTGAAGTTATCATGTCGCCGATACTACACTAGTGACTTAACGTTTGTGTGGTTTGCCATCATTTACATCCGCTTGCGCTTTAGCACGTTTGGTGTGGCGACCATGCAACGTTTGTTGCTGTAGGCGCTTGATTTCATCGCTGAATGCATCAACGTCTTGAAACGAGCGGTATACCGAAGCAAATCGAACATAAGCCACTTGGTCGACCTCGCGCAATTCGTTCATCACCAACTCACCAATTTCAAGCGCATTTACTTCGCGCTCCCCGCTGGTGAGTAGGCTGTGCTTAATACGGTGCAAGATGTGTTCTATCTGATCTGAGTCAACTGGGCGTTTCTCTAGTGCGCGCTCAAGGCCACGCGCCACCTTAAGTTCGTCGTAATGCTCCCGATCGCCATTGGATTTAACGATATAAGGAAGCTTTAAACTAGCCTGCTCAAGGGTGCTAAACCGTTCACCACACGCTTCGCAAGAACGCCGACGACGTACCGCATCACGATCTTCGGTTAAGCGAGAATCGATCACGCGAGTATCGTCGTTTTGACAAAATGGGCAACGCATTTAGTGTCGCTTACTCATAGATATTTATTTCTTGGACCTAGCTTGTTTCGGTTTTAGTCAGAAAAATCGTAGACTGGAAAACCCTTACAGAGTTCCAAGACTTCGGCTTTCACTTTATCAGTAACGCTTGAATCGAAACCGCCGTCTTCATCTACGGTGTCCATCACGTCGGCCATCCAGTTCGCTAGGGTCGCCATCTCAGGTAAACCAAAGCCACGAGTTGTGATCGCTGGTGTACCAATGCGAAGGCCACTGGTTACAAACGGGCTTTGCGGGTCGCCAGGCACGCTATTTTTATTCACGGTAATATTGGCAGCGCCCAATGCCGCTTCTACAGCCTTACCTGTAATGCCCTTATCAATCAGACTAATTAGACTCAAATGGTTATCTGTTCCGCCTGACACCGGCGTGTAGCCGCGTGCTTTCAAACCAGCTGCGAGTGCGCGTGAATTGTCCAGTGTGCGTTGCTGATACTCTTTGAACTCGGGCTGCAGCGCTTCTTTGAAAGCCACCGCTTTTGATGCAATGACGTGCATCAACGGGCCACCTTGAGTGCCTGGAAATACACGAGAATTAAGTGCTTTTTCCAGCTTCGGGTTGGCTTTAGCCATGATTATGCCGCCACGTGGGCCGCGTAATGTTTTATGCGTAGTGGAGGTACAAACATCGGCAATGTTAACGGGGCTTGGGTATAAGCCAACCGCAATCAAACCAGCGACGTGGGCGATGTCACACATCATAACGGCACCGACTTTGTCGGATATGTCACGAAAACGCTGCCAATCAACGACACGAGAGTAGGCGCTAAAGCCTGCGACAATCATTTTGGGTTTGTGCTCAAGCGCGAGTGCTTCGACTTGGTCGTAATCAATTTCGCCTGTTGCTTCTACTAAGCCATATTGCACAGAGTTGTAAATTCGACCCGAGAAATTTATTTTGGCGCCGTGAGTTAAATGGCCGCCATGGTCTAAGCTCATACCCAATACTGTGTCACCGGGATTCAAAACCGCTTGGTATACTGCGATATTTGCTGACGACCCTGAGTGTGGCTGAACATTGGCGTAATCAGCCCCGAACAATTCTTTTAAACGAGCTATTGCCAAGTCTTCGGCGACATCGACATAAGCGCAACCGCCATAATAACGCTTTCCAGGATAGCCTTCGGCGTATTTATTAGTAAGTTTTGTGCCCTGCGCCTGCATTACCGCTGCGCTCGCATAGTTTTCAGATGCGATTAACTCGATATGCTCTTCCTGACGGGTATTCTCGTCAACAATGGCACTCCAAACTTCTGGGTCTACATTTGCAATGGTGTCGCTTTTTTTGAACATGAGATGAGTACTCTGTGAAAAATTTTAAGATTCTTTCTGACCGCAAACGGTCTATCAATAACTAATACGTGACTCGGTGATCAGTGCCTGTTGTGGTTAGGGCGTATACGGGTGCTCTGGTTGGTCAACCCCTTCTTTCTCAACGACCTCAACCAATAAGTCTTCCGCTGTAGCTCCAAGCATCAGAACCGTTGGGCTGGCAACAAAAATTGACGAATAGGTACCGATCAACACGCCGATAATCAAGGTTGCAGCGAAGCCGCTCAAAGCATCACCACCATAGAAAAAGAGTGCCACTAATACCAACAAGGTGGTTAATGAGGTCAAAATAGTTCTTGGTAGGGTTTGATTAATTGAGACATTCATTGTGTCTTCGGTGTCAGTTTCACGAAGCTTGCGAAAGTTTTCCCTAATACGGTCAAAAACCACAATAGTATCGTTCAGCGAGTAGCCGATCACCGCCAACAGAGCAGCTAACACCGGCAAGGTAAACTCGAGCTGAAGTATCGAAAACAAACCCACTGTAATGACCACATCGTGAATCAACGCGACCACCGAACCGAGGGAAAATTTCCACTCGAAACGAAACGCCACATAGATCATCACGCCAATTAGGGCGTAAACTAAGGCCAGAATGCCTTTTTCAAACAGTTCTTTACCAAAGGTCGGCCCGACAAACTCGACCGAGCGCACCGCACCAGGGCCAACCTCTGACGCGGCTAAGATTTTAACCACGTCGTCGCTGACCTTAGCGTCGCTGTTCTCCGGCGATAATGGAATGCGAATCAGCACGTCTTTGTTACTGCCAAAATGCTGGACTACAGCCTCTGGGTAACCCGAAGAGGCTAAGGTAGCACGCATATCTAGCACTGACACGTCTTGCTGATAGGCTAATTCCAACTTAGTACCGCCAGAAAAGTCGATGCCGTAATTCAACCCTTGAGTAGACAGCGAGTAGGTACTCGCTGCTAGCAAAGCAATAGAAAAAATTAAAGCGAGCTTACGCAGACCAATAAAATTGATCACCGTTAGTTTTTTAAATAATTGCATATCAGATCTTCCCTACGCTTAAATGGATAATGAATCTAAGCGACGACCGCCGTAGAACAAGTTAATTAAAATTCGAGAAACGAATATGGCCGTTACCATCGAGGTGGCAATGCCAATGCTTAGCGTGATGGCAAAGCCTTGAATAGGACCGGTACCGAAATTAAACAACACCAACGCCGCTATCAAGGTGGTTAGATTGGCGTCAATAATTGTTGAAAAAGCATTGTCATAGCCCCGGTGAATAGACATTTGCGGTGCCGCACCGGCTTGTATCTCTTCTCTAATACGTTCAAAAATCAGTACGTTGGCGTCTACAGCCATGCCGACGGTCAAGACCATACCGGCCACGCCGGGCAAGGTTAAGGTTGCCTGTAGTAACGATAAAACCGCCACGATAATGACCAAATTAAGCACCAATGCAAAGCTTGCGACTAAGCCAAAAACTCGATAGAACACAATCATAAACAGCAGCACTAGTAAAAAGCCGTAGAGCACTGAGGTGAAGCCTTTCTCGATATTATCGGCACCCAAGCTTGGGCCAACGGTGCGTTCTTCGATGATAAATACGGGTGCGGCTAGTGAGCCGGCGCGCAGTAAAAGAGAAAGATCTTTTGCTTCGTTTTGCCCATCTAAACCATTGATAATAAAGCGCTTGCCAAGTTGATCACGAATAACTGGGGCGGTAATAACTTCTCGAATTTCTTTAGTAACCAGCCTCGCGTTACCTTTTGAATCAATTTTAGTTTCGCCCAGCGTTTCAACATAAACGACCGCCATGCGATTACCAATATTGTCGCCGGTCACATCAGAGTTAACATTAGCGCCCTTCGAGTCAAGCGTAATACTTACCGCCGGCCCGCCGTTTTCATCTATCGAAACACTCGCATCAATAATATTGTCACCAGAAAATAGAATCCGCTTCTGCAATAAAATTGGTCGTCCATCACGGTAGTAAAAACGCTTTGAGCCTGACGGCACCCGCCCTGTTACCGTTGATGCGGTATTGTCTTCGTCGACCAAATGTACTTGAAGTGTGGCGGTTTTACCTAAAATCTCTTTAGCAACCGACGGATCTTTGACACCTGGCAACTGAACCACGATGCGGTCCAAGCCCTGCTGTTGAATAACCGGCTCAGAGACACCCAGCTGATCAATTCGGTTACGCAAAGCCAGCATGTTCTTCTTTAGCGCTGCCTTCTTTATTTCACTAATCGCCGATTCAGTTAACTGAAGCTGCATGGTGAACGAGCCGTTGTCCTCTCGGGTCGTTGCAACTAACTCGGGGTTAGCCGTGGTTACTGCTGCATTAGCTTGCTCTTGAAGTTCTTCAGTTTTAAAACGCAAGAAAATCGCACCGTTCTCTTGACGGTTAATGCCAGTGTAACGAATGCCCTCTTCTCTTAAGAGCTTACGTATATCTTCATAATAATTATCATTGGCTTTTTTCTCAGCAGCGACCATATCGACCTGCATCAAAAAATGCACACCGCCACGCAAATCCAACCCTAAGTACATCGGTGCGCCACCCAGACTCTCAAGCCAGCCTGGCGTAGTCGGCAAGTCGGTAGCGGCTACGGCAAATGAATCATCTAACTTCTCGCGCAATACATCACGCGCGGTGTTCTGTGCTTCTTCGCTGGTCAACCGAGCTCGAATTTTGCCATTCTCTAAGGTGATTTGTTTAACTTCAACACCCGCCGTCTCAAGCACACGCTTAGCACGTTCAAGCGTATTGGTGTCGACCACCGCATTACGCAAGCCGATCACTTGCACGCCAGGTTCAGCTTGATAAAGATTTGGGGTTGCATAAATCACGCCAAAGGCAACAATTAGCAACAGAACTAAATACTTCCAGGTTGGATTTTTATTCATCAGACAATACCGCTACATACCCTTAACTCGAGATTCTAGCCGTTGTTTAGTTAGTAATTAGATAGTGCCTTTAGGCATCATGGCTTGAACAGACATGCGTTGCACTTTAATTTCAGTGCTCTTGGCTACTTCTACGGTTAGAAAATTATCATCTACTGCAGTAATTTTTCCTAAAACGCCACCCATAGTGACTATTTCATCACCTTTGGCTAAACCAGCCACCATATTTTTATGTTCTTTTTGGCGCTTTTGTTGGGGCCGAATTAACAAAAAATAGAAGATCACAAACAATGCGATCATCGGTAGGAAACTCATAATGCCGCCGCCACCGAGACCTCCAGTTTGCGCTACAGCATCAGAAATAAAGAAACTCAATACGTCGTTCATGAAGGATACCTATCCAATTTTATGGTTGTCTGTTTTACTTCTTGATGTTCGCCTAGATGCAACACATCAAAAAAATTAAGCGCGAATTATGCCACAGTTGCGTCAATTTGACCGCGCATCTCGAAGAAATTTCCTCGGAATTCATCAAACGCGTTGGCATCAATAGCATCTCGCATTTGCTGCATCAAATTCAAGAAAAAATGCAGATTGTGAACCGTCGCTAAGCGCGCGCCCAAAATCTCTTTTGTCTTCAATAAGTGTTTTATATAGGAACGCGAAAACTGTTTACAAGTGCTGCAACTGCAAGCGTCGTCAATTGGCCTAGTATCCATCAAGTATTTAGCGTTTTTGATCTTAACCACACCTGTCTCTGTATAGAGCCAGCCGTTGCGCGCATTTCTGGTTGGCAATACACAGTCGAACATGTCAATCCCGTAGTGCACGGCAGTTACTAAGTTTTCTGGTGTGCCTACCCCCATTAAGTAGCGCGGTGCGTTATCTGGCATGCTCGGAGTTAAGTGCTTTAGCACTTTGTACATCTCTTCTTTCGGCTCTCCTACCGATAACCCGCCAATAGCATAGCCGTCAAAGCCGATCTGCTTGAGGCCAGCCAAGGACTCGTCGCGCAGGTGCTCATACATGCCGCCCTGCACTATTCCAAACAATGCCGACTCGCTATCACCATGAGCAACCTTTGACCGGTCAGCCCAGCGCAATGACAACTCCATTGAGTCACGCGCCTCTTTCTCAGTTGCTGGATATGGGGTGCACTCGTCAAAAATCATAACGATATCAGCGCCAAGTTTTCGCTGAATATCAATGGCTTCTTCTGGACCTAAAAATTTCTTACTGCCATCGATTGGCGAGCGAAAGGTAACTCCCTTTTCCTCGATTTTGCGCAAGGCCGCCAATGACCAGACCTGAAAACCACCTGAGTCAGTCAAAATCGGCTTCTGCCATTGCATGAAATCGTGTAAGTCTCCGTGCGCTTGAATCACATCAGTGCCAGGCCGCAGCATTAAGTGAAAGGTGTTTCCCAACACTATTTGCGCGCCAACTTGCTCAAGCTCATCTGGCGTCATCGCCTTAACTGTGGCAGAAGTGCCGACCGGCATAAAAATAGGGGTTTGGATTTCGCCACGCGAAAACGACAATTTAGCTCGTCGAGCCGCGCCATCGGTATTTAAAAGGTCAAATTTCATAATCTTAGTTTAGCTTTAGGCTGACGCGTCTCGGTCAGCCGTTTGGTTTCGCTTAATCAACGCTACTGTGTAGGCTGCTGCGAATAATTCACCAATAATTCAATCGCTTCGACGTAGCCCTGCTTGCCGTGCCCCGATATTTGAGCAATACAGACATCTTTTACCATCGAGATTTGGCGAAATTCTTCACGCGCATGAATATCTGATATATGCACTTCAACGGTAGGCACTTGGCAACCGGCGATGGCATCGCGTAGCGCAATCGAGTAGTGCGTTAAACCACCAGGGTTAATTACCACACCGTTGGCCGACTTACGATGAGCATGCAAGTAATCAATTATCTGACCTTCATGGTTAGACTGAAAAAAATGCAGCTGATGCGATTGACTCACCTCGTGCTCAGCAATCCAAAGATTTACGTCGCTTAGGGTATCGTGGCCGTAAATCTCCGGCTCTCGCTCGCCAAGTAGATTTAGGTTTGGGCCGTTGACAACAAGAATCTTGATAACGCCCTTTTTATTGATAGTCATGTCACTGCCTGAAGGCTATCGACTATATCGTCGCTGGTTACATCGGTGGATACAACGCCATTACCAATACCATCAATCAGGATAAAATTGAGTTTACCGTTGATGTTTTTCTTATCGTGAGCGACTACCGCCAGTACTTTATCGGCAGGCACTTGCCCGAGCTCAGGCAAATCGAAACGATGCAGCAACGTTTGTGCGGCTTCAAATTCGGAGTCGTTTAATAACCCCTTTTTATGTGAAATGAAATTTGCGCACTTCATGCCATACAGCACTGCTTCACCATGATACAAGCCACCGTAGGCCTGAATTGTTTCAAACGCATGGCCAATAGTATGTCCATAATTAAGCAGTCGCCTCTCACCATTCTCAAACTGGTCATTCGACACAATTTGAGCCTTAATATTACAACTTTTGGCGATGATTTCACTCAACAAGGCTTCATCTTTAAGGCTAACAAGATCGTCATAACGCGCTTGCATAGTGTCGAAAATAGACTTATCTCTAATAAATCCATACTTAATCGCTTCAGCCAGTGAAGAGATCACATTTCGTCGCGGTAGTGTTTGCAAGAAACCTGGGTCGACCAGCACCGCTTTGGGTTGATATATCGCACCTACTAAGTTTTTTCCGGCAGCGAGGTTAACCGCGGTCTTACCGCCTATCGCTGAGTCGATCATGGCTAGCAAAGTTGTTGGCACTTGGATGAACCCAATGCCGCGCATATAGGTTGCAGCAACAAAGCCACCCAAATCTCCGACGACCCCACCACCTAAGGCAAGTAAAATAGACGAACGATCACACCCCATTTCGACCATTTGGGTCCAAACTTGTTCTGCATGACGAATATTTTTGGCTGACTCGTCAGCCGGAACAATGATGGTGTCAATTTTGTAACCCGCGTGCTTGAGCTGCTCTATGACAGGCTCGTACAGGTCAAAAATAGCTTTTTGAGTGAGCACCACCCATTGCTGGCCTTGGTTCCACTGGGCAAGAATCTCGGCGAGACTGTTGCGTAGACCATAGCCAATACTAATATCGTACGAATGTTCAGCCAGCTCGAGCGGCACAACTTGAGAAATTGAGGAGTTCATTTAACTTTCTAGGGCTTTCTAGGGCTTGGTCTAGGCTTAGTGCTTAGCGCAAGCATGGCTTATAATGCTTGGCGCGAACATGACTTAGCGCGAGTGGCGCCGATAAACGCAATGTAACAAACCATTGCAAAATATTTAGAGGGCTATTTTATGGTTTTCTCTAGGTCTCTTACCAGCGCATTCATATCAACATGGGCAACGATATTGCCTCCCATCCAGATTTCGACCGAGTAAACAGCTTGCGCCACCAGCATTTGCACACCATTGACTACCGAAGCACCTTGGCTTTGCGCCTGTTGCAAAAATTTACTCTCAAGCGGGTTATACACCAAGTCAAACGCGAGGGTATTCTCGGTAAAGAAGTTGTCTGGCAATGGCGAGTCATTGACGTTTGGACTCATACCAACTGAGGTTGTGTTTATAACGCAATCCAGGTCTTTAGAGCGAGTAGCCAACTCGTCAGTGGAAACCACTTCGACCTCGATAGATTCATTAACGCTTAAAATCGTATTCTTTAATTCCTCAGCGTGTTCAGGTGTGCGATTTACAATTGAAATTTTCGACGCTTCACCCTCGGCGAGTACCGCCGCGACTGCTTGTGCGCTGCCACCAGCGCCGAGTATAGCGAACTGATTGCCCTCAATATCGACGTCATTCTGACGTAGAGAATAGGCAAAGCCCATAACATCAGTATTGTATCCGGTGAGCTTATTGCCGACACGGTTGACGCAGTTGACCGCATTCAGCAGTCTAGCCTTACTGTCTACTTCGTCTAATAAATCTATGACACTCGCCTTGTGTGGAGTGGTGACATTTACGCCATCAAACCCACCAACTCGAAATCCAGTGAAGAAACTTTTAAGCCGATCCTGAGGAAGCTCAACAGTACGATAGGAAGCATCATCAATTTCAAGTTGACGATAAATCGCTTTATGCAGCGCCGGACTCATACTATGGCCCAACGGCTCCCCCAATAACGCAAATCTTTTCAAATTTTACCCTGTCGCTTAAACCTGAGACCAACCCTTATCGTTGTAATTATTGGTCTCGTTTTGAATTGTTAAGTCGTTAATAAATATGCTTTTATTAACTCACTCCTTAACAGCAATGCGCACCTTCTTTATGCTGTTCGTCTTGATCGTACCGCATTTGCGAGGTTTCGGCAAAGTTCTTCCGTTTCAACCCACCCAATGCAGCCGTCGGTGATACTTTGTCCGTAGGTCAACGGTGTGCCAGCGACCACTTTCTGAGCGCCTTCAACCAAGTGAGACTCAATCATAACACCAAATACGCGCTGCTCTCCCGCAGCAAGTTGCGCGCAAACGTCGTCACAAACCTCTCGTTGCCGAGCTGGAGACTTAAAACTATTGGCATGACTAAAATCAATCATAATATTGGGGCGAAGATTAGCCTTTACTAGCATTTGTGCCGACTCTTCAACGTGCTCAGCTGAAAAATTAGGCTCCTTATTGCCGCCACGCAGAATAATATGGGTGAATTCATTGCCGCTACTATTAACGATTGCAGTACGCCCTTCTTTGGTAACCGACAAAAAGTGATGCGGGTTACTTGCAGCACCGATCGCGTCGACCGCAATTTTTAGGTTGCCGTTGGTGCCGTTTTTAAAGCCCACTGGACACGATAATCCTGACGCTAACTCGCGATGACACTGGCTTTCTGTGGTACGCGCACCAATTGCACCCCACGAAACGATGTCACCGGTATACTGCGGCGTAATCAAATCGAGGTACTCACAGCCAGCCGGTACGCCCATGTCGTTAATGGACAGCAATAGATCGCGAGCGATGCCAATGCCTTTGTTTACCTTAAACGTATCATTCAAATCCGGATCGTTTATCAGCCCCTTCCAACCGACGGTAGTGCGTGGCTTTTCAAAGTAAACTCGCATAACGATGACTAAATCATCCTTTAACTCGTTCTTAAGATCGGCTAAACGTGCAGCGTATTCTAATGCCGACTTCGGATCATGAATTGAACACGGGCCAACAATAGCAACAAGACGGTCGTCTTTACCCGCCATTATCTTTTCTATTTCTTCACGTGCATTATAGGTGGTCGCCGCAGCCGTTTCGGTTAGCGGGAACTGTTCGTGAATTTGCACAGGAGCAATTAGCTCCTTGGTTGCGGCTATGCGCAGGTCATCGGTCTGTTTCATACTCAATCTATTTGATAGCGTTATAGCACTTCTTGGCTGCAGCACTTCTTGTTTGCGCACTGTCGCGCTTTATGGTCGACGTAAAATCACGCCGTAGTTAACATAATTCAGCCCTTGGCTAACAATCCTGCGGTCAGAAGCTCGAAAAACTCGAATTAGCAGCGTTATTTATTAGCGAGGTGAATTAAGAGTCG
>JAFMHC010000145.1 GCA_017854775.1 Gammaproteobacteria bacterium | reverse complement strand
GATAAATAAATATCCAAAATGGTGGTGTGATTCTTGCTCTATACAAAAGCAATACAATGTATGGGCGTTGTCAACAGTGTTTTCTTTATCTAAAACTCGGCTTAAATTAATTAGGCATTAAATGAAATCGGACAATGATGAGCAGAGCAAAGCAACAAGTTTTTCGCGAACGACGCCGTTACAACCAATGGGTAAATAATCAAACCTTAGAAGATTATGCGCTTCGATTTACCGCGAAAAGCTCTCGTCGTTGGTCTCTATCAGAAGTGGCGAATACGGCGCTTGGCGCTATTTCTTTCTTAGTGTTAGAAGCAATTGGCGGGGCTATCACGCTCAGTTACGGGTTTGATAATGCGCTTGTTGCTACCTTGCTGGTCGGCACTTTGATATTTTTAGTTGGGATTCCAATTTGTTACTACGCCGCTAGATACGGCGTAGACATTGACCTTCTGACCCGTGGAGCCAGTTTTGGCTATATCGGCTCTACTATCACTTCGTTGATTTATGCTTCCTTTACGTTCATCTTTTTCGCCTTGGAAGCGGCCATTATGGCGATGGCGATTGAGCTGCTGTTTAACATTCCATTAAGCATCGGCTATATCATTTGTTCAATTGTTGTTATTCCATTGGTGACGCATGGAATAACCTTCATAAGCCGCTTCCAACTATGGACTCAGCCGATCTGGGTGATACTGCAAATTCTTCCTTTCATATTTATTATTTATTCAGATGCAGCGGCCATAACTGACTGGCAGCAATTCGAAGGCTTGAAGAATGATACCCCCGGCGAAATCAGTTTGATCTATATTGGTGCAGCTGCGGCGGTATTATTTGCCCTCATTGCGCAAATCGGTGAGCAAGTTGACTACCTACGATTTCTACCAGAAAAGAATAAAGAAAACAGATTGAGGTGGTGGTTTGCGCTTATTTGCGCTGGCCCAGGATGGGTCATTATTGGTGTTTTAAAAATTCTTGCCGGGTCACTATTAGCTTACATAGCGTTTCAAAGTGGCGTTGCCTACGCTGACGCCTCTGACCCAATGCGCATGTATGTAATTGCATTCTCATATGTAACCCATTCACCAGACATTGCTTTGGCTGTTGCTGGATTATTTGTGATTATTTCTCAATTAAAAATCAATGTTACAAATTCTTACGCTGGTTCAATTGCTTGGTCTAACTTTTTTTCGCGCCTGACCCACAGCCACCCCGGCCGGGTTGTTTGGTTAGTATTTAATGTCGTTATTGCTCTAATGCTTATGGAGCTTGGGATCTACCAAGCCTTTGAAGATACATTGGGAGTGTATGCGATTGTTGCGGTCGCATGGTTTGGCTCTTTGGTTGCTGACTTAGTAATTAATAAGCCACTAGGTCTAAGCCCACAGGGCATAGAGTTCAAACGCGCCCACCTATATGACATAAACCCCGTCGGAGTTGGTTCCATGTTGGCGGCGTCAATGATTGGAATCATTTGCTACTTAGGAGTATTTGGCGAATCGATTAAAGCCTTATCGCACTTCATTACCCTTGGTTCGACGTTATTGATCTCTCCCACAATTGCTTGGTTTACCCAAGGGCGTTTTTACATTGCTCGTGAACCAACTAAATATCCATCAGTAATGATTTCGGTTAAATGTTGCGTATGCGAGAACGTCTATGAACGTGAAGATGTTGCCTATTGCCCGGCGTATACGGGCGATATTTGCTCCCTATGCTGCTCATTAGATAGCCGTTGCCATGACTTGTGTAAGCAAACAAAGAATATCCCGGATCAGATCACTGAGTTCCTAGCAAAAAATTTACCCTCCTCTATCTCAAAATCTATTACTCACGAGATTGTAAAATTCACCTTTCTCTTACTCTGTATCTCTTTCACAACAGGCTTATTATTGTGGTTAATCAGTGTTAGCGCTCACGACAACAATCCCAATAGCAACGCTGTAATGCAAAGTATGTTGTGGAGTGTTTTCTTCATCATAATTATCATCGGCGGTATCCTTTCATGGTTATTTGTACTGGCTCAAGAGAGTAATTTAGTCGCGCAAGGCGAGTCACAACGACAGAATAAATTATTAGTTAAAGAGATTCAGGCGCACGATAAGACCGAAAAAGCACTACAAGCCGCTAAAGAAAATGCTGAAGCGGCGAATCACGCCAAAAGCCGCTATTTAACCGGAATGAGTCATGAGGTTCGCACACCGCTTAATTCGATTCTAGGCTATGCCCAATTGTTAGAAGGCGATTCTGAAATGCCACATTCTAAGCAATATCAAATATCAGTAATTCGTCGCAGTGGCGAACATTTAGCCGATTTGATAGAAGGCATGTTAGATATATCGAGTATCGAGGCGGGCAAGCTATTCATTCATCAAGAGCAAGTTCGTATCAGCGCGGTGATTGATCAAATGGTTTACATGTTTAGCCTTCAAGCTGAAGACAAAGGGCTGACCTTTACATATCAATGCGACTCAACCTTACCCCAGTACGTGAAAACTGATGAAAAGCGACTTCGGCAAATATTAATTAATTTACTCAGCAATGCGGTCAAATTCACTCAAACAGGCGAAGTATTATTCATCGTTAGTTACAAAAACCAAGTAGCAAAATTTCAAATTATCGATTCCGGCGTCGGAATTCCGGAATCCGAATTAGAGCGTATCTACCAACCATTTGAACGAATACGTCGTCCGGGTGTCCCTACCACCATGGGCATTGGCCTAGGGTTAACCATTACGCGACTTTTAATCGACATTATGGGTGGTGAATTAGTCATCAAAAACAATCAAAGACGCTCAGGTGTCAACGCCACGGTATTAATGATGTTGGCAGAAGTGATGTCGCCAGAAGATGTGCTTGTCGCTAAACGTATTTACAACTACCAAGGCCCGAGGAAGACCGTTACCGTAGTCGACGACGACCCAAATCACCGAGGCTTGATTAGCGACATCCTAACGCCGATTGGTTTCAACGTTATCGAAGCTCATGATGGCGAGAGCTGTTTGTTAATGAATAAGGAGCATGAACCAGACATCTATTTACTAGACATCGCAATGCCAGGGATTGATGGCTGGATGGTGGCTAAGACCTTGCGACAACAAGGGTTTAGAAAGCCAATTATTATGCTCTCAGCGAATGCTAGCGAAAGTGAAGTTACTCAACAAGAAACCAGCATTCAGAATGATTATATTTTTAAACCAGTGAAAATAGATAGCTTGCTAGAAAAAATAGCCAAAGCATTAGATATTGAGTGGCTGTACGAGCCACAGGAAATTGCCCACCGGCCGAGTGAGCAACTTACCTTACCTAAACAGGGGCTTCCGTCGCAAGACAGTATTAACGGCTTAATTGAACTTGCCGAAACGGGTCAATTATCAGAGCTAAAATTCCAATTGAAAGAATTAAAACGGCGGCATGCCGCGAGCAATGAATTTCTGGAGGTTATGTTCCACTGGGTATCGCAAGTTCGGTTTGACATATTAATTGATCAACTCAAAGCCGTCGGCCTTACCAAACCACAAGCAAAAGAAATGCAATGAACGCCGTTAAAAACAGAAAAGACTTGATTCTAATTGTCGATGATTGCACCGAAAACTTGAGTTTATTAAATCAAGTTTTGGAAAAAGAAGGCATGCAAACTTTAATAGCGCTTGAAGGATCTCAAGCATTGTCTATTGCTCGAAATATGATTCCAGATATGATTTTACTCGACGCCGTCATGCCAAACATGGATGGCTTTGAGGTATGTCAAATATTAAAAAAAGATCCCGAACTTAAATATATTCCAGTGATTTTCATGACCGGTCTTAGCGACAGTGATAGCGTGGTAAAAGGCTTCACGGTGGGCGGAATTGATTACATTACAAAGCCTATCGTTAACTCAGTGTTGATCGCCAGAATGCGTGTACACCTTGCCTCAAACCGTTTAACCAGAAGCGCACAATCAGCCTTAGATATTGCGGGGCAATATGTGTTCGCGGTCAACCGAATGGGTGGAATTGTTTGGTCAACTTCTCACGTCACTGAGCTGCTTGAAACCGCCAACAATGATAGCGACTGGTTAAGCAGCAAACTGCATCAGGAGCTACGACAATGGTTATCTATGGCGCCAAGCAATGGCATGAGCCTACGTCTTAAAGCCCCCAACAGTATTCTCAGAGTATTGTTTCTAGGCGAATCGAACAGCCAAGAATACCTGCTAAAGCTTGTCGACACAGAGTTACCTAACGAATCATTGTTATTGCAAAACAGTTTAAATCTGACCGCGCGAGAAGCCGAGGTTCTATTGTGGATAGCCAAAGGTAAAACCAATCGCGATATTGGCGAGATACTCGGCACCAGCCCACGCACTATCAATAAACATTCCGAAAACATTTACAAAAAACTCGGCGTCGAAAATCGCACCTCTGCAGCGGCTAAAGTGAGGGATTACATTGATCAATTCGAGACGTAAAAGGTAAACATCTGCACCAATGTGGGCTTAATCAAGTTTCAATAAGCTCACGCCAAGATGCCGCGAATTCAATGCAATCGGGCCAATAGCATAGCTGTCGCCAGAAATAAAAGGGTAGAGTCTATAAATTTATATTAAGTTTGTTCAACTAAATTTATAAATGGTGGGGCTTTAGTGGATCTGTAGTGGATCTGTAGTGGATCTGTAGTGGATCTGTAGTGGGTCAGTAGTGGATCTGTAGTGGGTCAGTAGTGGATCTTTAGTGGACCCAAAAAGAAAGCCCCTGATTAACGCTAGGCTAATCAAGGGCTTTTCTATTCATAATGGCGGAGAGGGTGGGATTTGAACCCACGAAGGGCTATTAACCCTTGCTGGTTTTCAAGACCAGTGCATTCAGCCGCTCTGCCACCTCTCCAAACCTTTATAACATCGTTGCATGGGCTTGTTACGGCCTCACTCAACGAGCGCGCAATATTAACCGAGAGCATTAGAATTGACAATGGTTTTTGTCAAAATTACGCTAATTAATTCGTTTTCTCGGACTTTCCTGAAAAGTAATACAGGCGAGCGGCGTAAAGTAAAAAGAGGCCGAGGAATAAAGCTAATTGCAGGTGGTCTGCCAAACCGATACGCCATAGCGCGATACCAATCAAAATAAAGATTGATTGCAAGATAAGCGCGATGATTAAACTAAGGTTTACCGAGATACCTCGGTCGAGTAATTGGTGATGATAATGGATTCGGTCAGCTGAAAATGGTGACCTACCTCGCATCGGGCGTACAATTAATACCGCGACAGCATCGATCAAAGGTAGTGCTAGCAGCCAGAGAGCCGTTACTGGCCATATACCGGTGCTAACTTGGGAGCAATCGATTAACAAGTAAGCTAACAGTAGGCCAAGCATGGTAGAGCCTGCGTCGCCCATGAACACTTTCGCCTGCGGACGGCCTATTCGAATATTCCAAACTAAAAATCCGGCGATGGCACTCAAAGAAATCAATAATAGGCCTTGGGATGGGTGTCCAAACAAGAACAATGACAACAGCACCAGAAACACTAATGAGCCTGCTAGGCCATCTAATCCATCAGACATATTGACCGCATTAATTACACCGATACAGGCAAATATAGTCAGTATGGCCGACCCAAGCGGGCTCAATAAAATTCGTTGATCTGATGAAAATAGATAGCCTAAGTCAACCAAAGCGACATTGCTAAAGACGATCATCAAATAAGCGGCAAGACCTTGAGCCAGAAACCGGGTCCACGAAGGCAAATTATATCGGTCGTCTAGCGCACCTACGGCACACATCAAAAATAGGCTTGGCATTAGTGACGAAAAACTACCGTCAATTAATAACATACCGGACAATAATCCAAGATAAATTGCGATGCCGCCAACCATTGGCGTGGCTGTTTGATGCAGTCGGTGCTCGCCGGGCTCGGCGATTAAACCTAGCTTGGCAGAAAATTTCGACAATAAGTAAACCGCAAGCGATGTAATGATCAACACCAAACTTAGTAGGCCCCACTCGGTCATAGTATTAACTAGCATTCGCGCGTCGTATAATAAGGTGTGAGCCAAGCGCTAACACGTCCATATTGGTACGTAAAAAACAGTCTAATGCCTCTTCAGGCTTGCACACCACGGGTTCGTTCTCGTTAAATGAGGTATTCAATAACATTGGTACCCCAGTTTTCTGATAGAAGCTCTGAATCAGCCGGTAATACCGCTGATTGCCGCTTTCGGTAACGGTTTGCAGCCGGCCTGAGCCGTCTACGTGGGTTATCGCCGGTATTTTAGCCCGTTGATGCTGTTGAATCTGAAACACTTTCATCATAAATGGCACTGGCGCGTCTGATTCAAACCACTCTTTAACCTGCTCTTGTAACACCGATGGGGCGAAGGGCCGAAAGGACTCTCGCCGCTTGATTTTAAGGTTCAGAATGTCTTTCATATCCGCGCGTCTGGGGTCGCCGAGTATCGATCGATTACCCAATGCGCGAGGCCCCCATTCCATAGCGCCTTGAAACCAGCCAATCACCTTCCCGTCTATTATCGCATCACTTACCTGATCGACCATGTTGCTTAGCTCAAGATCTGATTGGACATCGCAGCCGGCTGACTCTAGCTCGCTCTGCTTATCGCTCAGCAATTGCGCTAATTCAGCGTCATCAAAACTAGGGCCCCAATAAGAATGGCTCATAACAAAATCGCTTGAGACTGCTCGGCTTTTACCGGCCTCCACTGCTGCGCCAATCGCACCACCAGCATCGCCGGCGGCTGACTGAATGTAAACATTCTTATACGGTGTGTTCAAGTGTACTTTACCGTTAGCCACCGAGTTCATCCCACAGCCACCGGCGATGGTCAAGTTGTCGCATTGATGTTTTGCATGCATAGCGTTCAACATAGTAAAAAAGGTTCGCTCGTAGGCATCTTGAATCGAGCGTGCTAGATCTTTGCGGTGCTGTTCTAAGGGCTGATCTTTTGCTCTCACGGGGCCTAATAATGCGGCTAATTTGTCGGTATAAAGCTGGCTAACCTTTGGCGACCCACCGTCCCACTGATAACCAATTGGATTTGTATGATGCTGGAAGAAATCTAAATTTAACTCGAAGCCACCATCACTAGTCGGGCTAACAATTTGATCCATTTGCTCTCGGTAAACCGGCTTGCCATAGGGGGCTAGGCCCATGATTTTGTACTCATCGCCATAATGTGGAAAGCCCAAATACTGAGTCAGTGCTTGATAGAAAACACCTAAAGAATGAGGAAAATAGACACGCTTCTGAACATCAATATTTCCATCTTTACCGAACCCCCAAGCAGAGCTGGAAAAATCGCCAAAACCGTCTACCGAGATAACACTGGCCTCATCATAAGGCGATACATTATAGGCCGACGCAAGATGTGCCATGTGGTGCTCAATGTAATCAATCTCGCCGTCGAACTTTTGCTCAGGGAATGATTGTTGTAAATATTCTTCTATGCCGTTACGCTTTTTTCTTGTCAATAACTTCTCGCGAATTAGCGACAGCGAAGTCTTACCCGACAATGCAAACGCTATTTTTTTCCATCGAGCGGCCTTTGGGTCTGTATTGATCGCGATTACATCGATATCACTCAGCGATAGGCCCTTGCTGTCGAGACAATAACGAATTGATTCACTGGGGAAACCCGCCCAATGCTTGATACGCCGAAAGCGCTCTTCCTCGGCAGCAGAGACCATTACGCCATCAATAAAGAGGCAGGCCGACGAGTCGCCGTGAAATGCATTTAAGCCAATAATATTCATAGACTAGTAACTCTCTACGGGTGATTCCCTTGCAACCTATTCACCACTTGGTTTGGTAGCGCAAACAAGGATCCGGCTAAAAAGCCAAGAATAATTAAAACAAAAACGTCGCCATAAACTTGCGAAGCGACAATAAAAGTGGGCACATTAGCCAACAAAAACACTAGTATACCAACGGCGAACGGCAGTTTATCTGGCACGCTTGACGCGACTAAGCCGAGACAATTATGAATATGCTTGGAAAACGCGATAGCTAGCCAACTGACAATAATTAACGCTACTAAGCCCAGCTCAGAAACTAATTTGCCGATGCCACCTTCACCAGCACCGCCAACATTACCTTCAACAAAATGTTGTGAACCTTGTGAAGCAACACCAAGGCCGCCGCCAAAGAAGCCGTGTTGCTCATACGCCCAGTAAATGGAGCCTAAGCCCAGAGTAGAAAATCGTTCACCTGCGTCAGCAAAAACCGACACACCTCTCGCCAAATACAAATCATAATCTGAGCCCTGAAACGATGGTAAGAACCATAAATATACGATACTTAAGACCACCGATCCGATAACTGCGATTGATAAAAACCGGTTCGATAAACGACCTTGATAGTAGCGCAATAATGGGAAGTAAATACTCGAGAAAATAACGATCTGTAAGATCATTTTTCGTCTACCAGTTAATATAATCGCGGCCATTAACAAACCTATTCCGAGTGCGGTAATCACTAAAGTCGACGTAGAACCTCGGTCGACAATTAATATCACCATAAAGCAAACACTGGCCCCCATATGCCAAGACGCTATTTCAGAACTGCGCATTAGCCCCGAATACGCTTTCAGGATTGTACCCTGATCGTAGATAATCAAACCGCTGCCAACTTCTCCCAATAAAGGGCTTTCACCGCCTAGGTATGAGTAAATCACCGACGCTGAGGTTATTAACGCTAGCAAACAAAACAACAATAGAAAGTGTCTGGCAACCTCGAACCGTTGAAACTGGCTGTAAGCTACTACAATCGCGACTAATGGAGCGATATAAAAAATGGCGCCTAAGCCTGTCAGGAGTGGCGAGCCATATCGTAATAATGAATGCGCACCCTGAATACCAATGAGCGCTAGATATAGCCCAAGAACAGGCATTATGCTATCTGTCCACTTAGAAAACGGGTCAGCTACCGCACGGTTATTAACCAAAAGTTGTCGCGCCGCCATGCAAGCAACAACGATGCCGACCATTATGGTCATCATTACCGGCTCGCCGGCTAATAATTTACGCGCTGGATCCTGCGTGAAACCAACTAGCACCACCAGAGCAACCACCCCGACATCTCGTGTTAAACCACGAAAACAGGCATAGGCAAGTAATACAAAAAATGCACCTATTAGCATTATTGGGAATGTTTCATAATAGTTACGTTAAACAATAAAGATATCAAAGTAAAAAGGCCGCTAAACTCTTTAGTACTGAAATGTTAGTACGGAATTGTCGATTCACGAGTGGGACGGACGACGGGCCATGTTGAGACACATCAATGCATTTAATGCCACACACCGAATAAACAAAGCATACTAGTGAAACTCTTGTAACAGATCAATAAATCGAAAAAAAATGTTAAAGTATTAAAGTGAAAGAACTACCGTGGAACTGACACCTATAGTTTGATGTACAATACTGGGATAAATTTTTGGATCGAGATCTCCCTTTGCAAAGTACCAACAACTCTTCTGAGAAAAAAGTTACCGTCATTCAGCCCACCCCAAGTTGGTCACTTGTCAACCTAGCTGAACTCTGGAGCTACCGAGAACTAGTATCGGTAATGATTATCAGAGACCTGAAGGTGCGTTATAAGCAAACGGTAATGGGCGTAGCTTGGGCCGTATTGCAGCCGCTAACGATGATCCTTATCTTTACCTTGATATTTGGCAAACTTGCAAAGATCCCATCTGATGGTTACCCCTACCCTGTGTTCGTTTTCTCGGGCTTGCTTGCCTGGAATTTTTTCTCCAGCGCTATTGGTACTTCAGGCGTTTCCCTAATTGGCGCAAGTAATCTTGTGAGCAAAGTATATTTCCCGAGAATTATTGTGCCTATCTCGTCAATTGGGGTATCCCTGGTCGACTTTGTGATTAGTGCCGCTTTGCTACTCATTATGATGATGCTCTATGGAATACCAATCACGGCCAATATTTTATGGCTCCCCTTTTTTATGGCGGGGCTATTCATCTTATCAATTGGCTTCGGTAGTTGGTTAGCCGCGATAACAGTTACCTATCGAGATTTTCGTTACGTTATTAGCTACTTGCTACAAATATGGATGTATCTGACGCCGGTCTTATACCCAGTCTCGTTTGTGCCTGAAAAATGGCAATGGCTACTTTATTTAAACCCGCTCTACGCATGGATCACTGGCATTCGAGCCAGTTTTCTAAATCAGCCAATAGACTTGTTCGGTACGTTTATATCGCTAAGCTTTTCAATCTTGATTTTCGCCGCTGGTATGTTTTACTTTGAGAAGACTCAACGACGATTTGCGGACATTATATGAAACCTATAATCTCAGTTAAGGGTATCGCCAAGCAATATACGCTGGGCTCGCAACTCAAGGCAGCCAAAAGCTTTAGAGAAATGATACTCGGCGTGATCGCCTCCCCGTTCAAAAACTTCAGACAGCTCAGAGGTAAAGACTCGAACCAGCAAACGTTTTGGGCGCTAAGCGATATTAGCTTTGAAGTTCAACCCGGTGAGGTGGTTGGCATTATCGGTCGTAACGGTGCAGGAAAAAGCACACTACTAAAAATATTAAGCCGCATTACAACACCCACCGAAGGGCAAATTGAATACCAAGGGCAAATGGCCAGCTTGCTTGAAGTCGGCACTGGCTTTCACCCAGAGCTGACCGGCCGCGAAAACATTTATTTGAATGGTGCAATCCTTGGCATGAGTCGTCAACAAATTACCGAACGGTTAGATGATATTGTTGAATTTGCAGAAATATCTAAGTTTCTCGACACTCCGGTAAAACGTTTTTCAAGTGGCATGTATGTGCGGTTAGCATTTTCAGTGGCGGCTCATTTAAACCCAGATATATTAATTGTCGATGAGGTTCTAGCGGTAGGTGACCAAGCGTTCCAACAGAAATGCTTAGGCAAACTAAAAGATACCGGTGGAGATGGTCGTACGGTATTTTTTGTCAGCCACAATATGACTGCAGTCAAAAGCCTGTGCAATAGAATCATCTATTT
>JAFMHC010000144.1 GCA_017854775.1 Gammaproteobacteria bacterium | reverse complement strand
GAAAACAGGGCAATCACTCAATATTCGCTGAGGCATTTATTGCTGCACTCGAGAATAATACGGGTGTGCTTGATAGCGAGGGTGTGTTTAAAATAGTTCAGCCCTATGTATCAAAGCACACTTACCGAATCAACAAACAATCTGTTGTGTACGCGCCAATACCAAGCGCGCGACATGAAGGTGGAGAATTCTACTTTAGCGCCTTAGGTGGCGAGTGATTGGTTTTTAGCAATCGTCTAGTCTTGCGTATTAGTTCGTATTTGAAGCAAGGCGCTATCAGGTTTTAGCGCCACAAGCTCTTGCCATATTGTTTTAGCCGAGTGTTTTAAACCAAGTTTTTCAAGTAAGCGCGCGTAGACAACTTTTTCTGAAAAGCTGGCTGATTTATCTGGGCGCGACGATTCTACTTGCTCGCTTATATGCTCTTCAGCAACACTAAAATAGGCGTGCGCACGATATTCTGTTTGCTCTGATGTTTGTACGATAATCTCCCAAGTGTATTCTTCGCCAAAATCTAGTTGAGTATCCTCTGGTAAAACGATCGAGTTTTCATTTATCGAAATGTCGGTAATCTTTTTGCCCAAGTCGTTACTCAAAACAAATTTATAGTTGGTCGCGCCCTCTACCGGTAACCAATTGAACTCTGGTTGCATCGCGAGCACCTTTGTATCAACTGGAGACAGAAGTTGCAGCTTTGGTTTTTCAAAGTTTCTTAGCTTTAACACACCGAGGCCAATACCGCCCTCATCTTCAGCCGCGATGTCAGCTAGTTTTGTCATATTAAGGTTTCGAGTATCCGCTTCCTTGCCAGACAAAAGTTTGGGCTGCTGATCCTCTATCAAAATTTTTCCTGGACCCTTGTAGACGTACTCTTCAGATGAGTCGAAAAAAAACAAGGTCAACTTTGAATCATCCCCAAGACTTAACTCCGCACCAGATGCTAATTCAACTAATATGTCGACCGGCTCATCTTCACCCGCGATTGTGATCGCGCCTAGCCCCTCAATATCGGCAACCATCGCCACGTTTTCTGCTCCCTTCGCGGTTATTGAAAAACTAAGGCTCATAACTAAAATAAGGCTGTTAACTAAAAATAGCTGCGTGAGTGGCTTGCTTAGTTCTTTAAATTTCATGCTTTATACCTCGATGTTTCGGTTTCAGAGACGCGCGCGTGTCTGGATTCCAACAAATATTTATTAGCTTCTTTATTGCATCAAGACCTCAGCATAACTCAGGTCTCATAATATTAGCGACTAATTCACTAGGCACTTAATGGCTAAACAAGTTAACACAATTTGCTATCGATTAGTGTTGTGAGTGCTGCTCAAAAGTACTCAAGATGGACACTAATCGACGAATGGGTCTAACCATCTCGCTATAATAAGGCCAACAAGGTAGAACGCTAGTAGTCTTCGATACCGATAAACCGATTTATTCGATTACCATGAGATAGGTAAGCCCAGCTACCTAGATCCTTGCTACCTAGATCCTTGCTACCTAGTTTATGGCAAAATAGTTTCCGGCGAAAACTGCTTGATCGCATTCTCACCAACCAATTTGCCCATAACACTGCCAACTTCGGTTGAGGTTCGATAATGTACACCGTCATAAATCCTTGCGTTGGAAACTTCTTGCACGAAATCCTCAACAGTCAGCCAACTTCGTATTGCGCCGTTGGCAGTAGCACTGCGAGTCTTCAATACGGGCATTGGAGAGCGGCCCACTTCGGCCTTGAGAATAGAGCCTACCGTTGCAGCAACCACACAATGCGCGCAGGGGTACTCTGGATGCATTGGCGTACTGATAAATGGCGCCCAGCTGGCATCACGTTTGGTTGATTGATTACCGTCAATATCCGCATTACGAATTGCGGTTATTGGCCGCCAGAACCCATAATGATACTTGGCATCAAACACCGCAATAAGAGCATCATCGGATGCTTGCGTAACGAGCGCAAATAAGCGTGCATTTTGGGTTGGTGTGCGGCCAGATTGAGCCGCGACAGAATGCACTACCCCATGATAAATTGGTGGCAGCGTGGCTTCCCAGAACTTCGCCATATCAGTCTGATCCTTAGTACGATTTGGGCTGCTCTTTGCACCCATTACCTTTACCTCATTAAAATCGTTAGCCCAAACCTTGCTTGTTAAGGCTGGTGGCGGACCAGGACGAAATTGCGAAGCACTGTTTAATGTCCACGGCTTGCGGTTTGGCCAATACGGAACCGCCGGAATCACCGTCGGCACATACTTGCCAGCACTTGTATAAGGTCGGTAGCTATCAACGGCAACACTGCCGTCATTTAGGCGTGTTGCCAAAACCGTTTCAGCTGCTTTTTTCCCAACCGATACCCCAGAACTCTTCGCCAGGCCATCAGGCACCATGTTTAATGCATCAAAATACGCTTTTTCGATAGCGACTTGTTGCAATGGCAGCATTGTCAGCAAGCTGACATAGTTGGCCGATGCAACGGCAGCTTCTATCGACGCTCCCTGCCCCGCACTGGGCACTAAACCAGATTGTGGAAACTCGTGAGTAATCGAATTTACCGACTCATAAACGGCGGTATGCACAATTGCCATCACCCGATTTGCTGGCGGTGTATAGAGTTTTGATTGAACAACAATATTGCGGGCGACAACATTCCAATCCGTAATCACATCGGCTTTTGCGCCAGAACTGATGAAAAAAATAATTAGAAAAAGAGCTGAAAAATATCGGTATTTAGTTGCATTAGATCGCTTCACAATAGTTTCTCGTGGTTAGTTTTGAGTAGATTCACAAAGTATTTCACCCTCCCAAAAAAATCGATAGTACAAAAATTGTACTCCACTTGCGTATTTACTCATGCTAAATTGAACCCTGATTGATAAACGACTAGGAAAAACGTATGAGTTCAAAGCATAGTTACGGTCAATTTTGCCCTTTAGCTCTGGCAGCAGAGTTTTTATGCAGTCGCTGGACAATGCTTATTCTTAGAGAGTTATTACTCGGTTCCAAATCGTTCAACAATATAAGTAAGGGGGTGGCGAGGATGTCTAGAACCCTACTCTCAACTCGCCTCAAAGAACTGACTGAGCGAGGCATAGTCACAAAAACGTTAACAGAAAACAGCCGTCATGCGGAGTATCACCTAACCGATGCTGGAGAGGCACTTAGTAGCGTTGTTTTTGGAATGGCCGATTGGAGTCAGGAGTGGTTACAATTAGAGCCATCACTCGAGAACATTGATGCTGACCACCTCTTTTGGAGCATATGTCGAAGCGCTCGCCCTCACCCCAGTTTACCCAATCCGTTTATAGTTCATATTTTACTCTCTGATCAATCCAAAGAACACCAAAACGCATGGCTCGTGTTCAAAGACGATGAGGTTGAACTTTGCATAATTGATCATGACTTCGCAGTCGATGTACAGATAGAGGCTACAACTCGGAATTTAACTAAACTCTATATGGGGTGGAGCGACTTCGCCCCTGCGATCAAGAACAAGGAAGTGGTTCTGCACGGACCAAGTTGCTACACTGATATTGTCCAAGAATGGCTTGGTAGGAGTCGCTTAGCGGGTATTAAAAAGCAATCTGCTGAACGCTTAGTATCCTGCTAGTACGCTCAAGCCGCAGTGGAATAGCACACGATTACGGGCAGAGGTAAAGATGATTTACGCTTTTAATGATATACGAATCGATACCGAGACTTATCGTCTATGGGTGGCCGGTGAAGAGACACCAGTGGAGCCCCAAGTTTTCAACTTGGTAGTCTATCTGATCCAAAATAGAGACAAAGTGGTTACTCGCGAGGAGCTTTTAGACCATGTTTGGAAAGGTCGGGTGGTCTCGGATATATCGATTAATAACAATATTAAATCTGCTCGCAAAGTCTTGGGCGATGATGGAACTAAACAATGTGTTATTAAAACTATCCACTCAAGAGGCTACCAATTCATAGCAGTGTACAGCGAAAACCAGCCCGAGCCGTCAGTCTTAACTAATTTGGCCGGCGTCAAAACACCATTAGAAGCGCCAACATCTGCAAAACCGAGTAGTATGCTGCAGAAAGCCAAGGAGATATTACCGACTAATAAATCCGCGTTGATTTTCACCACTTTCTTATTGGCGATAACTTTACTCACATTACTTTGGAGATCAACCCAGACCTCAAGTACAAGAGTTAAGGACGTCGAAGCAGCGCCATTGGTCAACAATCAATTTGACACTCAGCAGTTAATCGCTGTACTCCCGTTTACCAATGCTAAGCGTGATATCGAATCCGATTATTTGAGCTTTGCTCTGGCCAGTCAGGTCATTGGGGATCTCGGTTATCTTGAAAAATACACTTTGCTACCGACTGGCTCAATTAGTAAATATACCAACCAAGTATCTGACCCGATTGCGATTGCTCGCGAGCTAAACGCCGACTACGTAATTAGTGGCAATTATGTTTCAGAGAGCAATACAGTGCGCCTAAACATTGAGTTTGTCGAGGTAGGCAATAATCGTTTGATTTGGCGAGAGTCGATGCAGGTCGATTATGCCAATACCTTTACCTTGCAAGACATCGTTGCGCAAAAAGTAGCTAAAGGCCTGGGGGTGGGTTTTAGGCAAAACGATGCGAATCAACCGCATCGAGACACGCCCAATAGCGCCTTAGCGTTTGAGTATTATTTACGTGGCATTTCATACCCAAAATCCAATGATGGGCACAAGATGGCAATTGAAATGCTAAAAAAATCAATACAGCTGGATCCACAATATGCGCCTAGTTATGCTCACTTGGGTTTCCATCGTAGATTACTAGAACAGCACGGTAGGGTTGCACCTACCGGCTTAAAGGACGCAGAATGGTATTACCTGAAAGCGCTAAAACTTAACCCGCGGCTATTGCTAGCATTAAGCAACTTGTCAGCACTTTATACTGAAACAAATCGTATCGAAGAAGCGATGCTTATTACTAGAAAAATGCTGGATATCAACCCTGACGATGCCGATGCTCACTTCGCATTGAGCTACATTTACCGATACGCTGGCCTGTTGGATGAATCCATAGAGGAAGCTGAAACAGCATTAACTATCAGCCCAGACAATTCTCGGTTTCGGTCCATTATTGCCACCTATGTCAGCGCCGGACAATTTGATAACGCGCTGAAGAAAGTGTATTTGGATAAAGGCGATTATGGTATCGGTTACAGCGGTATAATTGCCTTCAAGCAAGAAAAATTAGACTTGGCAAAAAAATTATTTAGACAAGTCATAAAAATAGATTCAACCGGCATTTGGGGTTTGATCGCAAAATTTCACCTAGCGGTACTCGATGGCAACCCTCAGTTAGGCTTGCAGATACTCACAAAGATCGTTGACACTGACATTGTCGATGCAGAAAACATGTATTACTTTGCTGAGTTCTACGCGTTAGTTAATGACCATGAAGCGTGCTTGGAAATGCTTGAACGAGCCGTAAATTCAGGATATTTCAACTATCCGAACATTTCCTCAAATCCGTCGTTTAGGTTTATTAAAAATGATATTCGATATAGTGAAATCTTACTGAAAGCTAAACAGCGGCATGATGCGTTTAAAGCTAACTTCCAATAAATTACTAAAACTCAACCCACGCTAATGGCTCACCGATATATAACCATTACATAATTCCTACATAGCCGTTACATTTGAATAATTCCTAAGCGTTAACATTCAATTTTAATCGTACAAACGTTTAGGAGCATCAAATGCAAATCAATCAAGAGAAGCTCGACCAGCTACTTGGCAAGGTTGTGAATGAAATGGGCGCAGCGGCTAATGGGCCGTTAATTAAAATAGGCGACCAATTAGGCCTTTACCAATGCTTGGGGCAGTCCAAATCACTCAGCGCATTGGAATTAGCTACTAAAACTCAAACAGCCGAAAGGTATGTTAGAGAATGGCTATGCGCCCAAGTCGCCTCTGGATACGTCGAATACAATGCCGAAAGCGATCTATTTAACTTGAGCCCGGAACAGTTTGCGGTATTTGGTGATCGCAACAGCCCATCATTTATGACCGGTGCTTTTTATGTCATTTCGTCACTTTATCATGATGAAGCAAAAATGCTAGAGGCCTTCAAAACCGGAAAAGGAATATCATGGGGAGAACACAACAGCTGTCTGTTCTGCGCGACTGAGAAATTTTTCAGTCCATCTTACCAAAACAATTTGATCGACAGCTGGCTCCCTGCCCTTAATGGCGTTGTTGAAAAACTGGCTAGGGGTGCAAAGGTAGCCGACATCGGCTGTGGTCACGCCGCCTCCACTATAATTTTAGCCAAAGCTTTTCCAAAATCACATTTTATTGGCATTGATTACCACCCAGAATCAATCGACGAAGCAAAAGCTAAAGCTAAGGATGCAAAGCTGAACAATATTGAATTTAAGGTTGCCACCGCAAAAAATTACTCAGATAAAGACTTCGACTTTATAGCATTCTTTGATTGCTTACATGATATGGGTGACCCAGTAGGAGCCTGTGCACATGCCAAACAGGCATTGAAAGACGATGGCTCGTGCATGGTAGTTGAACCATTTGCCAATGATTCTCTGAGTGACAACCTCAATCCAGTGGGGCGCGCCTTTTACGCATTCTCAACCCAGCTGTGTGTACCCTGCTCCTTAAATCAAGAGGTAGGCTTATCTCTTGGTGCACAAGCCGGTCTTAAAAGGCTTACCGAAACGATCACAGCTGGAGGGTTCAAGGATTGCAGAAAAGCCATCGAAACCCCGTTTAATTTGATTTTAGAGCTAACACTATAAACTCTGGGGACTATCGGTTCGGTAAGCCAGTTCAAACTAGCGGTTGGTTGGTTCAAGCTCAGAATGGCGTTTTTACAACGCCATCGCTAAGGTAGGCTGACTACACTATCGTTAGCCTTTATATAACAAAGAGGTATATTGCTTGGCGGCATTGCTCCAAAGAAAACGTTCTTTCGCTGCTTGTTGACCAATCGTTTTCCATTTTTTTAACTTTCGGGTTTTTAGCACTTCGGTAAAGCGTTTCACCATGTTTTCGGCTTGCTCTTGCATGCTGTTGCCGTTGAAGCTGAAGCCATTTTTATTGTCTATGACAGTGTCGCTCAAACCACCGATGCTGTGCACCAGACACGGTTGGCCGGCTCGCATAGCGACCATTTGACTAATTCCGCATGGCTCGAATGAACTCGGCATGAGAAACAAATCACCGCTTTCATACAAGGCATCGGCAATCTGTTCAGAAAAGCCCTGTAAATATAAAAAGTTGCTGTTACGCGATGCTGTTTTTGTCAAAAATTGCTGATTGTCGGAATCGCCGCTGCCTAACACTATCAATACGCCATTCTCGCCCAAGGTATTGAGCAGCTCTTGTAGTGCGCTCTTGCCGCTGGGCAAAATTTGTTTCAGCAAGCTGACTTTTTGCTGTGTAAGTCGGCCAACAGAGGTCACCAGCATGGTGTTTTCTGGCTTTGGCTGCAATTGAGTAAGGCGATGAAGGGCAATAATCAGCGCGCTGTCGGCGGCTGGCTTATTACCTAGCCATTCAATTAGTTGGCTTTCAAACCCCTTAATCATCTGGGCTCTAGAGTCTTTAGTTTTAGCCTTTCTAACTGGGTACTCACAACCGTTTAATATTCCCTGCAGACGTTTTTCCGACGCCGCTTTTTGAAGGTCTTGTTCTAGGCCTTCACCACCAAAGTATCCCTTTTCAACGCAGCTTGGAACTAAGATTTCTTTGGCGTAGCTTGGCGAAACCGCGTGCACTCTATCACTTAAATTTATGCCAGCTCGCATCGGGTTAATGCAATTACTGGCGCGCGGATCGGCAATATCGATTGGGCTATAGTCTAGCTCAGGAAACCAGCCTGCTAGCGACGACTCGTCGTCTTTAAACGGCCTCACCCCTTGCAACGCAAGGTTATGAATAGTGTAGACGATACGGCTTGAATTCAACGCATCATACCGTGGGTTGTACTTGGCTAGCACGGCAATAAGCGCAGCGTGCCAGTCGTGTAGGTGAAGCACATCGACCTTGGCAAATACGTTTTGTATCACCGCTTCGGCGACCGCCGCGCTAAACAGAGCAAACTTAATTGCATCCGTTGCGAATGGTCTATTGTCAGGGTCGTTGCAATATACAGCGCCTATTCCGCCGAGCGCAAAAATAGGATGTTCCAGTACCCAGTACTTTACCTTTGTATGAGCTGACTTATAGCTAAAAACCTGCACTATTTCGGACTTGCCCGCGAATGCAACAGACAATTCGGCTTTCAATATTGCCTCCGGTCTTTTGCAAAACAAACCGTATGCAGGGCAGACAACCTGTACCGTATGGCCAGCATCGGCCAGAGCCAATGGAATGTCACGAACTACATCACCAATGCCGCCAACCTTGCCGCCTTCAATTGCACCATTTTCGGCGGCTGCCATCACAATATTCATATTTGCTCGTCTCTGCGGTTCAATTCGTTGTGTCTATGTGTCTATGTGATCACGTCAGGCTGACTGCGGCCAAACTTATCTTCTAACCCAAGTAGCGTATCAGCTGCTTTTACTAATTCTTGCAATGCTAACTGTGGATCTTGATCCAGTTTAAGAGGGTCTCCCTCATGCTGATCAAGATACACTCTTAGGGTAGCGCCTTGAGTGCCCGTACCCGATAGCCTCAATACCAGACGACCGCCGTTATCAAATTTAATCTGAATACCTTGATGGGTCGAAACACTGTTATCAACCGGGTCAGTATAGGCAAAATCTTCCGCCGAGGTTACCCCTAGACTATTTATGCTTTGCCCAGGCAATGAAGCAAGTTGCTCACGCAGCTGGATAAACATAGCTTGAGCCGCCTTTGCCTCCAAGCCCTCGTAGTCGTGGCGAGTGAAATAGTCTCGACCATATTTCTGCCAGTGTTCGAGGGCGATCTGTTCAATACTTTGCTTGCGAACAGCGATGATATTCAACCAAAATAAAACAGCCCAAAGCCCGTCTTTTTCACGCAAGTGATCCGAGCCAGTGCCAAAACTTTCTTCGCCACACAGGCTGATTTTACCGTCATCGAGCAAATTACCAAAGAACTTCCAACCAGTCGGTGTTTGGTAGCAGTCTATGCCGAGCTTAGCGGCCACGGCGTCAACGGCTCGACTGGTGGGCATCGAGCGCGCCACTCCATTAATGCCTTGTTGAAAAGCGGGCACCAACGATGCATTTGCCGTCAACATGGCGAGACTGTCACAGGGATTAAGGTAAAAATTATTACCCAAGATCATGTTACGGTCGCCATCACCATCGGAGGCCGCGCCGAACGAAGGTGCATTTTCGCCGAACATGATCGCGGCTAGCTCATGCGCGTGAACTAGGTTTGGATCTGGGTGTCCCTGGCCAAAATCATCGAGTGGAATGCCATTGATCACCGTGCCGCTTGCCGCTCCGAGCCGGTTCTCGATTATCTCTTTAGCGTAAGGCCCATTGACGGCGTGCATAGCATCAAAGACCATCGAAAAATTTCCACTTTTAAATAGACCCGCAATGGCCTCAAAGTCAAAAAGCGACTCCATCAAAAGCGCGTAGTCAGCCACCGAATCAATCACATCCACTTGCATGTCGCCGACACCATGTGATCCGATTTTTGTTAGGTCAATATCGTCGCTTGAGACCATCAAATAGTGATCAATATCCAAGGTCTTTTGATAAATCGACTGCGTTACTGTTTCTGAAGCAGGGCCACCGTTTGCACCATTAAATTTGATTCCGAAATCTTCAGTAGGCCCAGCGGGGTTGTGGCTGGCCGAAAGAATAATCCCCCCATCCGCTCGGTATTGTCGTATCAGGCAAGAAGCTGCAGGCGTAGATAATAGGCCATTCTGACCAACTAAGACTTTATCAAAACCGTTAGCAGCGGCCATGCGGATGATAGTTTGCACAGCAACATCGTTATAGAAACGACCATCGCCACCGACCACCAGAGTCGTTTTTTGATCGACTGTCAGGCAATTAAATGTCGCTTGTACAAAATTTTCCAAGTAATGCGGTTGTTGGAATACTACGACTTTTTTGCGTAGCCCAGAGGTGCCGGGCTTTTGCTCTGAAAATGCAGTGCTTGAAATACGTTGTACAATCATAATGAGTACTCGCAAAATAAAATTATATGAGAACTTGCATCGCTCAGACGCGCTCGCTCTGGCCGAACATATCTCGTGTCACCAAGACCACGCCTTGATCCGTCACCCGAAAACCGCGAGCACGATCCTGCTCATGATCATAGCCAATTTCGGTGTCGTCGGGGATGACACAGGCGCGATCGATAATTGCCTTACGAATGCGACAGTTTCGCCCGACTACTACTTCGGGCAGAATTACTGATTCTTCGATGAGAGAATATGAGCGTACCCGTACATTCGAAAACAACAGCGAGCGGCTAATTTTTGCACCCGATATGATACATCCGCCCGAGACCGTCGAGTCCACTGCCATGCCTCTTCTGTCTTCCTCGTCAAACACAAATTTAGCCGGTGGCAGCTGTGATTGGTAGGTCCAGATAGGCCAATCTGGGTCATACATATTAAGCGCTGGTTCTGGCGAGACGAGTTCCATATTCGCTTGCCAAAATGAATCTAAGGTTCCCACATCTCTCCAGTATGCGCGGTCGCCAGTGTCAGGGTCACGAAAGGGGTGGGCATAAACTAAATGTTGTTTAAAAATGGATGGAATAATGTCTTTGCCAAAATCGTGCGATGAATCTTCGTCAGTCGCATCTTTACGTAATAGCTCAAACAAAAAATCTGTATCAAAAATATAATTGCCCATCGACGCTAGCGTCAGATCTGGATTGCCTGGCAGCGGCGTTGGTTTGGCTGGTTTTTCTTCAAAGCCAGTCACACGATTGTTTTCATCAACCACGACCACACCGAAATCATTGGCCGCTTCTTCAACACTTACTTCGAGGCAAGAAACCGTCATCTTAGCGCCACGAGCCACGTGTTCAGCGAGCATTTCGCCATAGTCCATTCGATAGATATGATCGCCGGAAAGAATCATCACATATTTTGGCTTTTCAGCGCGGATAATATCTAAATTT
>JAFMHC010000143.1 GCA_017854775.1 Gammaproteobacteria bacterium | reverse complement strand
TCAAATGACTTAGGGAATCAGGCTTTTTCTTTTTCAGTTAACGGGACAGCAGTGATTTCCCCTAATTCAATACCCAAAAGAATTCTAGACCTTGAAATTATCATAATGAATTACCAAATCCAATTTGCGGTAGAATCAAGTTAGTAAAAAATTTATGAAAATCATTCATTGCTTAGATCGCCAGTAGTGATTATCGGCATAACATTGTTGCTCTAACGTTAAAAACTAAGTCATTATTTATCAACTTGGGGGGGCTAGGTATTATGATCGTATTTTATCCCTGTCTTAACTTTGGACTCTAAGCACTATGTTATTGCACGCTACTTGTTCGCTTGAATTTGATATTCCCACGCCAACACCATTTTTATTGATGTTACGACCACGCAGCGGTGATCAACAATTGATTACGCACGAGCAATACAACTACTTGCCGACGCTGTTGGTCAACGAGTTCACCGATACATTTGGTAATTTTTGCCAGCGTCTAGTGGCTCCTGCCGGTCCATTTTCGATACATACTTCGGTTACCGCTGAGACCGCCGAGCGCTCCGATATAGAACCTAGCGCACCGTTTGTCGAGGTCAATAACTTGCCAATCGAGACCTTGCCATTTCTGTTGCCAAGCCGATATTGTGAATCAGATCGCTTCTCCCAAGCGGCGGTAGATATTACCGCAGGCATCAACCCAGGCTATGACCAATGTGCTGCTATTGTTGAGTATATTCGCCAAACAGTCACCTACACACCAGGCCAAAGCACCGAACTAATTAGTGCCGCTGAAGTTAATCAACGTGCCAATGGTGTTTGTCGTGATATGGCGCAATTGGGTATAGCCTTGTGTCGCGCGCTGTCGATCCCTGCGAGGATGGTAGTGGGCTATCTTGAAAATTTGCAGCCGATGGATTTGCACGCCTGGTTCGAAGCCTACATTGGTGATCGTTGGTATACCTTTGATGCCACACAATCGAATTCAGACGGTGGTCGCATTGTGGTTGCCTATGGTCGCGACGCCGCCGATGTGGCGATCTTTACTCAGTTCGGTAGCGCGGTTGATGTACTTAGTATGCAAGTCACGGTCAATGCACTCGGCAACTAACTAATGACTCGCTTTGAGCTAAGCTAACACTAACTCGTTACTACAGAAGATGTTAAACTAGCGCCTAGCAGTATTGCTCTGAACGTTGCTTCAATGCTAGGCAGTTACTGCAAGCGTCTAATAAGATACCGACACGGGATCGGTGCGGATGACCACACAGTTTTAAAAATACATGGCCTCTTCAACGGCGATTGAGATCATGGTTGCATCGCAACTTAACCTTCAGCCTAACACCGAAATCACATGACAATACGTGTTGCTCTACACCATAAAACCACATACGAATTTGATCGCTCGGTCGAGATCGCACCGCATGTACTGCGCTTACGACCTGCGCCACATTCGCGGACTCCGATTCTTGCCTATTCTTTAAAAGTTGAGCCAGAAGATCATTTTATTAACTGGCAACAAGACCCGTTTGGCAATTATCAAGCGCGCTTAGTGTTCCCGGAGAGATCGACTCGCTTATCGTTCGAAGTTGAGCTGATCGCCGACATGACCGCATACAACCCTTTTGACTTTTTTGTTGAAGATTACGCTGAGACATTTCCGTTCGAATACGACAAACAAACTCGTAAAGAGTTGCAGGCATACCTGAAGAAGGGGCCTAAAACCAAATTACTACAGCAATGGGTCGATTCGGTACCAAGTGAGCCGATGCCAATCAATGACTTTTTGGTGATGATTAATCAGCGTTTAGAGCAAGAAATCGACTATTCGCTGCGTTTTGAGCCAGGCGTTCAGACGCCACATCAAACGCTGTCGAGCAAAGTTGGTTCGTGTCGAGATACATCTTGGTTACTGGTGCAGATATTGCGTAACCTAGGCCTAGCCGCGCGCTTCGCCTCCGGTTATTTGGTGCAATTAGCACCGGATGTCGAATCTTTAGAAGGCCCAAGCGGGCCGACTGAAGATTTCACTGACCTACACGCTTGGTGCGAAGTGTACCTACCCGGTGCTGGTTGGGTTGGCCTAGACCCGACTTCAGGCTTGTTTGCTAGCGAAGGTCATATTCCTTTGGCATGTACGCCCGAGCCGATTTCAGCCGCGCCAATCACCGGTGCGACGGGTACTTGCGAAGTTGAGTTTTCCTATAGCAATGACGTTACGCGCATATTGGAAGACCCACGAGTCACCAAGCCATACACCGAAGACCAGTGGCAGAGCATTCAAGCGCTTGGCAATTTGGTGGAGAAAAAACTGGTCGACAACGATGTGCGTTTGACCATGGGCGGTGAGCCAACATTCGTGTCAATTGATGACATGGAGTCGGAGCAATGGAACACCGCAGCGCTTGGTAAAGACAAGCTCGACTTGGCTAAAAAATTACTGCTACGTTTGCGCCAGCGGTTTGCGCCAAACGGCATGCTGCACTACGGCCAAGGCAAGTGGTACCCTGGCGAAGAAGTGCCGCGCTGGGCACTGGGCTGTTTCTGGCGAAAAGACGATAAGCCTATTTGGCATGACGCTGAGTTATTGGGGCGTATTGATAAGGACTACGGCTTTGGCACCGCTGAGGCTGAAAAATTCGCCACCGCCTTAGCCAGAAAAGCCGGCGTTAAGAAACAGTTTATTAATCCTGCATACGAGGATGCGCTGTACTATATCTGGCGCGAGGAAAGCTTGCCGGCCGATATCGACCCGTACTCAGCCGACACCAAAGACGGCATGGAACGGCGCCGAATTGCCAAGGTACTGAGCCATGGATTAGACGCTGAAGTAGGTTATGTATTGCCGATTAAGTGGGATGATCAAACGGAATCTTGGAGCAGTTCTAAGTGGAAGCTCCGCGCTGAGCGCGTTGTATTGATGCCCGGCGATTCGCCAATGGGCCTACGCTTACCACTCAATTCTCTGCAAGCCTTAGAAGAGAGTGATCGCGAACCTGAGCGCGATCCATTTGAGACGCGCGAGCCACTGGCGCATCTCACCCAAGCGGGGCAAGGGTCTTACACGGCTACTTATAATGCTACTGGGTCAGCCTCAGCTAGCCCGCAGCAACTATCTCCCCAGCAACTATCTCCCGCCGCTCGAAAGGCCGCTAGACAACAAGCTACTAAGCCGATTCGCACCTCACTCTGCATCGAGCCGCGTGATGGACGGCTCTATGTGTTTATGCCTCCGATGGAGCAGCTCGAACACTATTTAGAGCTTATTAACCTGATTGAACATACGGCCAAAAAGCTAAAGCTGCCGGTTATCATTGAAGGATACGAGCCGCCGAAAGACTCTCGTATACAAAAATTATTAGTCACGCCCGACCCCGGCGTGATTGAGGTAAACATCCATCCCGCCAATAATTGGCAGGAGCTGGTCGATAACACCACCACGCTGTATGAAGAAGCTCGGCTAACTCGGCTGGCAACTGAAAAGTTCATGCATGATGGGCGACATACGGGTACTGGTGGCGGTAATCACATTACCCTCGGCGGCAGCACACCAAGTGATTCCCCGTTATTACGTCGGCCTGATTTAGTGCGTAGTTTGGTCACTTATTGGCAACATCACCCGGGCTTGTCGTATTTATTTTCCGGCATGTTCATCGGCCCAACCAGCCAATCACCGCGTGTCGACGAAGGCCGAGACGAAATGCTGTATGAGCTTGAAATTGCCTTTCAGCAAATGCCCGAAGGCGAGGTTGATCAGCCTTGGTTGGTTGACCGTCTGTTACGCAATTTGCTGATCGATATTACCGGTAACACGCACCGCGCTGAATTTTGCATCGACAAGATGTATTCGCCGGGCACAGCCAGTGGTCGACAGGGCATTCTCGAATTCCGTGGTTTTGAAATGCCGCCGCATTCGCGTATGGCACTAGTGCAGACCTTATTATTACGCGCATTAGTAGCACGTTTCTGGAATCAACCGTATGAAAAGCCATTAGTGCGCTGGGGTACCCAATTACACGATAAGTTCTTGATGCCGCATTACGTATGGAGCGACATCAAAGACGTGGTACAAGATCTTAACGATCATGGTTTGCCGTTTGATTTAGCCTGGCTTGCCCCGTTCGAAGAATTTCGCTTCCCGCACTACGGTCGATTGCAGGTCGGTGACATTAAGCTGGGCTTACGCTGGGCGATTGAGCCATGGCATGTGTTGGGTGAAGAGATCAGTAGTTTTGGCACAGCTCGTTATGTTGACTCCTCAGTTGAACGTCTGCAAGTTAAAGTAGATGGCCTCACCGATGGCCGTCATGTAGTCGTCTGTAACGGCCGCCGTTTGCCGCTGCAGAGTACCGGCCGACAAGGCCAGTATGTGGCATCAGTGCGTTATCGCGCGTGGCAGCCGCCGTCAGCATTGCATCCGACGGTTGGGGTACATGCGCCGTTGGTGTTCGACATTATCGATACTTGGAATGGTCGAGCGATCGGTGGATGTTCGTACCATGTATCGCACCCAGGCGGGCGTAGTTACGACACCTATCCGCTAAACGCGCTGGAAGCAGAATCACGCCGAGTGAATCGGTTCTGGGACTACGGGCATACACCTGATGGGGTTGAAAACTTTGATTCTAAACATTTGCTGCGAGAGTTTTATGAGCATAAATATGAACCGAAAGCGATGACGCCGCCGTTGGAAGAATCGCCGGATGAGTATCCACATATGCTCGATTTACGTAAAAATCAGATTATTAGGTAAGGTCATTAGAGTAGGGCTCGGGCCGGCTCGAACCCTATCGGCCCGAACCCTATCGGCCCGAACCCTATCGGCTCGAACCCTTAAAAAAGTACAACAAGCCGTATAATTTATGAGTCAATTGAAGCAACGCTTTCAGCAATACGCGGCGCAGCATTCGCCTAGCGACGAAGCTATATCGGCCGACGGTAGTGTGAAGCCAGACTGGCGATACATGCTCGACAGCCTAGCTACGCTTGGTGACGATGAGCTGGCTGAACGGCAGCACAAAGCCAAGCGCATTCTGCGCGACGACGGTGCTACGTACAACCGCTATGAGCAGAACACGCGCAGCCAGACTTGGGGCTTAGATTTACTGCCACTGCTTATTTCGGCTGATTCTTGGAGTGTAATTGAAGCTGGCCTGCAAGAGCGGGCGGACTTATTTAACCTGATATTTAAGGATTTGTACGGCAAGCGTGAACTAATTTCACTTGGCCTATTGCCGCCGGAGTTAGTTTTCGGAAACCAGAGTTTTATACGTGCCTGCGACGGCTTACAATTGCCTGGCGAGAACCAGCTAATCATTCATGGCGTAGACATGCTGCGTCGCGAAGATGGTTCCATGTGTGTTTGTTCTGATCGGCTACAGGCTCCGAGTGGCCTGGGTTATGCCTTAGAAAATCGTGTTGTTATGAGTCGCGTGTTGCCTAGCTTGTTGCGCGAAAGCCAAGTGCATAGGCTCACCAGTTTCTTCCAAGTATTGCGTCAGAAATTAATCAGTCTTGCGCCAAATATTGCCTCACCTAGAATCGTCGTACTAACTCCTGGCCCGTATAGCGAAACCTATTTTGAACATGCATTTCTGGCTAACTATCTTGGCTTTAGTCTGGTGCAGAGTGGTGACTTGGTAGTAGGCGATGGATTCGTCTGGATGCGTACCCTAAACGGCTTAACTCGAGTTGACGTTATTGTTCGCCGAGTTGACGAACTTTACTGTGATCCGGTTGAACTACGTGCTGATTCAATGCTTGGTTTACCTGGCTTAATTCAGGTTGCGCGTGCCGGTAATGTCGCCATTGCCAATCCTCTCGGGTCTGGTTTTATGGAGAATCCGGTGCTGTATCGCTTTTTGCCAAAGATCAGCGAGCATTTCTTAGGTCGGCAGTTGCGGCTGAAATCCGTCGCCACTTGGTGGTGCGGAGAGCCAGATGATCTGCAGTTTGTGTTAGCAAATTTTACCGATCTAGTAATTAAGCCGGTGGCACCCCATACTAGTAACAGCGCCAATAGCTACACCAGTAGTAATAGCAAAATGGTCGCTGATCTGACTGATAGGCAGCGCGCTGAGCTGCTATCGGCGGTTAAAGAAAATCCCCACAATTACGTAGCGCAAGAAAAATTGTTGCCCTCGTATGTGCCGACATTTAATCAGCAAGAGCTAGTAAGTCGGCCAGTTATATTGCGCAGCTTCTCGGTGGCCTCAGAAGATTCTTCCTACCGAGTCATGCCCGGTGGTCTGACACGAGTCGGTGCCAAGCAAAACAGCACGGCTATTGCCAACCGTTTCGGCGCTGTTAGTAAAGATACATGGATAATTGCCTCAGAACCTGAAAAACACGAAATACTGTCTTCGCAACTCGGTGTCAATGATGGTTACACCGAAGGTGCAGAGTTACCCAGCCGCGTGGTTGAAAACTTGTTCTGGATGGGGCGCTATATGGAACGAGCGGAAAATAGTCTGCGTTATATTCGAACCTTGTTTATGCAGATGAACGGCATTGAACAATTACCAACTGACTGCAAAAGTGTGCTGCTTCAGGCGGCCACTCAGCTTACTTCGACTTATCCCGGTTTTGTTAATAATACGCCACTACAGAATGACCCCGACGCTGAGTTGCTTAGCTTAATTCTAGATCGCGACCGAGTTGGCAGCGTCACCTATGCGGTGTCATCATTACTAAGTTGCGCTGAGCAACTGCCCGGTCTGCTGTCATCCGATAGCCAGCACATCATCAACAATATTGCTGACCAGATCGACACGCTCAGCAGCCGACTCAGGGGTGATTTTTTAAGTGCACCTGAAGAGCCTCTAGGGTCGCTGATTTCAAATCTATTGGCGTTGGTCGGCATTGTTAACGAGAGTATGATTAGGGACACCGGTTGGTTATTCGTGGAGCTGGGTCGTAGACTTGAACGCGCCTCGCAAACCGCCAGCTTGGTTCGAGCACTGCTGTTTACCCACTTCGACGACTCGCAAGAGTCGATTATTCTTGAATCGTTGGGCATGACCGTGGAATCTCTCATCTCTTATCGTCGCCGCTTCGGAGGTTCGTTAAAGATAAACAGCATGCTCGAATTAGTGTTAATGGACGCTAGCAACCCACGCTCGGTGGACTATCAATTAAAGAGCATCGTCAACACTATTTATGCCTTGCCACGCGAGCGCCGCACCACTGAACTCAGCGCTCAATTGCGCTTTGTGATGGAAGCACAGAGTAAAGTTCAACTGAGTAAAATCAGTCAACTCTGTAGAACCGATCAAGACGCTAATACACGCTCCGAATTGGATCAATTATGTGCGCAAATCCACCAACTATTGGGCGAAGCATCAAATGCTATTAGCGTCGAATACTTCACTCGAGTACAAGGCCCGTTGCGTTTGCTTCAATACAGTGGGAGTACTGGCTGATGCGGTTTAAAGTCAAGCACGTCACCCGCTACGAATATCCGGCGCAGGTGTTACAAGCAATCAATCTGGGCTACTTAATACCGCGAAATTCGGCCCGTCAAAAATGTATCTACAACCAACTTAAGGTTAATCCGCAGCCGACCACATCGGCGACGCGAGTTGATTATTTCGGCAACCAGGCGTTTCACTTCACGATAGAATCTGAGCACCAAAGTCTCGAAGTGGTGACAACCAGCGAGGTAGATGTCTCTGCTGGTGTCGACTTACCAAGCGTGAATGATAGTAATACTTGTATGCAAGCCCGTGAACTATTAAGCAGCTCAAATCAACTCGATAGCTTGCTGGCGCGCGAATATATATTGGCTTCGCCGTCAGTTGCGCACGATGCTGCTCTGGCAGAATTCGCTGCGCCGTTGTTTGCTGATGATCGCCCCTTTTTACAGTCGGTCAGTGAGCTTAACAGCCAGATCTTTAACGAATTCACTTTTGACCCCACATTTTCTGGCATCAGTACCCCCATCAGCGAGGTCTTTGCGCATCGCAAAGGCGTCTGCCAAGACTTTGCGCATCTAGCGATTGCCTGCCTACGCTCGCTTGGCTACCCAGCCCGCTACGTTTCTGGCTATCTCGAAACGCTACCGCCACCGGGTACGGTTAAGCTGGTCGGATCCGACGCAACACACGCTTGGTTCGCAGTTTATTCGCCCGGCGAGGGCTGGTATGAATTCGACCCAACTAATAATTCGATTCCCGCAGAGCAACATATCATCACTGCCTGGGGCCGAGATTATACCGACGTAACGCCACTCAAAGGCGTGGTCTTTGGTGGTGGTAGCGGGCATAGCCTGAGCGTATCGGTAGACGTTAACCGGGTATAATCGAGCGGGCACTTTATTGCCGAGTTTCTTTAAACTGTGCTTAAGGGCCAAAGTGCCGTACCCTTATCTGAAGTATGTTTTTACCGAGTTAATTAAAGCCGACGATGGTTTGTAGGGCAAAACATACGGATAAGCAAAACATAGCGTGAATCTTAAGAGATAAAATCTTTGATGAATTTCCTAGTAGCGCTACACTGTAAATCGACTAAATGACTGATTTAATTTATTAAATGACGATAACTTTATTAGACGGTGGAATGGGCCAAGAACTATTATCCCGTTCTGGTGCGCAAGCGACAGGCCTTTGGGCAACACAGGTTATGAAAGACTTTCCTGATTTAGTGCAGGATATACACAATGATTATTTCGCAGCTGGTGCAGATATTGCAACGACAAATACGTATGCAATTCACCGTGATCGTTTGATCCCGTTTGGTATCGAAGATCAATTTTTAGCGCTTCAAACACAAGCATGTGAAATTGCTAATAGAGCAAGAGATAAGTTTGGCAGTGGGAAAATCGCTGGGGCTATTGGCCCCACTGGCGCGTCATATCGCCCTGACTTGGCATTGTCGATTGAACAAGGCGCCGAAGTTTATGCCGAGATTGCTAATATACAAGCTCCTTATGTGGATTTTTTCTTGTTGGAGACTGTCTCGTCTATTAAACAGGCAACCGGTGCAGTGATCGGCACTCAACAAGTCGGCATGCCTGTTTGGTTAGCCGTTAGTGTTGACGACGACGATGGAACTAGGCTTCGCTCTGGGGAAGATATCCTTGAAGTATTAGACATTGTTGAAAAATATTCGGTCGATGCTTTACTGATAAATTGTTCAACGCCAGAAGCCGTAACTAGTGGTTTGAACCGCCTAGGAGTACAGACATTTCCGATCGGGGCCTATGCCAATGGGTTTACCGAAATCAGTAATGCCTTTAAAAAAGATCGACCTACTGTTGATGCGCTGCAGAGCAGGCAAGACTTGGGCCCTGATGACTACCTATTGTTCGCCGAACGCTGGCTTATCAGTGGTGTGACAATCATCGGGGGTTGCTGCGAGGTAGGCCCTGCACATATAGAAAAACTTCATTCAAAGCTTAGAACTTAGAACGTAAAAAAGAAAATAGACGATCAAAAATCTAGAGCTTGCTACCAATTCTATCTTCGATATTGCTAGCTTATAAGGGTGTCCCGAGTAATTACGGTCTTTACACAAGGATAGTAAGTTCAGCACGAATTGATTTAGTCGAAAATGCGTATTATTCTAAATGCATTTGATGCTCTAATTTCACATACAACGACTAAAACGATAGCGGATACTCTATGAACTCCATCTCCGATAAGCTTTTGCTTGTATCAGCTCTTTGCTCAACGCTGGCATTTACTCACACGGTATTTGCTGATGTTGTACATACCGAAGCCAATAATGGTCAGCTGATCATGCAAGACATACCAGTGATACCGCAATCGATTAAGGACGATTTAAATCGCTATCAAAATGTACGCAGCGCCCCGTTTAGAGATTGGTCGCTCGATGGCAAAGAGATTTATATCAGCACGCGTTTTGGCGATGTTAGTCAGATTCATAAAGTGTCTACAGCTGGTGGTTCAAGACAACAGCTTACTTTTTTTGAGGAGCCGATTGGTAGTGTAAGTCGGCAGCCCGGTGGCGAGCTATTGGCTTTCACCATGGATGCTGGTGGCAGTGAGAATGCGCAGATTTTTGTGCTTGATCCGAGTACTGGTGAAACCACCATGGTTTCTGATGGTGAATCGCGTAACGGTGCTTTGAGATGGCGTCTTGACGGCAAGGCTATTGCTTATCAGAGCACTCGTCGTAATGGTGCTTCAAATGATCTATGGATGACTGAGATTACGCAAAGCGGCGAATCTAGTGACATAGAGATAGGTGCCAGCAGGATGATACTCGAATCACTCGACGGCAGTTGGTGGGGAACTGGGGACTGGACCGCCGACGGTAGCAAGATGTTAGTGCAGCAGTATGTGAGCGTTACCGATTCGAGAATTTACCTGTTAGATATAAAGAGTGGAGAGTACTCGCTTCTCAAGGGCCGTGAGGAGCAACCCTCGGTCAACTTCACGGTGGCTTTTGATGCTAGCGGAGAAGGGCATTACTATTTAACTGACGCAAGTGCTGGTTTTGCCCAGCTAGCCTATCAAAACTTTGCCACTGGTGAGTCTAAAATTATTACGACTGACATAGCTTGGGATGTCGAAAGCGCGGTGATTAGTAAAGATCGAAAGCAAATGGCTTTTTCAGTCAATCAAGGCGGCACCAGCCAACTTTATCTACTTGATCCGCGCAGCAACAATTACCAACAAGTTAACGGACTACCGCTTGGCCTAATTGGTGGCCTTAGGTTTAGCCCTTCGGGAACATCTTTAGGGCTGACCCTGAACACAGCTAAAAGTCCAAGTGACAGTTATGTTCTGGGCCTAAAAAGTAATAAGTTACGCTCTGGGGAGTTAACTCGCTGGACACGCAGCGAGGTGGGCGGGCTAAATACCGATATGTTTATTGAGCCAGAGCTTATTGAGTACGACACCTTTGATTCTGTTGCCGGTGTGCCGCGTAAGATCCCCGCTTTCGTTTATAAGCCTAAAAACATAACTCAACCAGCGCCGGTCATTATCTCTATTCATGGTGGCCCTGAGAGCCAATATCGACCAAGATTTAGTAGTACCTATCAACTCTGGCTAAACCAGCTAGGCGCGGTGGTAATAGCGCCGAACGTTCGCGGATCTTCAGGCTATGGGCGAGAATATGTCAGCTTAGATAATGGCTTCAAACGAGAGGATTCGGTCAAAGACATAG
>JAFMHC010000374.1 GCA_017854775.1 Gammaproteobacteria bacterium | reverse complement strand
ATGTTTCCTTTCTTTTCATCACTATGGCCTCAAACACATAAATTCTGACAGTCCCCAGCCAATGAGTTCAAAGATAAAACTACAGCACCCAACGAGATGTGGCAGACGGACTTCACATACTTGAAGGTAATCGGTTGGGGCTGGTTCTATCTCAGCACGATATTGGACGATTACAGTCGTTACATCATCGCCTGGAAGCTCTGTACTACAATGAAAGCAAGTGACGTCACCGACACGCTGGAACTGGCATTGCAGGCATCTGGCTGTGATCAGGTCAGCGTTCAACATCGCCCGCGATTATTATCCGACAATGGCGCCAGTTACATCGCAAGTGAATTGGCTGATTGGCTCGGCGAGAACGGCATGGATCATGTTCGCGGCGCTCCATATCATCCACAAACTCAGGGGAAGATCGAACGCTGGCATCAGACTTTGAAGAACCGTATTCTGTTGGAGAACTACTTCCTGCCCGGTGACCTCAAAGGGCAAATCGGCAAGTTCATCAGCCACTACAATCATCATCGCTATCACGAGAGCTTAAAGAACCTCACACCAGCAGACGTTTACTTCGGGCGTGGTGATCAAATCTTGCAACAAAGAGAAAGGACTAAACAAAACACAATCAACGAACGGCGCTTGCAATACCGCAAACACGCCGCATAATATCAACAAACAGATGAGCCCAACTCTAACTTAAACTAAGCTGCAATCTGTCCATAAATATCTGATGACGGACAAACCAAATAGTCTGACGGCAGCTTGGCTAAATGACGTTATGCTACCCCGTTCATCAATGGTAATGATGGCATCTGAAACAGTGGCTAGTACGGAGTTCAAATGCGTTTCAGAACTAACGACCGCTGAGACATCGCGGCCTATGCCACGATACCCGACAAAATGGCCCTTATCATCGAAGATGGCTTTTGCGCTGTTGCTAATAATCTTTCGCTCACCATCATCGCGAATAAGCGTGTACCGATAATCTTTCCAATCACGGCACGCCTTCATATTCGCAATGTGATCTTGCCATTGCCCTTCTTCCTCAGGTAGCCGACGAAGCTGGCGGGCATCCCAACGAGTTTTCCCAATAATTTGTTCAGGCGACAACCCGGTGATCTCAAAGAGTCTCTCTGAGGCAAAGGTAAAGCGTAATTCGCTATCCAGTTCGAAGAACCAATCCGCACCGGCCTCGGCAAAATCGCGAAGACGTTCGTTCTCTAGGTCCTTCGCCAATTTATCAACCTCATTCGACGATGTCATGGAAAGCGCTCGCACAATTTTGCCCATTAAACGCTTCCAAAAAAAATTGGAGTGGAAGGCCATTAATAGACTAATAAACCACTAGTTTAGTTGTTCAATTAGTCTATCTGATAGTGCAGATAACTCAAGTTTCAGTATTGCCGCTGCTTTTTCGATCCAGTATCGAACGGAGCGAATTAGGTTGTCGAGATTGACGAAGCCGGTATATTTCTTCCTCAGCCTGACCGAAAGCTCCGCTATCTGAAGGTCAGTCAGAGCCTTCAGAAGGCTATCGATGTCTCTTTCATCTATTTCGCGTCTTTTGGGCATTATTGATCTCCGGCTCTAATTTGCTCTCCCAACATTCCAAAAGCGATGCGAATTGAAATTACACAGAAAAACATCAGTAGTCAGAGGATTAGATAGGGGTTTGACATAGATCAATCGGCATAGGTTTTGCGACATTGAACTAGCGGGAGGCAGCTTAACATCAATCAACAGATTAGCAAAACTCTCGCTTAAACTAAGCTGCGATCAGTCCATAAATGTCTGATGACAGGCAGGGTCTGATTTATCCACATTTTCCCACCAAAACTCCCTATTCAATCAAGTCGCCTCACCGCGAATATTGCCATCATGTCCCACGGCAAAAGGCATTAGAATGGTTCTATACATATTCAACACCCCTCATTCTTATTGTTTAACACGTAAAACAAACTTTCGTTGATCTGTCTCACCTTATTCGAGACTTTCCCTTGCATCTTGCCATTGATTTGCGTCAACCAGTTTATATGAGTGCATTGAGATGACGAACAACACTGCGGGCTAATGCGCCAGGTTCATACCCCCCTTCAAGCATCGACAAAATTCTGCCATCTGCTTGCTTGTTGGCGATGTTGCACAATTCCTCAGTAATCCAACCATAATCTGCCTCAGTCAGATTGAGGTTCGACATGTCATCCAACACATGGGCATCAAAGCCTGCTGATATGAATAAAAACTGTGGCTTGAAACGCTCGAGGGCCGGAAGCCAGTGTTGGGTTATTGCTTCGCGAAATGCGGGCCCATCCGTACCAGAAGGCAAAGGGACATCAACGAGATTCTTAGTGTCAGAATCATGTCCGGTATGGGGATAAAATGGATGCTGAAAACTCGAACAAAAAAGCACTCGTTTATCGTCTTTGAAAATATCCTCGGTGCCATTCCCATGATGTACGTCAAAGTCCACTATCGCAATACGCTCGAAACCGTATTTATCGAGGGCATGGGCGGCGGCTACCGCGATGTTATTAAATAGACAAAACCCCATGGCTTTACCGTATTCTGCATGATGACCGGGAGGGCGAACGGAGCAAAATATCGGATTTGCTTCGTCTTTCATGATTAAATCGACACCGAGAACGCCTGATCCAGCCGCTCTTAATGCGGCATCAAGTGTATGGGGTGACATAACCGTGTCTCCATCAATCTCCAC
>JAFMHC010000373.1 GCA_017854775.1 Gammaproteobacteria bacterium | reverse complement strand
TGTATAGCCACGGATACGCGTGCTTAACATCAATATTATCAGATAAATACGATATATCAATCAATGCGCAGATACTAGCAAAGCAAATTGCGGCAATTATCACATTTATATACAATAGATTACGCAAATCAAATCAATGATGGCCCACCGATTAAATGAATCCCCAAAACCGAGGCATGAACCTCACCCAGCAAGTTGCCGACACGCTTGGCAGCGCCATCATCACGGGTAAGTACGGTGAGCACAACCCAGTGCCGAGTGAGGCGGTTTTGTGTGAGCAACTTAAAGTCAGCCGCAGTGCGGCTCGCGAAGCAGTTAAGTCGCTGGCGGCGAAAGGCCTGCTAACCTCAAGAGCGCGCCAAGGGATACGAGTACTTCCTGAATCAGAATGGAATCTTTTCGACGCTGATGTATTGCGCTGGATGCGAGAATCAAACCCATCTTTGGAATTATTACGCGAATTCGCAGAGTTGCGTGTTGCCGTCGAGCCGCAAGCGGCAATGTTGGCGGCGCAACGACAGAACAGCGAGAAAATTTCTCAAATAGGCAGCGCACTAAACCGAATGAAACAAGCTGAGAGCGGCTTAGACGATCCGCTTGAAGCCGATATCGCCTTTCATTTAAGCATTCTAGACGCGAGCGAAAACCGATTCTTTAGCCAGTTAGGTCGGATTATCGATACCACCCTCAGGGTTAGCATTCGCTTTACCAACATGCGCACCGGTGTGCGCGCTGGTAACCATCATGAGCACAAACAAATTTACGATGCGATTGTGGCTAACAAACCTGAAGAGGCGGCTAAGAACGCCTCACTGTTAATGGATAATGCCTTAGCAATTATCGTCGCGGCCCTAAAGGAGGGTGTTAAGTAAGAAGCTGTTAAATAAGCCCTGCGAGCCAAATCACCACTCAGCTATTGAGCCATCCTGATGACGCCAAATTGGGTTTTTCCAATCACAACCTTCTTTAGCCATCTCTTTTACGTGATCCTCGTCAACATCGACACCCAGACCCGGCTTAGGTAGCGGCTTAATGTAGCCATCACTTATGTTGAAATCTTGCTTATTTTTGACGTAATCCAATAACTCTGCGCCTTGGTTATAGTGAATCCCCATCGACTGCTCTTGAATCACGGCATTATACGAAACAAAATCAACCGCGAGACAAGCCGCTAGAGCTATTGGCCCGAGCGGGCAATGAGGCGCAAGCGCAACGTCATAGGCTTCTGCCATCGAGGCTATTTTCATACATTCGGTAATACCACCAGCATGCGAAAGATCTGGCTGAACAATGCCAATACCACCCGCTTCAAATACTCTTTTGAAATCGAAGCGACTGTACATACGCTCACCGGCAGCCAACACGATACTGGTGCCTCGACTCAGTTCAGAATATTGCTCCGCGTGTTCAGCAAGCACCGGTTCTTCTACAAATAGTGGTCGAAATGGCTCTAGCTCTCGCAATAATACCTTTGCCATAGGCACTGAAACTCGACCATGAAAGTCTAAGCCAAAATCTATCGAACTCCCCAAGTTTGCACGAATAGTCGCAACGCGCTCGATTACCTTGTCGACGGCTCTATGCCCATCAATCATTTGCAAACGACCACAGCCGTTTAGTTTGAAAGTATCCCAGCCGCTCTCCATTAGAGTGCGCATTTGTTCACTTTCTTGCGCAGGGTCGTCACCACCAACCCACGAATACGTCTTCATCTTGTCGCGTACCAGACCACCGAGCAGTTCATACACCGGTTGGCCAAGCGCTTTACCCTTGATATCCCACAAGGCTTGGTCAATACCGGCAATCGCGGACATCAAAATTGGTCCGCCTCGGTAAAAGCCTCCGCGATACATTGTTTGCCAGTGATCGTTAATGCGACGTGGGTCTTTACCAATAAGGTATTTAGATAGCTCTTCAACCGCCGCCGCCACCGAGTGTGCTCGACCTTCAATTACCGGCTCGCCCCACCCGGTAATGCCCTCATCAGTGTCGACGGCTAAAAATAGCCACCGAGGCTTGACCGAGTAAAGCCGAAAGTTTGTGATTTTCATACTGAATCCTCTATGGGGCCTACCCCTAACTGCCCCAACAAAACTAATTCTTGCGCTGGCTGGCAACCATCCACAAGATATGTTCTTAGACAAGAGAGCAAACCAAGATTTTGGCCATGCTCTGTATATTTATATGATATATATGATGCTACAACGGCAAGACAAAACTGTCAAAGTGATTTGAAGGCCCTCACCAAGCTTATAACCAGCCCTCGGCCAAAAACACAAAAGCCTCTAACAGATAACAAATAGCCATCTAAGCCGTAAGGTGGCTCTGATCATGACAATCCCAGCCAAGCTAACTTTAAATTTTTTCAATTGCCCTTAGATATAGAATACCAAATCAATTAGGAGGTTCTTATGTCAACCCAATATGAAGGCAAAGCAGGCTGGATGCGAGTTCTGTTCGTGGCACTATTTTGGATAGTATTCTATATGTCACAACTGGTGATCGCTGCAGTGGTAGTGGCTCAATGTGCGTTTACCTTGATTAGCGGCGCACCGAATGCACAGCTATTGAGTTTCGGCGACAGCCTTAGCCGCTATGTGCAAGAAATATTGCGCTACGTAACGTTTAATAGCGATCAACGCCCATTTCCATTCTCTGATTTCCCCAAATCGGACTTGGCGGTTGTCGAGGAAAAGATTATCTCGTCAGAAAAC
>JAFMHC010000142.1 GCA_017854775.1 Gammaproteobacteria bacterium | reverse complement strand
TCATAATCTTCGAAAGCGGTAGTTTCTGAGCGAATAAAACCTCGTTCAAAATCCGTGTGAATGACACCCGCCGCTTGCGGGGCGGTGTAACCTTTGCGAATGGTCCAAGCGCGCACTTCTGTTTTACCAGCGGTGAAATACGTTTGCAAGCCAAGCAGTTCATAACCAGCGCGAATCACACGGTCTAAACCTGGTTCTTGCTGACCAATTTCCTCTAGGAATTCGATTTTTTCTTCCTCGTCTAATTCGGCAATCTCAGCCTCAATAGCAGCACAAATAACCACTACACCTGCGCCTTCATTTTCAGCGATGGCGTTAACCGTATCTAAATGAGGATTATTTTCAAAACCTGCTTCATCGACGTTGGCGATGTACATGGTCGGTTTAGCCGTCATTAAACAAAGTGGTTTAATTTTTTCAGAATCGTCTTTATCTAAGCCCATCGAGCGAACCGGCTCGCCGGTATCCAAATGAGCGTGAATTTTTTCTAGCAGCTCTTTAAACTTCATGTCCTCTTTGTCACCTGATCTTGCGCGCTTGGCAACACGTTCAATGCCCTTCTCGACCGTATCCATATCAGCCAAACCAAGCTCAGTATGAATCACTTCGATATCCGATGCTGGGTCAACCTTACCGGCAACGTGAATCACGTTCTCGTCGTTGAAACAACGAACAACGTGGGCAATAGCATCTACTTCGCGGATGGTTGCTAAGAACTTATTGCCTAAACCTTCACCTTTAGAGGCTCCTTCTACTAAGCCGGCAATATCAACAAACTCCATCGTCGCGGGAATAGTTTTGTTAGGAACAGCGAGTTCGGTCAGGCGCTGTAAGCGAGGGTCTGGAACCTCAACCATCCCGACATTTGGCTCGATGGTACAAAACGGGTAGTTCTCAGCTTGAATTCCTGAGTTGGTAAGTGCATTAAAAAGGGTTGATTTACCAACGTTGGGTAAGCCTACGATGCCGCATTTAAATCCCATGATGTGTTCCTGATGGTGCTCGCTATTTATTTAGCTAGATTTGTATGTAATTCGTTCATCGCACGAGGGTAATCGCCTTGTGCAATTAGATCAATAACGCGTAGCGCTTCGGCGATAGCATTATCGATGCTCTGTTGGTCGGATTTATTGGCTTGTTTTAGCACATAAGCTGATACATCGCGGCCGACGCCGGGGTGTCCTATGCCAATCCTTAAACGCGCAAAATCTTTAGTCGCACATTTCTCAATGATATCGCGTAGGCCATTATTGCCACCATGGCCGCCACTCAACTTTAATCGAGCAATGCCCGCGTCTAAGTCAAGCTCGTCATGGGCTACTAACACCTCAGACAACTCAATCTTATAATACTTAGTAGCCGCATTAACAGCCTTGCCGCTTAAGTTCATAAAAGTATCGGGGGCGAGTAAGCGAACCTCATGGCCGTTGATCGTGGCTTTGGCACTGTGACCAAAACACTGTTTATCGGCTTTGAGACTGACCCCGAGGTGACGACACAATTGGTTTAAAAACAAAAACCCGGCATTGTGCCGGGTTTTCGCATACTGCTCGCCCGGATTGCCGAGACCGACAATCAGTTTAACTGGCGATTGACTCATAAAACTTACTCTTTAGAAGCTTCTTCGCGTTCAGCCGCAGAAGCAGCAGAGGCTTCAGCAGCGGCTTCTTCTTCTTCAAGAGCTGCCGCACTTGGGCCTTTCAATGCCAATACAGAGGCAACTGGAAGTTCCATATCATCTTCTGAGTAGCTGGTTGAAAGCTCAACATCTTTCGGCAGAGTTACTGCTGATAGATAAACAGAATCACCAGTTGATAGTGCTGACACGTCGACTTCAATGTACTCAGGTAAATCACTACCCAAACAAGTAATATCAAGCGAGGTCATGTTGTGAGTCATCACACCATTCTCAGTTTTAACACCAGGTGCGTCTTCTTCACCTTTGAAGTGCAACGGAATAGTCATGGTGATGGTGTCTGTACGGCTTACACGTTGAAAATCAAGGTGCATGATTTGTTGCTTGAAAGGATGCATTTGCACATCACGCAAAATAGCGCGTTGCAAATCATCACCTACATGCAATTGGACCAAGGCTGAATGGAAAGCTTCAACGTCCAGTTGGAGGATCATCTTATTATGATCGACCAAAAGGTATTGCTCATCTTCTCCACCGCCATAGACTACTACCGGGACTTGACCATTGCGTCGCGCACGACGGCTGGCTGCTGTTCCAGAACCAGTTCTTACTTCAGCTTCTACTATAAAATTAGCACTCATTTTAAATATCTCTTTAAATGAATTGTTTTAAGAACTCTTCTTAACGATGGGTATGAGCCAATCTGTTTAATAAAGTTCTTGTTTCCATCACAAACTGGTCTAAACCAAAATGTGTTCTATGTCGTTTTCTGAGCCTTTAGCCTTAACAATTAAAGCTTTTAACCTTAAAGATTATTACTCTTCAACGAACAACGAACTGATCGAATCACTTACAGTGATACGTCGGATCGATTCTCCCAACAAGTGAGCCACCGACAACTGTCGAATCTTGCTACTTGCTGCTGCAGCATCGGACAACGGAATAGTGTTAGTAACAACCACTTCATCCATTGTTGATGCGTTAATTCTATTGACCGCCTCACCAGACAAAACTGGGTGAATCGCATAAGCACGCACAGCGGTCGCACCGTGCTCTTTCAATGCGTCAGCCGCCTTACAAAGCGTATTTGCAGTATCAACCATGTCATCGATAAGCACACAACTTCGGCCTTCAACTTCGCCGATGATGTTCATCACTTTAGCCACATTAGCTGCCGGACGACGTTTATCGATAATGGCTAAGTCAACGCCAAGGCGTTTAGCCAGCGCTCTAGCACGAACCACGCCACCTACATCTGGCGATACAACGATCAAATTTTCTTTATCTAATTTATTCAGGTCGTCCAACAACACTGGCGAACCATAGATGTTATCGGTCGGTATATCAAAAAAGCCTTGAATCTGGTCTGCGTGCAGATCCATCGTCAAAACTCGGTCGGCACCCGCGGTGCTAATCATCGACGCAATCAACTTAGCGCTGATTGGTACTCGCGAGTTACGCGGGCGTCGATCTTGACGCGCATAACCATAATAGGGCATTACCGCGGTAATGCGTTGTGCCGATGAACGCTTGCATGCATCGATCATCAACAATAATTCGATCAGGTTTTTGTGACTCGGCGCGCAGGTCGGCTGGATAATAAACACATCACGGCCACGGACATTCTCTTGAATTTCGACAGCAATTTCACCGTCGCTAAACTGTTCTACTCGAGCTTTCCCCAGTGGGAGCTTCAAATAGTCAACCACTTGAGCTGATAGATCGGGATTTGCATTACCGGAAAAAACTAGCAGATTGTCAATTGTCACTATTGCCTCGTGCTGCCGACCATCGTCGACATTTTTTTTATTTCAAGGTAGCTAAAAACGAGAGTAGCCAAAATCAGATCAACAGCCAAACAACAAAGATGCAGAAACTGTATCGATGCAAAAATTGCTGACCGAAAGCGTACAAACTCTTAACAGGTCACACACATTAGAAATCAAATAAAGTCGAATTGGAAGGCCACGCTTAGAGTCTAAAGTAGCGCTAAAACGATGTTAAAGAAATGGCTGGGGCGGAAGGATTTGAACCTTCGAATGCCGGAATCAAAATCCGGTGCGTTAGACCACTTCGCCACGCCCCATTCTCATTTCATTTATCACAATTCTTGGCTTTCCTTGCCTAGCGATATGATTCACTCCGTAAACCGAAGGGAATTCTAACGCTATTAGAATATAGTTCAAGCATTATATTTAAACTAGATTCAATAAAGGGTGAATATTTAGCCCTTTAGCAACAAAACCAACTGAATATGAAGGTCGCTTCGCCAATATTTCTAAACCCTGTTGTTGATTAGACACCGGCATGAAAACCGAACCGCCTGAACCACTCATACGGGGTTGTCCGTATTCGCTAAGCCACTCGATTAGACTATTTACTTGCGGGTATTCAGCCCTAACAATCGCTTCTAACTGGTTTTCACCAAAGCTTGAATCGATGCCTTCTTCGAGAGCGCGTATTTTCTTCATCTGAGGGGTCGCTGTCAAACGTTTATTGCTAAAAATTTGCGCTGTTGACACACTTATTTGAGGGTTTAAAACCAGAAACCATGTTTCTGGCAATTCTAGCGGTGTTAATTGCTCACCAACACCCTCGGCCCAAGCAGATCTACCCATCACAAATACCGGCACATCAGCACCTAATAATAAGCCGATCTCGGCTAACTTTTCACGACTTAAGCCAACATTCCAAAGAGAGTTCAGAGCGATCAGTACCGTAGCCGCGTCAGAACTGCCACCGCCAAGCCCGCCGCCCATCGGCAAACGCTTGGTAATGCCGATCTCGACGCCACAGTCCTTAGCGGCATACTGCTTTAGTAGCTTTGCGGCGCGCATACACAAATCGACCTCTTCTGAGAAACCAAGATCATAACGTCGACTAATTCGGCCTTGGTGATTTAAATCGAAATATAAATCGTCACCGTAGTCAATGAATTGAAACACCGTTTGAAGGTTGTGATAACCATCAGGCCGTTTACCGACGATATGTAAAAAAAGATTTATTTTTGCTGGCGCTGGCCACGCACTTTTTGCTGAATAGCTCAGGTCACTCATAGTTTCCAACTTTTGGTAATCAGCTTTACCACTATCTGCCCATTCGCAGCAGCGCTTTTTCCGTCCGCAGCAGCGCTTTTTCCGTCCGCAGCAGCGCTTTTCTTATTTGCCGATGCCCGCTTGTCGCTGCGCGATAAATTGCCTGCGCGTGATATTTTTTTGCTAGCAACAATTTTTCTAGGCATTAACTGCCCTTGGTAATCACGATAATCAGAATACTGAATAAGCCAACCTAGTTGCTCTAGACGCTCAACTTGTCGATTTTGATCTAGCGCATACCGGTAAGACGCCCCTTTTGCCGGCAACACGAACATCCATGAGCTAAGTGCGTCTATCGGTATTGGCCAGCCGACAATCCGCGTCAGCAATTGCTCGGCACTATCACCTCTATGCAATAGCCCCTTACTGTCAGAAAGCACCACGCCGACCTTATCAAATTCAAGCTTTATTGCACCAACACCGAGCGGACCAAACATCCGAACACTGTTTGCTTGGTCCGAGAACTCCCATATCAGATTGGCTTGTTCTTTCAAATTTGGGGTAGACAAGCCAACCTTAGAGGAATATTGCCATGCATTGAGGTTTCGCACGAACTGTTGCCGCTCAACAAAAAAATCAGAACTAGAGTGCCAATTTACCTTGGTCTCATCACTAGGGAGTTTCAGCCGACTTTGACAGGCCGCTAAAAAAGAAACCAACACAATGGTGACTAATAAGCGGCACAGCTTAACGGAAAAGCGATCTAAGCAAGCGTTCAAAATCATCTCTCTATGGGAATGCTAACGATGGAAATAGCATCTATTATCTGTTATTGGAAATTAGACTCAAACTACTCTGATCCACCTCGAGATGTAGAACTGGCAGCGCCGCTACCTTCTAAGCGGAGACTATCTAAGCCAAGACTATCGAGATCAATACCATAGCGCTTGATAACTTCGTTTAAAACAGCGTTATCGCTTTCTTGGCTGTACGATTTCAAAAACACTTCGCGCGCTTTTTCTTGCTCGCCAGATTCCCATAAAACCTCGCCTAGGTGAGCCGCCACTTCGGGCTCAGGGCTGGCCTCATAGGCTTTTTGCAAAAACTCCACCGCAGTTCCAAAATCTTTCAAACGATATAGCACCCAGCCCATGCTGTCTAAAATATGCGCATCATTGGGCCGTAGGCTTAAGGCTTTAACGATCAACTCCTTAGCCTCTTGATAGCGATCGGTTTGATCTGCCAGAGTATAACCAAGCGCATTTAATGCATTGGCATGCTCTGGCTGCTGGGCAATGATGACACTTAGATCTTGCTCAGTAATGTCGATTTTACCTAATTCGGCCGCGACCAGAGCGCGCGCGTACAGTAGTTCAAAATTACCGGGCAAATAAACCAGAGTGTCATTGATATAGCCAAATGCTTCATCGTATTCACGCGCGCCCATCAATAAGTAGTGTCGAGTAATAGCAACTTGTAAATAGTCATCTTCGGTGCGGGGCTTCAAAGCACGCAAGGTATTCACTGCAAGCTCAACGCCTTGAGTCTCATTTTGCATATTAGCTACTTGGATCTGAGCCCGCACATACATTGCAGGATCCTTAATCTCATCAAAAAGTCGCTCGGCAGTCAGAAACTTCTTTTCAATCGTGGACAAGCGAGCCAACGACCAGCGAACCTCATCGTTATTTGGCTCAACACTCAAGGCCTTAGACAAATGTTCTTTAGAGTCTTTATTGTTATCGAGTTGCTCAGCCAATGCCGCTGCGTATTGCAGCGCACCGACGTTTCTAGGCGCATCGTCGAGCACTTCCAGGATCAGCGCATAAGCATCCGCATAATTTTCAGCGCGACCTAACTCAGAGGCATGATTAATTCTCATGGCGACCGAATGCGGATATTCTTTTACAAACTGATCAATAAAAGCGGCACGCTCATCGAGCTTATCTTGTTCTTTTAGCAGGTTAGCGTTGAGTTGCGCGGCTAAATCCCAACCGGGTTTCAACGACAAGGCCTGATCAACCCAAACTTCAGCCGCCTCGTATTTGTTAAATATCTGCGCAACGTAAGCCGAACTTAATAGAACCTGAGCCGACCTTGGATACTCTTGAACCATATAGTCAGCTATATCAAACCCGGCCTCAGAGTTCTTTTGACGCACCAACAAACCAGCAAGCTGCTTAATGTACGAGTCAACGTCCTGATCGCCTATTTGTACTTCAATGGCACTCTTTGCTGCATCAATTTGTGCCGAACCGACTAATGACAAAATAGCCATGTTCTGAGCATTGATACTTGTGGGCTTCAACTTCAACCAAATTTGAGAGGCCTGGGCGGCGGCATCGTAGTCGGAATTCCTCAACGCCAGCATCGTTGCAATTCGCGCAACGCGAAAGTCTTGACTTTTATCAGCCGCGAGGATGCCGCTGCTAGTCGCTGCAGACCAATCACCTTGAAACGAGGCAAAGTTCATCACTAGCAGCTGTTCCAGTGTATCGGCGTCTAGATCCTGCAATGGCAGATCAGGGTCTTGAATCAGCTCAGAATCGGAGGCAACATCAATCTGGTCGGGGTTCGCTTCAATTACAACGTCGCGACTCTTTTGCTCGGCTTGATCTGCATTTTGTTGCGCCCGCTCAGCCAAAACACCCGGCGACAAGCGAGGCTGATGCGAAATCGGGCCTGCCGCACACGCAGCCAATGATAGGCAAAGCAACATACTTGAGCCGAAACTCTTCAAACTTAGAGTAAGGTTCTTCAAACCACGTTCGTTGATAACAGTTTTAGGCATGTGTAACATCTTTTAATTTGGTGAACTTAACTATCCTGATCTAGATTTTTACCAAGATAGCTTAACTTTATCAGAAGGAATAACTACAATCAGTATTCAGTGGATACAACGATCGAGTGCTAAGCATAACTCCAGCGCAGACAGCAATGACTGAATAGCTCAAGAAAATGTAACAACTGAGCGCTGTATAGCAAAGTTTTTAACAAAATACTGAAAACTATTAAAAAGTTTAGAAACTATTAACAAATGCAATCAATTTATAGTCTGATGTCGCTATGCTGTAGTATCTACTAACTAGTTTACACCGCTAACAATCAGAGCGACCTCTTTCATTACCTGCAATATATGTTTATGCAGTGGTTAAATGAGTACTCACACTTTACCAACTCTTATGCACAGCAGCCTCATCGCGTTTCTTGGCTCACTCGCCTTCGTAGCCTTTGGCTACTTAAGCCTGCTTCGACTACTCAGCAAGCAGAGCTTGGGGCAAGTTAGCTTCAAACAATACCTGAACGGCATCACCACTAGTCAGTTCTTGAGCAATCTTGGCAGTAGCGCTTTTTTCGTAAGTTTACCGGCCACTAGTTTGCTACTCTTCTGGGGCTGGGGCCCAGCATTACTTTGGTTGCTCATTTTTCATCTCTTTGTCGAATCCATCGGCCAACTGCAATACAGCTCGCAAAGCACGTCTCAAAACGGCCGAGGCCGAAGCAACAGTATTGCCGACTACTTACTGCGAGCCGAAAACAGCAAACTCGCGATTGTCGAGCAAGGCCTTATTCAAGCCTTCTTTTTGCTTTCAATGAGCGTGGTCACTGCGCTACTTGCAACTCTAATAGACCGCCAATCGGGGCTTTTGTTTGCACTTCTTTTTTTACTCCCTGCCAGAACACTGCTGCGGCACCCAAGCTCAGCGCTGCCACTGGCAGCACGAATTTTTGGAGCGCTAGTGTTACTCGCCGTTGGATTGGCCTTTAGCAACCAACTAGGCTTTTCAATTTATGGAGATTGGGCGCCGTTTGGCGAAACCGTTTCATGGTTACGATTCAACAACCCTACAGTGATCGCCGCAGTTTTAACGGTGGCGGTGTTCAGATTGGAGAAAGACGCTGGCTTTAAAAAAGACCTTTCATCTTTTGCTGGCCTAATAATTGTTCTACTGGTGATCGCAATGGCAGCGCAAATGCTGTTGTCACAACCCGGTCTCGATGCGCCAATCAACCATGCGCAGGCCAACGATCAAGGCCTTCCATCGTTTATAAGTATTAGCCTCATTATTTTCGCCGGTTTCTCAGCTCTGTTAATACGCCTTTTAAATGAAGAGGAAAGTCAGGTCGAACCAACCAAAGCTAAACCAGTTCAGGCCGAACCTGTTCAGGCCGAATCAGGCGTAGAGCAATTTAGCCGGCTACAAGGTGGTAGCTTCGTACACCTGATTTTTATGATTCTATTAGTTCTCAGCTTGGCATCGGCATTGGGCATCGGCGCTTGGAAAACCCACTATGTGAATTGGGGCGAATCGATCAATATCCTAGATCACTTGAATCTGGCTATCACGAGCACACTGCACCTGATTAGCACTCAAACTGAATCTGGCACCCTCATGAATACCATTTTATTGGCGGCACTTTGTTTCGCTGGCTTTAGCTTTATGCTCAATTGCGCGGTTCAATTGACCGTCGAAGAGAGCAATACGCAAAATATCTATTCATTGGTAGTCGAGTCTAAAATTCTTCAAGCAATCGCGATATTCGTTTCAGCTAGCTACTTTATTTCGAATGGCATTAGCATCGACATATGGTTGATAATAGGCATCTTGGGCTGGATATTGGCCGCCCATTTAATGCTTGGCATGAGCTTAAAACAAGCAAAGACTGGCAAGCAGAACTCAGTATTCAGTCTCGCTAGCGGCGTTTTAATTGTTCTGGGTTTGCTGCAAACGATAATAATCTCCCTCAACTGGCTTGCCATGACCTATTATACGTATGCGGCGAGTGGTTTGCTGCTGATTTCCATCGCTTGCCTACTATGGTGGCGGTCGGTACCGCAATTAATTAAAAGTTTTACCCAGAAACCTAGTAACGATTTGTTCTAGAAGAGTTTAAAACAGGGTAAAATGTATTGTTGAGGCAGGTTAGAGTTAAATCGTAAACGGAGCTTTTAACCATTTTAACGCGATTTAAACCATTCGACGCCATTTTTACACTTATAAAGTAAGGTCAATCATCTAAGTTATGCACGTTTTATCCATAGGTTTAAATCACACAACGGCTCCCGTAGAGGTGCGCGAACGCGCAGCTGTAGCGGCCGAGCACTTGGATGATGCCTTATTGGATATATCAAAACGCACCGGTATTGAAGAAGCGGCTATTCTGTCCACTTGCAATCGAACCGAAGTTTATTGCCAAGTCCCTGAATCAAATATCCACGTGGTTAGCGATTGGCTGTGTGACTTTCACCAATTGAGAAAAGATGAAGTAGCGCCTTTTTTGTACACCTTTCCGGATCAAGCGGCGGTTAAACACGCGTTCCGTGTGGCGGCTGGTTTAGATTCGATGGTAATTGGCGAGCCACAAATACTAGGGCAAATGAAAACGGCATTCGCTAAAGCGCACAAAAACGGCAACACTGGTAAGGTATTGAACCGTTTATTTCAACATACTTTTTCAGTCGCTAAAGAGATTCGCACCAGCACCAGCATTGGTAGCCACGCAGTTTCAGTCGCGTATGCCGCGGTATCGCTGTCTAAGCAGATTTTCTCGGATATATCGAAGCAAACGGTGCTGTTAATCGGCGCTGGGGAAACTATCGAACTCACCTGCCGACATCTATACGCTCAGGGCGTGCGCAACATCATAGTCGCCAATCGCACCGTCGAGCGAGCCGAAAGCCTAGCTAAGGAGTTCGGCGCTCAGGTCATTTCACTGCACGAATTGCCCACTCGCCTTAGTGACGCTGATATGGTTTTTAGTTCTACTGCCAGCACGTTACCGATCCTAGGCAAGGGCGCGTTTGAAAGCGCCTTGAAGAGACGCAAGAACAAGCCGGTACTGGTAGTCGATCTGGCAATTCCTCGAGATGTAGAGAAAGAAGTTGGCGACTTAAGCAATGTTTACCTTTATACCGTCGATGATTTACAGAAAGTCGTCTCTGACAATTTAGAGTCGCGTAAAAGCGCGGCAGTTGAAGCTGAAAAAATTGTTGACCAGCAAACCTTGCAATTCATGCACTGGTTTAAAAACTTACAATCGATTCCAACCATACGTCAATTGCGTGATCGCACCAGTTCGATCACTGAAAACGAATTAGTAAACGCCAAGAAACGTTTAAAAGCAGGCGAAGACCCCAATATTGTGCTTGAACATTTCGCTTACGCACTTTCGCAAAAATTCATGCACCACCCAACTGAATCATTGCGCCAAAAACATGACGAAGCCCTACTCTCGGCTACCCGAGAGCTGTTCGGCCTAGATAATTAAAAGAGAAACAACGTGAAAGATTCCATCCGCTTTAAGCTGGAAAACCTAGTCGATCGTCAAGAAGAACTGAACGCACTTTTGTCGCAACCAGAAACGATGAACGACCAAAACGTTTTTCGCAAATTTAGTATTGAGCTGTCCGAAATTGCCCCGATCATCGAAAACTTTCAAGAGTACCGAGTATTAGAAGGCGATGCCGAAGCAGCGCAAATGATGATCGATGAAGACGATAAAGAAATGCGCAAAATGG
>JAFMHC010000372.1 GCA_017854775.1 Gammaproteobacteria bacterium | reverse complement strand
CCGCGCATATGCTGCCATCATTGTTTATGCCGTTACGCGAAATTCCGTTAACGCCAAACGGGAAGGTCGATCGTAAGAGACTGCCTGAGCCGGACGCGAGTCAAGCTCAAGCTGAGTACCATGCGTCACGCACTGAGGTTGAAAAGATACTATGCGAGATTTGGCAACAGCTGTTGGGCGTAGAGCGCGTGGGTGTCAGCGATAATTTCTTTGAATTGGGTGGCCATTCGCTGTTAGCGATGCAGCTTATTGCGCGACTAAAAGAGCACAATCTAAACATCGCCGTGCGTGATCTGTTTCGTCAGCCAACCCTAGCGGCGTTAGCCGCAGTTGTGCTCAAACATGATTCGCTTGATCACTATCAAGTGCCGACCAATGCGATTACTGAGACTTGCGAGACGATAGATTTATCGATGTTGCCATTATTGTCGCTGTCATCGTCTGACAGCCTGACACAGTCGGGTCTAGATCGGATACTTTCAAGTATTCCGGGCGGCGCGAGTAACGTGCAAGACATCTACCCCTTAGCGCCGAACCAAGAAGGTATTTTTTACCATCATAGAATGTCGGTGAATCACGATCCTTACATTATTCCGAATTTGTTTTTATTAGATGGCGAGGCTTCGCTTAATCAGTTCATCGAAGGGCTGGAGTTTATTCTGGCCCGCCACGATGTGTTGCGTACCGCGATTGTATGGCGAAATTTGCCCTTGCCATTACAAGTTGTATTACGCCAAGTTACGCTGCCGATTGAGTGGATAGATCTTAACGACGGCGACGATGCTCGAGAGATAATGCAACAGCGAGGCCAAGCTGATCAACAATGGTTCGACTTAGAGCAGGCTCCATTGTTGAGAGTCGAAGTTGTAAAAGCTACGAAAGTTGTAAAAGCGAGCGTTAGTGACGAATACTATTTACTGCTTAAATTTCATCACATTATCTCAGACCATGTGGGCTTAGAGATCATTCAACAAGAGGTAATGGCCTATATTAATGGCAATACCGAAAGCTTGGTGCCGCCACTTAGTTATCGTGAGTTCGTGGCCCAGAGTTTGTTTCGAGCACAAGGTAGGGCGGCTGAAGACTTTTTTGATCAATTATTGTCCGATGTCGAGCAAGCCACTTTACCCTTTGGCCTAGCTAATATTCGAGGTGACGGCGGTGGTCTCGACGAGAGCAGTCTGAGGCTTAGCGAAGCGCTTGCGCTACAGCTCCGCTCGGCTTCTCAGCGCTTACAAATCAGCCCAGCGGTGTTGTTTCATGCCGCTTGGTCGATGGTGTTAGCCAAATGCAGCAATGCTGATGATGTGGTGTTTGGCACCGTTTTGTCGGGGCGTTTACAGGCCAATGCCGGGGCGGCGCACACCGTGGGTATGTTTATAAATACCTTGCCATTGCGAGTCCGTTTGCGTGGTTTAAGTGCGCAAGAATTAGTCGCCCAGGTAGCCGAAAGTCTGAGCGACTTACTGCCCTTTGAGCAGTCTTCATTATCGTTAGCTCAGCGTTGCAGTGGTATTGCTAGCGGAACGCCCTTGTTCAGCTCGTTGTTCAACTATCGGCATTCGGCCCAGCTGGAAGGCAATAACGATGATGTCGGTATTCAATTTTTACAGGTTAATGAACGCACTAATTACCCGCTAGTGCTATCGGTCGACGACTTTGGTGATTGCTTTGGCTTGAGTATTCAAATCGATGGGTCTGTAAGTGCTGAGCGAGTCGTTAATTATATGTATGTTGCCTTGGATCGGCTGCTTAAACAGCTACTGAACGATGGGCAGTCAGCTATCGGTAGCGTCGATGACGTTAACGAACTCTCAATCGTTGCTGAGGGTGAACGATTGTTTTTATTAGATGAGCTCAATAACACCAATTCAGATTACCCTGAAGATCAATGTATTCATGCGTTATTTGAAGCGCATGCGGCTTCGAACTCTGAGGCTGTTGCCTTAGTCTGCGAGGGCCAGCAGCTCAGCTATGGAGAGTTAAATCAGCGTTCGAATCGGCTGGCACACTACCTGAGATCGCAAGGTGTTAAGCCCGATACCTTAGTCGGCTTATGCGTTGAGCGTTCGCTGGAAATGGTTGTTGGCATTCTGGGTATTTTAAAAGCCGGCGGCGCCTATGTGCCTTTGGACCCAAGCTACCCAGAGGCGAGACTGAGTTATATGCTCAGTGATTCGGAGATTAATTTACTGCTGACTCAGAGCCACTTGGCCGAACGGCTGCCGGTAACTGGGCAATCCTTGGTGTTGCTAGATGATGATGGCGTGTGGTCATCACAACCATCAACTAACCCTGTTAGCGCGGATCTAGGTCTAACATCAGACAATTTGGCCTACGTAATTTATACCTCAGGCTCAAGCGGCCAGCCCAAAGGTGTCATGGTTGAACACAGTAACGTGGTGTCATTAGTGGCTAATGTTGATTACGTTGCCTTGTCATCGACAACCGTTTTATTACAGCATTCTTCAATCTCGTTTGATGCCGCCACCTTTGAGTTGTGGGCCGCTTTATTAAACGGTGGCCGAGTGGTTATCCAGCCAGAAGGATTAATTGACATTGCCGCTCTCGGTGACTTTATTGACAGCAATTCAATTAATACTGCGTGGATGACATCGGGGTTCTTTGATCAGTTTGCGATGTTGAACAATCGCCCCTTATCAAGTATGAAAACCTTATTGGTCGGCGGTGATGTGGTGAATCGCAGTTCGGTTGAACGGG
>JAFMHC010000371.1 GCA_017854775.1 Gammaproteobacteria bacterium | reverse complement strand
CTAACTTAGCTTGAATTGTCGCCGCGTGAACTGCGTGGGAGTATGTATACTGCGCCTCGGCCTGACGCTTTACATCTTCGAGCGCGGCCTGCGCTGCGGCCTTACTAGCCTGCGCAGCACGCAATCTAGGCGCTTGGTTTTTCTTCGCCCAGAATGGCACAGTGACCGTTACCATCATTGATACCCAGTCATCACCAGCAAAGTTTCGACCGGCTTCCCGTTGCTGATAAATCAATTGCGCGCCCCACTCCGGCTTCCATGCCGCTTTGGCCTCGTCAACACCACTGTCACTAACCTCGACAGCAGCATCGGCTACTCGGCTAGCATGAAAATGCATACTGTCGCCAGACCAAGCAGGGAATGATTTTGTTGGAGCTTTGGTTACTGGTGCTGTAGTGAGCGGTATCAACCCGACTAAGTAGATTAATCGCGCATCAATTTGTGCTTCCTGAGCGTCTAAGTCAATCAGGTCTCGCGCCACGTCAGCACGCTCTGCTTCAATTTCGGCTAATCGGAAGACCGACGGTCGGCCACCTTGCACTGCCGATTCCACCGTATCGATCAATTGATCGTATTTAATATCGCGTTGTTTAGCCAAAGAGCGCTGTAAGACAATCCGATTCTTATGATGCAACGAGGCAATTAATTCTGCGCGCATCGCCGAAAAAAGCTGTTTACGCTTCTGGTCAAACTGGTTAGCCTCAGCTTGACCCATTGCCGAGCGAGCCCGTCTGGCGGCTCGACTCGGAAATCGCTGCTGTAAGCCAAGAGCCTTATTGGTCGGTAAAAACTCGCTAAACGACGGATCAAAGATCGGGAAATTATTGATGCCCAACGAAATCACCGGATCTGGCAAGCCCATTACCGCATCAGAACGCTCACGATTCGAGCTTGCGCGATAACTCATAGTCTGCAACTGGGGATGCTTTCGCAGAAGGTCTTCGAGCTCTTGAAAAGTTTGAGCGTGCAACGGCAAGCTTGCTGCTAGCGTCATAAGCAAGGATGTGATTAGCAGCAAGTGCCTTGTCAACTGGCGCTGATCGTTGCAAAGGCAAACATTAGCAATGAAACTAGGGCGAGTGATCTTTAATGTAACGTCGAACGCAAGCGCTAAAATACAGCGTTTACTAATAAATACAGTGGGGGTGGTCATAGGACCCTCCTAACAAATTGTTATAAAAAACGAATAAGTGTCAGGAGTCTATTTTGGAGGCTGATGTTCGACGCTGGTATGCCGAGTGACAAGACTATCGATGCCTGAGTAAGGAGACCGATTGTGGTGTATTGAAGCCATATCAACTGCATCAATGGTTAGTAATGCATGACCGGTGGCCGAACAAAATGTTTTGCAAGCACTCGATGCTTTTGTGTTGTCTGTTGCAGAGCTTGTGATCTGATGACAAGACATAACAGATTCGGCCGCTTGCGCATGTTCAGATTTTGCAGCAGGCGACACACTGCTCTGCATCGCAGCAGTCTGCGAGCTATTCTGCTTTCCCATCATTGGGAACGCATGCACAGCCGCGACTGACGACGTTGCTATGTAGCAAAGCATCGACAATGTCACGAATATTTTGGATAAAGTGCTCATCTGTTTTAATGATACTACTTAGAGCTAACTCTAGGTCAATAGATTTTCACTAATGATAACTATTAGTTAAAGCCGATGGAGGCTATGACGCCCTATATCTCCGCTTAAGTTTTGCCAAGCTTATCTTATCATGATCTTAATTTATCGGCTTCCAATGACCTCAATTTGTCGGCGGCGACGCCTAACCATTAATCAAGTAGTGAGCCAGAATACTAGCAACGTAACCCAGCGCTATTACTGGCGTCCACTTTAGGTGACTGAAAAAGGTGTACTGCCCTCGCGCTTGGCCCATCAACGCCACACCTGCGGCCGAGCCAATCGACAATAAACTGCCCCCTACTCCTGCGGTTAATGTCACCAGCAACCACTGATAATCAGACATCTCGGGGTTCATCGTCAACACCGCGAACATCACCGGAATATTATCGACTATCGCCGACAAAACGCCGACCAGCACGTTAGCGGTAGTTGCTCCTAATTCACCATAAAAGAAGCTAGAGACATTGTTGAGATAGCCGATAAAGCTTAGCCCGCCAACACAAAGAATAACTCCGTAGAAGAAAAACAGCGTGTCCCACTCGGCGCGAGCGATTTTATCAAATACGTCGAAATCTTTATTAGAAAAATCTGACTGGCGCGCAGGCTCTTCGTTAATCAGAACATGATTTGAACGCTTTAAATAAAAGCTAAATAACTTCAAGTAACCGAGGCCTAACATCATTCCGTATACTGGCGGAATGTGCAGAAAATTATGAAAACTGACCGCCGTTACTATTGTAGCCATAAACAAAAACACGATTGCAATTCCGCCTCTTTCAATTAGTACGCTGGCTCCTTCATGGCTCTCTGGGTGGCCTTTCGGAACAGCAAACTGCATGAATAACGCCGGAACTAGAAAATTCACCAGCGCAGGTATAAACAATGCAAAGAATTCGGAAAAGCTCAATAAGCCTTTTTGCCACACCATCAATGTCGTAATATCACCGAATGGGCTAAAGGCACCGCCGGCATTCGCACCGATTACTATATTGATACACGCGATGCCAACAAACTTAGGCTGTCCATTGCCAACCGCCAACACCACCGCACACATGATAAGCGCCGTAGTCAGGTTGTCAGCAACCGGCGAGAT
>JAFMHC010000370.1 GCA_017854775.1 Gammaproteobacteria bacterium | reverse complement strand
GTTATCGCATATCTCGGCGAAAATAATAATCAAAAGCCATTCATCAGAGCCCAATCGAGTCGCGTTTGGATAAGCCGCTGTTGGCTTGCTGGAAATACAATGGCTTCTATAAGAATAAATTTGTTACTTTTTGCTTATCAGCTCACTTTAAGCAATAGTCAAAACCTAACACACCAGAGGATCTAAACAATGGCCTATAAAACCGATATCGAAATCGCACGCGAAGCAAATAAAAAGCCTATTCAGGAAATTGGCGCGATGCTAGGCATCCCTAGTGAACACTTACTTCCTTTCGGTCATGACAAAGCCAAGGTCACCGCCGAATTTATTAAGCAGCAGCAAAGCAAGACTAACGGCAAATTAGTCTTGGTAACGGCGATTAATCCAACGCCAGCAGGCGAAGGCAAAACCACTACCACCGTAGGCTTGGGCGATGGCCTTAATGCGATCGGAAAAAAAACAGCTATCTGCATTCGTGAAGCCTCGCTTGGACCTTGCTTTGGCATGAAGGGCGGCGCGGCGGGTGGCGGTCAAGCGCAAGTCATCCCTATGGAAGATATGAACTTGCATTTTACCGGTGATTTTCATGCCATAACGTCGGCGCATAATCTCCTATCAGCGATGATCGATAACCACATTTATTGGGGCAACAAACTAGAGATAGATCAACGTCGAGTCACTTGGCGTAGAGTGATGGACATGAACGATCGTGCTCTGCGTGACATTGTCACAAGCTTAGGTGGGGTCACCAATGGCGCACCAAGACAAACGGGTTTTGACATTACCGTCGCCTCAGAAGTCATGGCAATTCTCTGCCTATCGAATGACCTTGCCGATTTAGAAAAACGTTTAGGCGACATTATTGTTGCTTATCGTCGCGATAAAAGCCCGATTTACGCGCGTGACATCAAGGCCGATGGCGCAATGACGGTGTTACTGCAGCAAGCAATGCAGCCCAACCTAGTGCAAACATTAGAAAATAACCCAGCCTTTGTACACGGCGGCCCCTTCGCCAATATTGCTCACGGCTGTAACTCCGTAGTAGCTACCACCACGGCACTCAAACTGGCCGACTATGTGGTAACCGAAGCGGGCTTTGGCGCTGACCTCGGAGCTGAAAAATTCTTAAACATTAAGTGCCGTAAGGCTGGACTCGCGCCAAGCGCGGTAGTCTTGGTGGCAACCGTCCGCGCAATGAAAATGAACGGCGGTATGGCGAAGTCTGAGCTAGGGTCAGAAAATGTAAAAGCGGTACAAGATGGCTGCCTGAACTTAGGTCGTCATATCGAAAATTTGAAATTATTTGGCGTGCCAGTTGTCGTTGCTATAAACCATTTCGTTACTGATACCGATGCCGAAGTAGACGCGATTAAAGAATTTGTTGCCGCCCAAGGCTCGGAGGCGATTGTCTCAAGGCATTGGGAATTCGGCTCACAGGGCTCAAAAGAGTTAGCAACCCGGGTAGCGGAAATAGCCGATGCAGGCATAGCTAACTTCGCACCAATTTACCCTGACGATATGCCTTTGTTTGAGAAAATTGAAACGATTGCCAAACAAATATACCGCGCCGACGAAGTATTGGCGGACAAAAAAATTCATAACCAATTAAAACAGTGGGAACAACAAGGTTATGGCCATCTGCCTATCTGTATGGCTAAAACTCAATACAGCTTTACCAGCGACCCAAGCCGTCGAGGCGCGCCGGACAATCATTCGCTGCCAGTGCGTGAGGTTCGATTAGCCGCAGGTGCGGGCTTTGTAATTGCTATCTGTGGCGAAATCATGACCATGCCAGGCTTGCCGAGCGTACCGTCTGCGGAGGCAATTCATATTAATGACGCAGGCCAGATTGATGGCTTATTCTGAGCAAACGGATACCAGCTATGCAGCAGCCAGGTTATAAACACCGATAAAATATCACCCTAACGGGTGACGCGTGCGTTGTTCGCGTTGATTATGATTATCTCAACAGCGAGAGATTAACAGGAAGGGTTTTCAGCAAGGATCGCTGACCGCTGTTGGCAAGCCGGCTTGGGAATAATTCTAAGCCGGCTTTTTTACAAGCATCGTAACCCCTCCCCCGATGTATAAGGATATGCATAGATGAAACAGCAAGGGTACGTTTACATAGTCAGCAATCAAACCAGCGGGCCGTTGTACGTCGGCGTTACCCGAACTCTGGCTAACAGGATCGCTCAGCATAGAGCCTATAAAGTGATAGGCTTGAGTAAAAAGTATCGGCTTTCACGCTTGGTTTTTTTTGAGCCTTGTGATTCGATTGACCGCGCGGTTTGGCGTGCGAGGCAAATCAGCTATTGGAAGCGAGATAGAAAATTAGTACTGATTAAGGAAACTAATCCGCATTGGAACGACCTCTACTACCGCTTATCAGGCAACCAAGCTGAGCTAGTCGAGCAAACCATTTAAACGGCATTTCTACCACTCATGTCGTGCTACCGCCATTCGGCACCTTTTTGAAACATTGACATAACGCTGTGCCAAACTAACGCTATCAGAACTAAATAGAAATGCAGTTAGCGAGGTATAACAGTGAACAGAGCTTACATAGAAATAATACTTGTGGTCACTATTGCCGCCAATCTCATTGTCTATAACATCACCCAATCTCATTATAAACAAGCCAATACCGTTTCAATTCAAACGAGCCCTTCATCGAACAGCAGTCCTCAAGTCATGAAAGCGACTTCACGTTTGGCCTATCACGGTAAAAT
>JAFMHC010000369.1:835-2734 GCA_017854775.1 Gammaproteobacteria bacterium | reverse complement strand
GTGGTGGCCGAGGAATTAGACGTTGTGATAATGCAGTTGAACTGCGCCAGCAATATCCGCGTGTAATCTCAGAAGCAACCAAAGCTTTTGGTTCTGCAGAGGTTTTTTTAGAAAAATGTATTGTTAATCCCCGTCATATCGAAGTGCAGATTTTAGCGGATAAACATGGCAATGTGATTCACTTGTATGAACGTGATTGTTCTATTCAACGACGCAACCAAAAGTTGATTGAAATTGCTCCTTGTCCACAACTTACGCCAGAACAACGCGACTATATGGGTAACTTGGCTGTAAGGGCGGCAAAGGCCGTCGGCTACGAAAATGCCGGTACAGTTGAGTTTCTGCTTACCGGTAATGAAGTTTATTTCATGGAAATGAATACCCGAATTCAGGTAGAGCACACGATTACTGAGCAGATTACGGGCGTTGATATTGTGCGTGAACAACTTCGAATTGCTGCTGGTCTCACGCTCAGTTATCGTCAGCAGGATATCCAGTATCGAGGTTTTGCCCTGCAATTTCGTATTAATGCTGAAGATCCAAAAAATGATTTTCTGCCCAGCTTCGGCCGTATTACCCATTATTACGCACCAGGTGGCCCGGGTGTACGAGTTGATACTGCGATATACACTGGTTATGAAATCCCGCCCTATTTTGACTCAATGTGTTTGAAACTGGTGGTATGGGCTTTGGACTGGGAAGATGTGCTCAACCGAGGCCAGCGAGCACTTGATGATATGCGCTTACATGGTATTAAAACCACAGCCAATTATTACAAACAGATCCTTAACCATCCCGACTTTCGTTCAGGTGAATTCAATACCAGTTTTGTACCTGATCATCCCGAACTACTAAACTATTCCGATAAACAACATCCGAGCGCGGTTGCGCTGGCATTGGCCGCTGCTATAGCAGCCCATACAGGCTGGTAAGCCTAAGTACCGCTGGAGAAATTAATGAAACCAATAAGAGTTACCGACGTTATTTTACGTGATGCACATCAGTCTCTGATTGCCACTCGCATGCGCACCGATGACATGCTACCAATTTGTGACAAGCTAGATAGGGTGGGCTACTGGTCACTAGAAGTTTGGGGTGGTGCTACCTTTGATGCCTGCGTACGTTTTCTTAAAGAAGACCCTTGGGAAAGACTACGCTTACTCAAAAAGGCGCTGCCTAATACTCGTTTACAGATGTTGCTACGTGGTCAGAATTTGCTAGGGTATCGGCATTATGCTGATGATGTGGTTAGCGCTTTTGTTGCTCGTGCGGCAGAAAATGGTATCGATGTATTCAGAGTGTTTGATGCGCTCAATGATTTACGCAATTTAGAAACTGCGATGACGGCAGTGAAAAAAGCAGGTAAACATGCACAGGGCACTATTGCTTATACCACTAGTCCAGTTCATACCCCTGAATTATTCGTCTCCCAAGCCAAGGCTTTACGTGACATGGGCGCCGATTCTATTGTTATTAAGGACATGGCCGGGCTACTAGCACCTTATCCGACCTATGATTTGGTCAAGGCAATTAAGGCTGAGGTTGATTTGCCTTTGGTTCTTCACAGTCATTCGACAGCGGGTTTAGCTGCACAATGCCAGCTGAAAGCAATTGAAGCTGGCGCTGACGGAATTGATACTGCCATATCAGCCTTTGCTTGGGGCACTAGTCATCCAGCAACAGAATCGCAAGTTGCGGCCTTACGCAATACTGAATGGGATACCGGACTAGATCTTGAGCTTTTAGGTGAAATTGCCAGCTATTTCCGCGACATTCGCCAAAAATATCATCAATTTGAAAGTGAATTTACTCGCGAAGATGTATCAGTTCAAATTAACCAGGTTCCTGGTGGCATGATGTCGAATCTGGCTAACCAACTCAAAGAACAAAATGCAATTG
>JAFMHC010000369.1:0-825 GCA_017854775.1 Gammaproteobacteria bacterium | reverse complement strand
TATTCAAGAGGTATTTGAAGAAATTCCGAGGGTTAGAGCTGATCTAGGCTATCCACCATTGGTGACACCGACATCGCAAATTGTTGGTACTCAGGCGGTCTATAATGTACTTGCTGGCGAGCGTTACAAAACCATTACCAACGAGGTAAAACGTTATTTGCAAGGCGGTTATGGTCAAGCACCTGCACCCGTTAATTATCAGTTACAGAAAAAAGCCATTGGTAATGAGCAGGTTATTGATTCTCGTCCCGCCGATGGTTTGTCACCTGAAATGAACAAGTTAAGGGCTGAAATCGGAGCACTGGCTTTATCCGAAGACGACGTCCTGACCTATGCCATGTTTCCGGAACTAGGTCGTGAGTTTTTACAACAACGCCAAGACGGAACATTAAAGCCTGAGGTATTATTACCTGCGAATGGAGTCAGGCAGGGTAGTGAAGCTATGGCGACCGAGTTCAAAATCGATGTACATGGTGAAAGCTACGATGTTGCCATTACCGGTGTTGGCGATGTGGGTGGTGGTAAACGCAAGTTTTACCTTTCTCTTGATGGTATGCCAGAAGAAGTTACCTTTGAAGCGCTTAATGAATATGTCAGCGCGAGCGGCGGCAACGATCGGAAAAAAGCCACTGAACCTGGACACGTATCTGCGCCATTACCTGGCAACGTCTTTGAAATCTTTGTTAAGGAAGGTGATAAGGTCGAAGCTGGTCAAGCCCTGCTAGTTATGGAAGCAATGAAGATGGAAACCGAACTGCTGGCTAATATTTCAGGCTCTATTAAAGCCGTTTATGTCAGTAAAGGCGATCGTGTTACGCCAGGAGA
>JAFMHC010000141.1 GCA_017854775.1 Gammaproteobacteria bacterium | reverse complement strand
GCCGAAGTGCATGATCTTACTTGCCTAAGCACTGATTGATTAAGTACTGTTTGCCTCAGCACTGATCAGGAATTTATAAACTACCACTAGGAATTTCAATGACCGCCCATATTCATGTTTCAAGCGACTCATCGTCTGTAGCTGTTTTTTCGCTTTCTAATGACCGAATTAGTTACCTATTTCAAGTTTCTCCTGAAGGGTTCTTAGAGCACTTGCATTTTGGTGCTAAGGTCATTCCTGCGGCTAATTATCCGAGCCAAGCTAAGCGACTTCATCGCGGTTGCGTACTGGAATTTCAAGATTCGACATATTACAACTTGTCCGACGTTGCGCAGGAATACCCGGTGTTCGGCACCAGTGATAATCGCAATCCGGCTTTGCATCTTATTAATGCCGATGGCAATAGTACCCATGTGTTCCGTTATGCCAGCCATGAAATCGTTGACGATAAACCATTGATTGAAGGTTTGCCGAGTGCGCGAGGTGGCAATAGCCAAAGCCTAATTGTCACTTTGCTTGATGAGGTTACTAAGCTCGCCGTTGAACTGTGTTACACCGTGTATGACCAACATGATGTAGTGGCACGATCAAGCCGAGTTATTAACAATGGCGATGCCCGGGTGACCATCACACAGATAATGAGCTCTTGCTTAGATCTGCCTGCCGCGGATTATGATTTGATGCATCTTAAGGGCACTTGGGCGCGTGAACTCAATCAAGACCGAATGCCAGTTCCGAAGGGGCGCTTTGTGATCGAATCGGCGACTGGCTCTAGCGGTAATGTGCACAATCCGTTTATAGCGGTGATGGACCGAAGTGCTAACGAACAGCAAGGGCGAGTCTTCGGCACTGCATTTGTCTACAGCGGTAATTTTGCCATAAATGTAGAGCAGGGAGAGTTCGATTCAGTACGTGTTACCACCGGCATTAATCCATTTAATTTTCAATGGCACCTCGATGCTGGAGAGTCGTTTGCTGCGCCAGAGTCGCTGCAGGTTTTTAGTGACGCTGGTCTCAACGGCATGAGTCAAATTTGGCATCGCTTCATAAAACAAAAGGTTAGCCCAGAACGGTTTAACGGTCAGCCAAGACCAAGCTACCTAAACTCTTGGGAGGCGGCCTATTTCGATATCGATGAGAGTAAAGTTTTAGCACTAGCTGATATTACCAAGTCGCTAGGTTTGCAGATGCTGGTGGTTGATGATGGCTGGTTTGGAGGGCGTAATGATGATACTACCTCGCTAGGTGATTGGTATCCTGACAAGGCGAAGTTTCCGGAGGGAATCGAATCCGTTGCCGCCAAGGTGAAAGCTAAGGGCCTAAAGTTTGGCTTATGGTATGAGCCTGAGATGGTTAACCCGCAGAGCCAGCTGTATCGTGATCACCCTGACTGGATAATCGGCGTACCCGATAGAGTTAGTTCAAAAGGGCGTAATCAATTGGTGTTGGATCTATCACGCCAAGAAGTACAAGAATATTTATTTTCACGAATCGACAGTGTACTAAGTTGCGGCAATATCGATTACGTAAAGTGGGATATGAACCGCACCATGAGCGAGATTGGCAGTGCTAATCTGCCGCGTGACCGTCAATTAGAAACACCGCACCGATACATGCTTGGCCTGTATCGCTTAGTCGATCGCATTGTTAGCAAGTATCCCGAGGTTCTGTTTGAAAACTGTGCGTCAGGCGGCAATCGCTTTGATCTTGGTATGTTGCACTATATGTCGCAAGGTTGGGTTAGTGATATGTCGGAACCTATTGGCCGCTTACCTATCATTAACGGTGCCTCGCATTTATTTCCACCTTGTGTGCTGGCGTCTTATATTTGCCCGGTGCCAAGTCATTTGAATGGTCGCCAAGTATCGCTTAAAACGCGGGCCGAAGTCGGATTTTTCTGCGCGGCACGCGGTTTGTCATTGAATGTTGAGGATGTGGAGAAAGATTTTGAAGCCTTGCAATACTATGCCAAGCTCTACAACGAGACCGCGGACGACGTGGTCAATGGCAAATTCTATCGAGTACAATACCAAGACAACGAGGTTGTCTGGCAGCTTAACTCAGCCGACGGAAACACCGTTTACTTAGGTTACTTCCATATACTGTCAGCCGCCAATCTTCCGTTTAGGAGGGCGCGCTTATTAATGCTAGAAGCGGATGCACAATATCAATTACTTGATAAGCAATCCGCAGCAAGCGAGTTGTCATTCGGCGGCGATGCCCTAATGAATATGGGTTTAGATATGCCGTATGTTTGCGCTATGCAACCAGACCAAGCTGATTACTTAGAGAAGGGCGATTTCGCCTCTCGATTATTCGTTTTCAAAAAAATCTAGATTCGATTAGCTCTACTGCCTCGGATAGTGCTACTCGCCCCGAACAAAGCTGAGCCCGACTGCCCAGCGGTCGGGGAATCCCGGCCAAGGGGCGTTTAACTTACCGTCTTGCCCTTTGCTTTGCGTTGCTGACACGCGAGTTGGTAAGTACTCGCCAGCGGCGTTGTCTTGCTTTACATGGTGATCTAAAAACGCTAAGACCATGTGTTTGTTAATTCGCGTAATAGTCTCCGAGTTCCAGCTTGGTTCGTAATAATGACCAATATCCAAATCGTTACCGTAGGCGGCCGCAGGAGCTGGATGAGCGGCGATATTATGTCTGGCATTTTCGTACACCATCATGTACTTGTGTTTTGAACCGATCTGCATGAACAGCGTAGCGACCCCGTCCTCGAAACCTGATACGTCGTCTTGGTCACCCGCGACGAGCATTGTCGGAATGGTAATATTGGCAAGTGAATCGGCTTTATGCACGAATTGTTCTCCGCCCCAAGGCGCGAACGAGACCATCGCTTTCCAGCGCGGGTCAACGCTATCTCTGCCGGCCGCACAACTATTGAGCGTCGTTGCTAAGGTCTCTAATGACTCGGCAGGAAAGCCTAAGCCAGCTAGAAATTCAGGGCTGAAGTTATAGCAGCCTCCAATAGTGTTTATCGCTCCATAACCGCCCATCGAATAACCGATAACAGCGGCTGAGGTAGCATCTATCAATGGCGAAAATTTCGATGAGGCTTGGCTTAGATGATCAAGCACAAACTGTTGGTCACGTGCCCGATTGTACAAAGTACTTGCAAAGCCTGCGCCTGGGTTTTTACTGAAATCGATCTCTCTATTGGTTGAGTCGGTGTGATCAATGCTGGCAACAACGTAACCGTGACTTGCGAGGTGCTCGGCTAGGTAGAACATCATCGTGCGGTAGCCGGTGTAGCCGTGCGACAAAACAATCAACGGGAATTTCCCTAGTGACATGTCGAGGTCTGTGTCACGGTAGGCGTCACCCTGCAGCTCAAAGGGCGTGCCTGAACGGGTTTGATCTTGGTAGGTCGCCTTAAGCACAGGGGTTTGTTTTGGATCTGCGGTCTTGGCGCCGATCTTGGAACTGACCTTGGCAATAGGGTACCAGATCTCAAGGGTGAGTTTTCTATTTGCGGTGCTCAGAAAATCTGTCGTATTTAGCTGATTAGGGTGGTCTATATTAACCGTACGCACACCGACATTATAGTCTCCTGTCTGAGCCAATTCAGGCGTCACACTGGGTTGCTTGGTAAATAATTGTTCGCCTGAATATGATGGGGTAGGCGCTAATAAAATCAGTGTTATGGCTAGTGTAATTACCGATGTTTTTACTTGGGCTGCAAGGGTGTGCATGATCGACTCCGTTATTGAATAATAAGTATACGATACTTCAGCTAAACTCGACGAACGAATAGAGGTGTCTAATAGAAATGTCAGTCACTTTTAAGCTTTGGCTTGAGGCTCTTTAATTCGGCGTTGAGACTCTTTAATTCGGCGTTGATACTCTTTAAATTTGGCGTTGATACTCTTTAAATTTGGCGTTGATACTCTTTAAATTTGGCTTGAGGCTCTGGCTAGTTACTCTAAGTAAGTTGCCTTCCTGCAATGATCGTTATTGGCGGCGTTTTGCGACTCAATTGAAGACATTCCAAAGCCATTTTATCTTCACCTAGAGTTATGTTGTGCTCACTATTGAATAGTTCGCTTAGCTCGTCGCGACGTATACGCTACTCGGTTATACTATGTCACATTGGGGGCTCTACTAGGTGTGGAGCCGGGTACCACACCGTTGTGTGAAACATCAGTGTGAAACATCTGGTTTGAACGGATTATGAAACAAAAGACAATACTCAGCTTAGTGCTGAGCCGCTTGTGGCAATTGGTTTGTATATTTACTTTAGTAGTGAACGTATTTGCGGTGAGCAGCTATGCACAAGATACTGAGGCGCAAGATAAGCTGGCAATAACACCGAGTCCATCAAACTCTGCCTCGTCACCTAGCTCTGGGCTTGGTAATGAGACATTTCAAGATTATTACGATCAGGTCTATCAAATTAGAGTTGTCTCGCCAAAAGCTGGTAGCAAATCGTCGATAGGCTCAGGCTTCCAAGTTTCAAGTGATGGTCTAATCGTGACCAACTATCACGTGATTTCATCATTTGCTCAAGCGCCAGCGAACCATAAGATTGAGTATCAATCGCATACGGGACAAAAGGGTGACCTAGAGTTATTAGATTTCGATGTTATTAATGACTTAGCGATACTACGACACTCATCACCAAGCTCTCGATTTCTTAGTTTTAGCGATACCATGCTTAGTAAGGGCGAGACGGTGTATGCATTAGGTAATCCACGCGATTACGGCACTAGCTTAGTCAAGGGCCCCAATAACGGCATGGTTGAGCATAGTTATAATGAGCAAATATTATTTTCCGGCAGCTTAAATCCCGGTATGAGTGGCGGGCCTGCCGTTAACGCACTCGGTCAAGTGGTTGGAGTAAACGTCGCAACCGCAGGCAGTCAGCTGAGTTTTTTGGTGCCGGCTAACAATGCGATTCAACTGGTTAACGCTGGACGAACGATTCCTCAAGCTGATTATCAAAATGAAATTGCGCGTCAAATAAAACAATGGCAACGGCCCCGTATCCAACAGCTACTTGATAACGAATGGCCAGCCGAACAGTTTGCCGGTTTAGAGTTATTTGGCGAAATTCGAAAAGATTTTCAATGTTGGGGGCAAACCAACGAGTCGAATAAAGAGCGTGATATTGCGTCGGTTTCTAAAAGCTGCCGTGCCGGCAATTCTCTTTATTTGGATGCGTCTTTGACGGTCGGCGAGCTGTACTTTAGTTTTGATCAGTCGTCAGCCGTAACGCTTGGGGAATTGCAATTTACCAGCGCTATTCGCCCTTGGATGTCGGCTAATAATACTTCTAATTATGAGCATTCAAGCAATTATCGGTGTCATGTTGATTTTCTGCAAGGCAGTAAAAATAGTCAGCAATTTGTTCGCGCGACCACCTGTATAAGGTCTTTTAAGAAGCTTGTTGGCCTTTACGATTCCCTGCTGATGATTGAGCGTATCGACGGTTTGCAGCAGTTCGTAACGCATCTGTCTGTCTCGGCGATAGAAGCTGATCAGATATCGTTGCTAAATCGTAAGTTTATCGAGAGGTCGCTATGAGGAATCTTATCGTTGAAATTACTGGTAAAGAAGGTTTACGTATAGAAAGGGTTAAGCTCAATCCTAATGGTCTATCAATAGGTCGAGCGTGGAATAGTGACGTCATCATTCAAGATCGATTCGTTGACCCGGATCACCTTAGGTTGAGTGTCAACCATGAGCAACAAATTCTAATTGATGATGTCAGTAGCACTAATGGTTCTCGGCTCGCCGGTAAAGCCCTAAATGGTAACAGTCAAGCATACCGATTCGGTGAGATCTTAAGCATTGGCGACACTCGAATTAAAGTGTTTGATGCAGACACCGCGGTAGCACCTGCGGCACTTAGGTCGCAGTGGTTTTTATTAGCCGAGCGTTTTAGCAGTATGAGAGCTCTTTTTATCTTGACCGTGCTTGCTGTTATTACGCAAGCGGCTCAAGAATACAGTAGCTCGATCGAACCAATGAAGCTTGAGAGTCTGGTGTTAGTGGCCTTTAGTATAGTGCTACTGTTATTAATCTGGAGTTTGGTGCTAGGCTTTGTTGCCAAGCTGATTCGGGGGGAGAGTAATATCAAAGCGCTTTGGGCTTTGGGGAGCTTGGCAACCGTGGTGCTTAACCTTGCCAGTATAATTTTATTGGTTGTGCGCTTTAATTTGCAAGATGCTAGTTTGGGCGGAACCTTATCAATATTAGTATTTGGCGTATTCTTGGTTTGGTTAATGGCCGGTGTGTTTAGTTACGCGACTCACATCCAGAATCGTACTAAATGGTTATCTTCATTTTTAATTGTAGTGAGTCTTTATGCAATCGCTAAGTCAGATGAATATTTGAAAGAACCTCACCAAAAATGGACGTCGTCAACGGATACTGAGCAGGCAACTTTGCCGCCCGCTTTTCTGTTACGCCATGGTGTGTCACTGGATGAATATCAATTAGCCACTGACTCGCTATTTAACGACTCAGCAGACTAGCGATTTGTGTGCGTCTGCTGCAGTACTGAGTAACTCGGTATCGGTCTATTTAATGCGTCTCCTTTTTGTTCAGATTGTCTGGCTTTTAAGACATAGAGTATTGCTGAAAATGGCTAGGCTGTAGGGCTGATGCTGTGGTGGTCTAAATGCATAGTCTTTTATCTGATTGGAGACTATAGTTGTGCTTTGCCTAAGTTATGCTTTGCGGAGCAATAGTTCCGCTGTTTAGAAAATGTCATTTGAGCCTAGGTTGAACCTAAGCTAAAGGTTGAACCTCAGCTAAGGGTTGAATCTAAGCTAAGCTGCCGTTTCGATAATCCGCTACCTAAACCCATCGCCGTGCCAGTATATTCAGAATTAAAATCCCTAGTTAAATTAGCTGCACCTGTGTCGTTAGCTCAGTTGTCCTTAGTTGGTATGTCAGCCACCGACGTGTTGATTGCTGGGCGCGCGAGCACGCTAGATTTGGCGGGTATGAATCTAGGAGTGAATATTTGGCACATGATTATTCTATTCTTCATGGGCATTGGCTTTGCAACTCAGCCTTTAGTGGCTAAGCGCTTTGGAGCCAAAGACGAGGCAGGAGTAAAGCATCAACTGCATCAGTCCATCTGGATGTGTTTTGCCTTAGGCATAGTGGCCATGTTGGTAGTTTGGGCGGTCGCTTGGGGGTTTCAGTTTATTAACTTCGAGGCGAGGATGTTATTAATCGCGCGTGATTTTCTGTTTGCTATTAGCTTATGCGCAATCCCCATGAGTCTGATGCCAGCGGTGCGCGGCACCTTAGAAGGTATGAGTTTAACGCGTGTCGTATTCCTAGTTAACTTCGCCGCGTTTTTGATTAACATTCCGCTCGACTATGTTCTCGTGAATGGCTTATATGGCTTTCCAAAGTTAGGTGGTGTCGGCTGCGCATGGGCCACCGTGGTATTGATGTGGGGCGCATTCTTGATCAGTATTTGGATCTTGAAATCACACGCGAAATTGAAGCATAAGGCGCTGTTCTCAGACTTTGAAAAACCTAACCGCGACACTATTAGCCGCACATTTAGACTTGGCCTGCCGATTGGGGTGTCAATCGTAATTGAGCTGGCGATGTTTTCTGGTGCCGGAATAATGATAGCCAAATTTGGCGTGATTCAAGCCGGAGCTCACGCGGTTGCAATCGTAGTCGCATCGTTGAGTTTTATGTTGTACACAGGATTAGGCCAGGGCGTGACTATTCGAGCGTCGCAATTGCTCGGTGCGGGGTTGCCTGATCAGGCATGGTTCGCGGTTAAGGTCGGTACACTATTTAATCTCGCCATATCGGTGGTTATCTGCATCGCCTATCTTGTATATACCGAGCCGTTGATTCGCCTGTTTACTAGTGACCCAGAAGTGATTCGAGTCGCTGTGGTGTTGTTATATTTCGGCGCTGCTTTTCAAATTGCCGATTGTCTACAGGTTGCTATGGTATGTGCTTTGCGCGCCTATCATGATACCTCTAGCCCACCTAAATATCAGCTCTTAGCATTCTGGGGCTTCGGTCTTCCTATTGGTGTTGGCTTGTCATTTTACGGTTGGTGGCCGGGTCTTGAAGGCGCTAAAGGGATGTGGTTTGCTATGGTTGTAAGTTTGTCGATCGTTGGCTTGTTGCTGCTGCGTCGCTTAGCCCAACATATGCGAGAATTTAATGCGGAGGTCTGACTCGGGCTTAAATCAGATTAAGCTTTGCTGATGAGGCCTGATAAAGTATTTACTACGGCGAGTTTTAAACGAGAGAAATATTATGGGAATTGTTGTCTGTGTTGTTATGTTGCTAGGCCTATCGGTTTTGCAGCCATCGCCCTGGAATAGCGCCAAGCGTGCGCGACATGCTTCGAAGTTTATCTTAATTACCAGCGTCTCGTTATTCGGTTTTGGCCTGTGGAACGTGATCTATGGTTATTTAAATATCAACGGATTTTGGATGTGGGCATCGATTATTTCAGGTTTGGCAATGGTCTTAGCCAGCTATTATGTCTTTAGTGAGAGGCATGAGGAGACAGATTCGGTGCCCAGCGTTAGTTCACTACGAAAAGCAGTAGTGGCCGTGCTGGCTCTCAGTTTTTTAGTTTATGCAATTACCTTGATTCAATTGAACCTTGGATATTCGATACTCCGTTAGTCGTGGGTCTGCCGGATAATCAATTTCACTAGTACGAAAGCGCTACGTTGGTCTATTTTTGCGTTTATTGTCGAGCAATGGAACAGTCTCAAATAAACGAAAACTAGCCTCCCAGAAGGGCGCGCTAGCGAGTTGTACCACTTTCTACCCCGAGGGCACCTAGTCCTAGTGAAAATCATTATCCGACAGGCCCATCGTGTAACTAGCCGTGTTAACCTGAGCAATAAAAAAGGGTAACGATAATATCGTTACCCTTTTAAATTTAACCCGCATTAGTACTCGGGTTTGGCTTAACTCGCTAGTTTTGCTGCAACCCAAGCGTCAACTTTAGCTTCTACTACGTTCAGTGGTAGAGGACCATACTTAAGGATTTCATCGTGGTACTCTCGGATGTCGAACTTATCACCCAGTTTTGCCTTGGCATCAGCACGCAGTTCAAGAATCTTTAACATGCCGATCTTGTAAGCCGTTGCTTGCGACGGCATTACAATATGCCGCTCTACCATTTTTACGCCGTCTGAAACCGCATTCGGAGTGTTATTGGTGTAGTAGGCAATGCCTTCTTCGCGAGTCCATTTCTTAGCATGAATACCCGTGTCGACCACTAAGCGACAGGCACGCCATAGCTCCATCGCTAAACGACCGAAATCGGAGTACGGGTCTTGATAGGCGCCGAATTCTTTTGGTAGGTATTCTGAGTACAGTCCCCAACCTTCGATGTAAGCGGTGTAGCCGCCAAATTTTCGAAACTTAGGCACGTCTTTTAATTCTTGCTGAATTGCAAGTTGCATGTGATGTCCCGGGACACCTTCATGGTAGGCCAAGGCCGCCATCTGATACGTCGGCATCGCCTTCATGTCATATAAATTGGCGTAATACAAACCCGGGCGCGTTCCATCTTCAGATGGGCGTTGGTAAAAAGCTTTCCCCGCTGATTGCTCACGGAAGGCTTCAACTGCTTTGACATTTAATTCGGCCTTAGGCTTAGTAATAAACATTTCATCTAGTTTGCCTTTCATGTCCTCAATCAGGGCAGTCGCTTCGTTTAAGTAACGAGCTTTACCTTCATCGGTGTTTGGATAATAGAACTGTTCATCGTCACGCATAAATTGCATGAACGCTTTAAGGTCTCCATCAAACTTGACCTTGTCTTTGATGATTCGCATTTCGTCATGAATGCGCGCCACTTCCTTGAGACCAATCTCGTGAATTTGATCTGAGGTAAGGTCAGTAGTGGTTGTGCGTTTGAGCGCCACATTGTAAAACTCACCACCGTCTTTCCACTTCCAAATACCATCGTCGGTAGTGGCCTTGGTTTCGAGTTCGGTTAGGTGCGCAGCAAGCTTTTGATACGACGGTTTAACCGAATTAGTTAACGCCAAGGTAGCCGCTTTGATTAACTCTGCTTTGTTTTCCGCGCTTAACTCGCTTCCTTCCTTCTCGCTTAAGGCGTCGATCTTTTTAGTGAAGTCTGCAAGCAGTGCACTAGGCTCGCCATCATCAAAAGGCGCGCCTTTGATAATGTTATTGCTATCTCGAATAACGTGGGGAAAGACAAATTTTGGCGGAATAATGTTGGCCGCCGTACGGGCTTCAATATTGGTGATTAGCTGATCGAACAATGTTGGAACCGCGTTAAGACGGGCGATGTAATTCTCCGCATCTTTAACGTCGCCAATGCTGTGTTGGTTGATTAGCAAAGAGACAACACCTGAATGACGACCAAACATTTGGTTTACAGGGTAGTTGTATAGACGCCATTTGTTGTCTTCAATCTCTTCTTCCATTGATTGGACTAATAGGTCGTAGCTGAGCGCGGTAGCGTCATCAAGCTTGGATCTATCAAACTCTTTGAGTTCGACAAGTTGCTTCTTGGTTATCTCGATTGACTCATTAGCATAGGCTTCTGATAAATTGTTCCATTCATCGGCGCGATCTTTACGCCCTAAAAAGGTAAGAGATTCAGGGCTGCGCGCAACTGATTCTTCGAATACTCGTTCGAAGAATGCATTAGCACGCTGCGACTCGGAGACTTCTGGCGTTGCAGCTGATTGTTCCGCGACGGGTACTGGCTTGGTTTCAGGGGCTTGGCTTGCGGTTTGATCTGATGATTGATTGCAGGCCGAAAGTAATAAAGCAGCACCGATGGCTGCTGAGTACAGTTTAAGCACGGGGGATATCTCCGATTAGTTATGTTGTGCCTCTATTGTAGCAATAAATCTGGCAACGGATAGTGTAGCGATTGTGATAATGTCGAGTGCACTAGCTGATGAATTTTAAAACTTGGCTTTAAAGGCCTAAATATCTACTGACCAGCATGGTTTTATTTTGTTACTGTGTGTTCTGTAAAACACTTAGTAGCTATCAATTTTTTAGCTACAAAAATACTAATTTGGCGATGAGAGTACTGGGATGATTCTAGTTGTAGAAACGTTGCGGAGGCCTAAATGAGCCTTGATGTTTGGTTGCTTTATCTCGCCACTGTATTGGCGTTTATGAGTACACCTGGCCCTAGCCACCTATTAATGTTGTCGAATAGTTTGGCCAATGGGTTTGCCAAGTCGACGGCTACGGCGGCTGGGGATCTTAGCGCCAATCTTTTACAAATGGTGGCGGCGGCGTTGGGCTTGGCAAGCATATTAAATTCTTCTCAAAATATCTTTATTGCCATTAAGTGGGCC
>JAFMHC010000009.1 GCA_017854775.1 Gammaproteobacteria bacterium | reverse complement strand
AGAGATATTAAGGTTCCAAGCTTGCAGCAAATTATGCTTAGTCGGAGATCGATCCGTCATTTTTCGAATAATGCAATTCCTTTTGCAGTTCTTAGCGCGATGGTTCAGCTTTCAACAGAATTGCATCAGCTAAAGTCTGTTGCGCATGGTGGTTTGAGCGTAGATCTAACGCTTTGGGTTGCGGTAAATCAAGGCGACGACGAGTATCAGCCTGGAATCTATAAGGTTGAAGACGGCAAACTAATATTGCAGCGCGAAGGGCTTAACGCCGTCGAATTGGAGTCATTAATGTTACAGCGGAGTTTTGCTAATGCTCCTGTGGTTATTTTTGTCACTGGCAATATAGAAACTACCTTGGTCAATCATAATGCCCGCGGATATCGTGCTCTGATACAGAGTGCTGGTTACCTGATGTCGAATTTATTTTTAGCCGCACAAAGCTACCAGGTTTCAGGCTGCATCTGGGGCGGCATATATGAGGAGACCTGGGGAGACCTATTTGCCATCGACCGACTTACTAACTGCCCTATAGTTGCTTGCTCACTTGGTTACCCAGTGTATGCCTGAGTCTACGCAAGCAAATTTGGTTAAGTTATCACCACGTGTGGAATTCGTTCGGCGTGACAACACGCTCATTTTAATGCGTCCCGACATTGGCGCAACGGTTAGAGTTAGTAAAGGTGCAGAAGCGTTAATACCTGAGATTGAAGAGGGCACAGATTACGAGTCTTTGGTCACGCAATTGAAAAAAGGTCACCCGACGGCGATTAATATTCGCCCAACATTGGATAAATTCCTATCACAACTAAGTCGTAACAACCTATTAATTGGTGATCAAGCTGAAGTAAAGAGTAAGGGCGTTCCTAGGTTTATTCTTTTCTACCCCGATCGAGCAGCGGCTGCTACTGCTAGGGTGATACAACGAATTCCTGCGATGCTAAGCTGGTGCTTACTGGTGTCGGTTATTAGCGCTGCTATCGTAGGCTTAGTTACATTTTTCACCCAGAGCGACGTGCTCCACCCGAGTAAAGTGGCCGAGCAGTTCAACTTGTTTGGCTTCTTGGCTTTTGCCTTAATTGTTGTTCCGATCCATGAGGCAGCACATGCGATAACATGTCGCCTTGCCGGGGCAAAAGTTGGTGAAGCCGGCATTATCATGCACGGTTGGATAGTACCTGGCCCCTATATTGAGACGACCCAAGCGTACAGTATTAACGATAAATTTAAGCGTTTCTGGATACCTGCAGCTGGCCCTATCGTGAATTTATGTTCGGCCGGTGTTGCTGCTTGGGTAATGATACTGACGCCGGGGTTGAGCCCCGCCGAGTTAGCCGCATGGTCATACCTTTTAGTGCTTTGCATGTTGTTTGTCTATCTTGATACAAGCCTTTTTACAGCAAGCGATGGCAGTCATATGCTGGAGGCTTTGCTCGAAGATGAGTTAGCACGAAAATCGGCCCTATCAGCCAAGCCATCATCAATGTCATCAACGCATACGACTCGAATATACCGTTTAGCCTGCCTCGCGCACCTAATATTGGGAATCGTTGCGATGTGGTATTGGTGGGTCTTATAAAAAATAAATTAATAGGAAAGATTCACATGGGTGATGATTTACGAGGTGTTTTAGCGCCCTTTACATTGGTGCGCATCGCAGGGCTGCCTTATCAGGCGATGCGTAACCTTAGTTTGACAAAAACATCTAAAAGTATCTCTGAGGTTCTGAAGATTGAGGAGTGTATAAGCGAATGTCGAGACCGTTTAGACAAAGCGCTATTCAATCTTATTCCTAAGTTAGACGACAATGCTGTGGGTTTGCGAAGGTCGGTTTTGAAATTGAAACGCAATATTCACAATGGGCGTAAGGCAAATATTGATCAATGCCTTATGGCGGAATTGACGGTCTTGTTGGGGGCGGAGGACGCCGACTTATTGCGCCGATGGAGTGAAGCACACGAGCATTTGGAGCAAACATTACTTGAGGCTGGAAAGTACCACAGCGAAGAAATGCAAACCCATTTACGCAAAGAGCTCAGGGAGCCTTTAAAGCAAGAGACCTTCAAAAAAGCGCTGTCATTTGCCAGTGCTGGTGTTGCAGCACACGCAAAACGAGAGAAAAAATTACCAACCAAAGTTAAGCCGGATAATTTTGAACGGTCGCTATTCGGCTATATTATCAGGGCGGCGGCCAAAACCAGTCCATTTTCGAGCTTTATGTCAATGACTGCGGTACCGATCGACTTTAGCGATAAAAAAACTACCGCGAAGCAGGCGGGGTTCAGTTTATCTCAGCCCGAGTATCAACTTAGAACACGGCTTAATAGAGGAATTCCATTTAGGATTTTCAAACATGCAATGTTGTTCATACAACGGCATAACGAATCGTTGATATATTTAAACTCGTCGGTAAAACTACTCGATGACCATAGAATTACAGCTCTATGTGACAGAGATATGGTGTTGTTAGGCCGCCCTTGGACCGAGTCTCGAATGGCAGTCTACCGGCTCAATGCCAAGTTAACTCAAGCTCTAATGGCTAAAGAGTCCTCAGGCAATTGGCAGCAATGGATAGATTACTTAGTTGAGCAAGTCGACGTTAGCGAAGATCAGGCCAATATGCTCTTGGAAAAGTTCATTCGCAAAGGGCTACTTGAGTCTCCACCTTTGAGCAACACATTTGATCCGATGCCAGAGTTAGGTTTGGTAGATTTTATGGCGGAAAGTAACTTAGAAACCGTTAGGCTGGTTGGTCAACACGTAGCAGAAATGATTAACATTTGCGAAGAGGTCACTTACGATAAAAGTGATCAGCGGGCAAATAAAGTTAAAGAAATTGCCAAGTTAGAAAATGAAGCTTTGGCGTTACTCGGGGTTACACGATATCCGCGCTATCACAATACTGCTCTTGAGGACTGTTGGTTCCCTGGAGGAAATGCACACATAGCGAGCGAGGATTTGAGTCAACTTTCTGGCTTAGAAAGTTTTTTGAGTACGCAAGTTATTTACTCGCCACAATACCTGCGTCTGCGCGACCATTTCGTAGAGTTCTTCGGAGAATCAGGTATATGTACGGACGTTTCAGGTTTCCTTACTGACGTTGGTGAAAAATTAGTAGATATTACTGAATACGGAGCCGCACAAAAAAATCAAAGGGAAGTCGTCGCTCCCAGTGGTGCGCGATTTGGTGTGACCGCACAGATTCAGCTTGCGGTGCAGGAGCAAGGCCCCCCGTTGATCGTCGTAAATAGAGTCTTTGATCGCCCTGCATGGTTGGCAAGCCGCTTCGCTTTTGCTGATAACGGTGAGAAAAGTTTTTTACAAGACAGTTTAACTCAGTGGCTTAATGAGTTATCTGCGCCAGCTGAGCCGGTTGATTTGCTTATTAACGGGCATAGCAATGATCTCCAAGCACACCCAAAGCTGACCAAGCGTGCAATATCGTGGCCATTTCGATCAGAGTCAACTGACAATATCGACTTAATAGATATAGATTCTCTGACCTTAACGCATGACCCTGTATCGGGTCTTTTACGCTTATTTGATCAACACGATAAAGAGCTCAAACTGGTTTACACTGGATCAACTTTTCCAACACCAGCGTGGGGCATATCGTATGCGCTGATTTTATTAACCCAACCATTTACTCTTTCTAGACCCAATTTTAGACCACCAGTTTTGTCATCCGAACAAAGTATTATCCATAACCCGCGAATCGTGAATGAAAATGTAATACTAAGCCGAGAGTTTTGGTGGGTGAAATCTGACTATTTACTCGAGAACTGGTTTTCAGAAAAAGGCGTTGATCAAATGCTGGCAGTAAAACGAGATTGCATTGACAAAGACTTACCAAGCTTATTTTTCGTTAAGTCGTTCGAAGATTTCCAAGGTGCTGCGGGTATCGTGCCTCATAACGCATTAGCAACCGAACGTAAGCCATTATGGATCGATATTGGAAATCCATTCAGTTTGGCATTAATGGAAAAGTTAGCGAGTAATAATGAATGGTTATCGCTTACCGAAGCACTCCCAAACCCAGAGGAGTTATGGTTGGATATCGATGGCGATAAACATGTGACTGAGCTACAGGTTGAGATGAATATTAGAGCAGAATAATGAATAGCCCTAATTTGCCGGCTCGCTCGGGGGCGTACTAACAAACTGCGAAAGGTTTTTCTCAGTAAGGGATCCAAGTACATTTTGGTATTCCAGCCATTTTGATAGGAACTCATAAAATGATTTTCGTTCATCAAGCCGAGTTTCAAAGAAATCACGTTGTGCATCTAAAATGCTGAGGTTGTCTTCAACTCCTGCTTGGTACATTTTGATTTTTGAGTCCAATGCCAATTGGCTAGCTTCACTGGCAAGGTTCAACGCGAGTATTCGGCTATGAAGGGCTCTTACTTCAGAAATTAAAGTGGCGTGACTGCTAATTGCATTTACTTTGGCACCTTTTAATTCTTGCTTTTTTGCTTCGAGGCCATGTTTGGCTGCCGAGATAGATGACTTGTTTCTCCCGCCTTGAAAAATTGGGATTGACGCTTGGAGCATAGCGGTAAAATTACTGCTCTCGCTTGAAGCTCCTGCCAAGCTTCCGTTGTTGTCATTTTCTCCATAATTCATCACTAGCTCTACTGTTGGGTATCGCTTGGCCTTCGCCGCTGTCAGCTCTCGTTTTGCGATTTCAGATCGCAGGTTAGCACGAATATAATCAAGGTTACCCTCAATCACCAGATCAGGACTTTTAGTGCTATCAAGCATGCCTACCAGGTTTTCAGGTTCTTTAATCGGTTGCAATTGCTGATACTTTTTACCGGTGATAGAGGCAAGGTCTGTTTTAGAAACTTGATACTGGTTTTGCGCGATTGCCTGGTCGGCAACGGCAAGTAACCATCTTGCCTTTGAGAGTTGCAAATCGGCATTGGTCGCCGCCCCAGCTTTAAATTGCTCGCTAATCAAATCATGTTGTTCAGATGTTGCGGCTACATTAGCACTCGCGAGTAATGCCGCATCTTCAGCACTGAGAATTCCGAAATAGGCATTGGCTACTCTGAGAATCAGTTCATCGTGAATTGAGAGTAGATCAATTTGGTCTATTGATGCTTGTAACTTTGCGCCGTTATAGCTGGCGAACAACTCGCGATTGAATATGACCTGAGAAAACTCAAGCCCGTAGGCAAATCGGCTGTAATTGGCAGAACCTTGAACGACGAATGGCAATTGTGGTGCTGTAAGAGATTCTTCAACCTGTTGCCTATTGGCAAAAGCCGAGACACTGGGTAATAGATAAGATTTAGCTTCAGCAAGACTGGTCAAATCACGGTGCTTATTGGCCACCAACGCGAGGTAAGTAGAGTCATTTTCTACGGCATCATAATAAGCCTGCATTAAACTGGTTCTCGTCTGCGAGAAACTGGTATTTTGCTGCGCAGAGGTCGAAAAAATTGGCAGCATTGCGCTTGAAAGCGCCATCAAGATGCAGATGAATGATTTATATATTCTAATCAAGTTGTATGTATACAAAAGCTAAGGGCTCTCGAAAAATAGGGTTGAGATGCCGTCTCAGTTAATTAGATTAAGTGTTTTTTAAAATTGTCCTTAAAAAGAACTGTTCATGGCTCCATTTTCTACCTCACACTCTGCAGTGTGCAATAGAGTTTACTTGTCAATTGTAACTCTTTGCCGCTGAGTCATGCAACCAGTGTTGGGGATGATTTATAGAGACTCAACAATATCTCTCCCACTAAACTGGAAGTAAAGCCTGTGCTGGTTAAAGGTATCGACAACACTCTGGTAAGCTCGAGCCTAATATCATCATTGTTATAACCTTTAAGCGAAAATTAAAATGGAACAATCTCTTCTAAACTCTGTTTTTGTGTTTTTGGCGGCGGCAATACTAATTGTGCCGTTGATAAAGCTATCTGGCCTTGGTTCAGTCATCGGCTACTTGTTCGCCGGGATTTTGATTGGCCCGTCGGTTGCAGGGCTTATTTCAGAGCCAGAGACGATATTGCATTTCAGTGAGTTTGGAGTGGTAATGATGTTGTTCCTTATTGGTCTAGAACTTAAACCGAAGGAACTCTGGCAAATGAGGGTTCGGTTGCTTGGCCTTGGTGGGCTGCAAGTCGGTTGTACCACATTTATCATTGCTTCAGCATTTATGATGCTTAGCGCTGATACTAACTTCGGTACCGCGTTAGTTATTGGAATGGCTTTGTCGTTATCCTCAACAGCGGTAGCAATCCAAGTAATGCAAGATCGAAAGATGCTAATGAGTGACCCTGGCCAGTCGGCCTTCTCGGTGTTGCTTTTCCAGGACGTAATTGTCATTGCGATGATTGCATCGGTACCACTATTAGCTGAACAATTTGTTAATCAACCTTCGACGATTGTCGCTGATTTAAGCGATGGACATCAGAGTGTCGGTGGTGATGGCCTTTCTGGTTGGTACTCAGGTTGGTACTATGCCCTAGCGATACTCAGTGTCTTTGGTGGCATGATTTTAGCCGGTCGGTTATTGCTTAACCCATTATTTAAAATCGTCGCCAGAAGCAAGGTACGAGAGACCTTCACTGCCATCGCATTAGCGCTTGTTATCGGTGCTGCATTGCTGATGGACTGGCTCGGATTATCCGCTGCGCTGGGTGCGTTTTTTGCGGGGGTTGTGCTTGCCGATTCAAATTATCGACATCAATTAGAACGAGACCTTGAGCCATTCAAGGCACTTTTATTGGGTTTGTTTTTTATCTCAGTAGGCATGTCTCTGGATATAAACGTGATCGCCGCATCGCCGCTCACAATTTTTGCCAGTGCGGCTTTGTTAATGCTGCTGAAGTTTTCAGTTTTGTTCATAGTGGGCCGTATTTTCGGCTTAACATTGCCGTCTAATCTGCTCTTTGCGTGCCTGATTGCTCAAGCTGGTGAGTTTGGCTTTGTGTTATTCCAGTTTGCCAGTGCCGAAGGTTTGATGAACTCAGTCTTAGTGTCTAAATGTAATGCGGTAATCGCTATATCAATGGCTATGACACCGCTCATGCTTATTGCACTCGACAGGCTGTCTAAGGTATTGCATAAACCCGCAGTTACCACTGGCGATGCTCCTGAAGATAAGGGGCATAAAGTGCTCATCTTAGGGTTTGGCCGGGTAGGTCAAGTCGCTGCACGACTTCTTCATACCCAGGATATTGAAACAACCTTGATTGACCACGATGGTGATCATATTGAGTTTGTGCGCCCATTCGGTAACAAAGTGTATTACGGTGATGCCGCCGATACCGAGCTGCTCAAAACAGCTGGAGCTGAAACCGCGGATGTAATTCTAATCTGCATCGATGACCGTGAGAAAGCGACCGAGACCGCAGCAAACCTAAAACAACATTTCCCAAACACCAAGGTGATCGCTCGAGCCCGAAATCGCACACATATGTTTGATTTGATGGCGCTGGATATAGATTTTATCGAACGTGAAACAGTTCGCGGCTCATTAGCCATGGGGCGTAAAGCGCTTGAGTTTCTAGGGGTGCCCGAAGAGCGCACCATAGAACTATCAGATATCCTTCTCGAGCATGATTATAAATTAATCGAAGAGACTTGGGTTCATCGCGGCGATATTAGCACTCTCATAGATAAGGGTAATGCTAGTAAAGAATTCATACGCCAAACCTTAAATGCAAAGCCATCAGCATCGAATCAAGATGATTAATGTCTGCTATTAAAGCTTTTCAAGCAGCGGGACTCTGCTGTCGGCATAGCTTCCCGATTCAACAATCTCGCGCATATTTTTCATTGTTTTAAACGGTGAGTCAACTAACATCATGTTTGTGATCCACGCTGGTGTTGGGCCGTTTGGATCGATGTGTGCGAAGTTCTCTACTTTAGTAACACCGCCTTCATTGGGAGTAAAGTGCCATTGTGACACCGCATCTTTAATCCGCACCGCCTTGGTTTCTGGCGTTCCCCCAGCGGTCGCCGTGCTGGTCATGGTGACACGCTGAGTCTCTGGCTGCTTAGACCAGACAACATGTGCGTAGACATCTCGGTCTGAAACAGGGAATGGAACATCGTTATAAACATAGACGTAACTTTCGGTTGCCGAGACTCGTTCTTCTACGCGCGATTCTTTACACAGCGCAGCCCAATCAGCACACGCGGGCATGTCTTCGACTAAGGCCACTAGACTGGCGATACTTGCGTTAACCGTCATTTCTCCGCGCACCGCCTTAAAGGATGAGTCTTTTACCGAGCTAGTGAAGATTACAATGCCTTGCTTATTTTTTTTCTCTTGCCAATCGTATTCTACGCCGTCCATTTGCGCAGCTGCGTAGAGTGGCGAGACTAAAATAACCAGCATTAATAGGGCTCTAATCTTCATTGAACTTCTCCGGATTCTTTAAATTGTTTGAGGTCTCAGTCTAGCTGCCACATTGTTGAGACCGTTGATAATCAAATTCACATGCATCTTTATATCGATCGAGAACAAACGATATAAAGATTACTAGCGGTAAGGCGATCAAGCACTTTCAGATCTCTCGACTTAATTGACTACAAGCACACGACAGCTGTGGTGCCACGGCTACTCTTGATCGGGAAGCATATTTCGCTGTTTTCACAGGCATTGCCGATACCGTTACTATTTGAATCAAGTTGATCAGCATTTGGCACAAGGCGGCAGTTGTCTAAGTTGTCGTTGATGTTGTCATTATCGTCATCGTTATCGCAGGCATCCCCTTGCGAGTCGGAGTCGGTATTTAGCTGGTCGCTATTTACCACGTTAGGACAATTGTCTACATCGTTCTTTATCCCGTCCTTGTCGTCATCATTGCTGTTGTCAACACGAAATACTTCTATTAGGGGGCCAGTGATATTGAAGCTGGTCTTATTATCAGCTGCGTTGGCTTGTCCGTTTGCGATTCCGCACGGTGCACCAAGGCAATCGAGTTGAGGGTTGGAAAAGACATAGCCCCAAGCTCTATCGTTCAAATAAGACATAATAGTTCCCTCGCTATTATTCCCATGACCGCAGGCATAACCTGTATAGCCACCAGTGCAGGGGGAGGGCTGCGAACTGTTGGCTGAAGTTCTCTCGTGACCAGAGCCAAGGTTATGCCCGATTTCATGGGCGAACAATGAATCCGAGCCCCACACAGCGAATTGCGACACCGAATAAGCATACGCTTGGTTATTACCATTGACGTAAGCAATGCCGCCAATGCCACCGCTAGCTTTAAACGGTAATACCGCTACCATATCAGCATAATACTGGTCGCGAATTGCGTGCACATTTGAAAACGAGCCGGTTCCTGACCTTGATTGCGACAGCAATGTCCCGGTGCTTTCAGAGTTATTGAAGTTGAGCTGTTGTGCGTGGGCAAATTTTAACTCAATATTGATACCGCTACGAACATAAGCATCATTGCTGAAGGCAATCATTTGGTTGATGCGTGTTACTGGATTTGTAAAACCATTGGCAAACTCGTTTGAATAAATGAATAAAACCGTTACTTCACTTTTGCCCGAGCTCATCTCCGCAGCGCGTATATTGCTGGGTGTTTTTAGCGGTTCGCGAGTATGCGACATTGGCTCGAAATCCGGCGGATAAACCATGTCGTTGCTTTTGTCGATTTCGAAATTGATCAATTTGTTATTAATTAGAAGCGGGCCTTGATTTTGATCTAGGCTTATCGCGTAACTGTGCTCGGCGCTGCTTAAATTTGCAAAGGTGGCGTTAGCGCCAAAGGTGATAATGGCCGAGCCGTCGCTTGCAAATGAGCCTTTTAAAAGAGTGTCTCCGTTCTGCAGTGTCGATGTGCTGGTAACGGTTATTTCGATGGTTTCGCTATTGGACAAGGGAAATAGAAAACCTTGCCCTGCTTCTAACGCGGCGACATTTCTATTAATGCTAATTGACCTAGCAGCAGCGACCGGTTGGCCTATGATCATTTGGCTGCTTAACGGTGGACCAAGGCCTGAAAAACTAAACAGGGCGTTATCTGATTTTTCTTGTGCTGACGCATTGATGCTGAACATGAGCGTCAGCAGTGCTAAATAACTAACTACACGAATATTAACTGCCATTTTGTCTACCAATTTTAGAGTAAAATTACTACTCAACCCGCGAAAACTTTACCATATTCAAGCTGTGAAAGTGAAACTCGTTTTAAGCAGTAATATTAATTTGCATAAAATTTTTACCAAATAACGCCGCAGCTCAAAATACCTTTTTTTCGCCCAAGTCGGTTGACGTGGATTATAGATATAGGTGGCCATCTCAATTAAAGTCAGCTTTTTGTGGCTTAATACCTGAGCAGTGGTTTTGAATTCCAGTTTGTTTGCCAGCGACAGCCAATTCAACTTAACTGTCGCTTAGTCTATTTGAGCTGTCTATCTACCAGAATGCTGTCAATAACGCTTATATCCCGAGCTTAATTGCAATATATTTGCTGACTGTTATTTCCCATATTTTATTTAACCTTGATTGACCTAAATTACGCGCCATTCTTCTTACTTGCCTTGCTTGGAGCGATCGTAGCAAATGCTACAGGGGCTGGAGGCGGTATCGTGTTTGTGCCGGCGTTTAATCTGCTGGGCATAGACCACGCTTCAATTATCGCTACTAGCTTTGCAATTCAATGCTTCGGAATGACGGCGGGCTCGATTGCTTGGTATCGGTATTCTCGAAGACAAAACATCACGCTTGAACCCGCTTGGCACGAGTACCGCAATTTAGTCAAGGTGTTTGCAATCCCCACAATTCTCGGTGTTGTCTTTGGGCAAACTGTATTTCAGCCTAATGATGATCAGCAAACGATTCTTGTGTTTAAAATATTCTCGGCCATTTTCGGTGTCGCGATCTTAGTTACAACGTATCAATTGCGAAAAACGTTACTAACGGGCTTGAGCGTCGAAGAGCGATTGTCGATAAAAAACCCAATGCTGAGGCGAACACTTTTTTACCTAACTGGGTTTGTTGGCGGCGCGATAACCGCTTGGTTATCGATTGGTGTTGGTGAACTTGTCGCTATTCTATTGATCTTATTGCGATACCCTGTGGCAATGTCGGTCGGTGTGGCGGTATCAGTCAGTGCTATCGCCGTTTGGGTAGGTGTGCAGAAATATATCTGGTTCAGCAGTGGTATCGATTTGAATATATTGGTATTTGCTGCGCCCGCTGCCTTAATTGGCGGAACACTGGCGCGACGCATTGCGAGTTACTTAACAGCGACTCAACTGAAAATTGTGATTGCAGGTTGGGTGTTGATTAGCGCCGTTGTTATGTGAGATTGATGATCTATTAAACCAATTATTACAGATTCTCGACAATCAGCTTTGCATCAGGTAAGGAATTGAAACGAGTTTTAGTCGCGGCGGTATAGGCTCCCATTTGGTGACCTACTATGAGGTCTCCTATCTCTAGCGATGGCATTAAAATATTCTCGGCTACCACGTCGATACTGTCGCATGTTGGCCCGGCAATGATACTGGCGTGCTTTTCGCCGCCACGAAATACTTGTAATGGGTAAACCGCGTGATCAAATAGCTGCCCTGAGTAAGAGCCGTAAATACCATCGTCTAAGTAATACCAAACGAAGCCGTTGCGATGAGACTTTCCAGCAACCGTTGTGATGCTGGTAACAGCCGGTGCAATCAAGTAGCGACCGGGTTCAGCGATAATATGCCAATCGCTTGGCAGGGCGCTGAGAGCGTCACGAATCGGTGCGCAAAATGTTTGGATGTCGAAGCCTGCTAGAGCGTAGTCAGCGGGGAATCCACCGCCAATATCTAACACACTTAATGGTTTATCAGCGCTCAGATTAATTTGTTCCATCAAACTATGGCAGGCGTGCACCGCTTCAACATGCTTCGCGGCATTGTCGACTTGTGAGCCGACATGAAACGATAAGCCTTTGATATGAATGCCCAACTTTTCGGCGGCGGACACTAGTTCAATTACTTCATCGGGTGAGCAGCCAAATTTCTTCGATAAGTCTACCTTAGCCGATTCGCTACGAAAGCTAACGCGTAATAAAACCCCGATGCGAGAACGGTAGTTGACTAGTTTTTTTAGTTCGTAAAGGTTGTCGACTACAAAGGTGGTCGCGCCAAAGCGTAGGGCATCGCGAATCTCTTGGTCTTTCTTTATCGGGTGGGTATGAATAGTGCGACGGCCTGAGATTTTATGCTTTAGAAGTAAGTCCATCTCGCCGGCCGAGGCGATATCAAAGCCGCCGCCTAATGCGTCAATCACGCTGACGATATGAGAGTCTGGGTGAGCTTTGACCGCATAGTAAAGATCGACACCTGGTAAGGCTTTTTGTAGCGATTCAAATTTGTTGCGCAGCACATTGGCATCAAACACTAATAACGGCGAACCATGTTGTTTAAGCAGTTGCTGATAGTGGGCTAACTGTTGCTCAGGCTGATCGACAGACTCTAGAGTGAGTAGCGGTCGATTATCTAATGCGCTCATTGACCATTCTCAATATTATCTGTGCTCGGCGTCAGCGAATCGATTACATATTGAGGTAAGGCAAAACTGGCGCCGTGAATAGCCGGATTGTAATAGCGAGTTTTAATGCCCAGCGCGCTAAACCGTTGTTGCAAAACACTTAGCTCAGGTGCGCTTGCGCCAGTATTGTCGGTGCCCCAGGCGAAGGTCATAAAGCCGCCGTAGTAGCTTGGAACCGGGGCGCAGTAAAAACGCATATCGCTATACAGCGAACTCATACGTTGTTGCGTGTTCTGCAGTTCATCGGCTTGGAAAAATGGCACGCCATTTTGCGTTACCATAACGCCATCGTCGGCCAAGCACTGTTTAGCGTATTGATAAAAATCGTCAGTGAACAGAACTTCACCTGGACCGATTGGGTCGGTACTGTCGGAAATAATCACGTCGAATTTTGCTTCGCCGCTGTTAGCAAAGTTTTTGACGAAGTTAAAGCCATCATCGATAACCAGATTGAGACGCGGGTCTTGATAAGCACCGTTCGAATGCTTGGGCAGAAATTCTATCGCCATATCAACCACTGATTGATCAATTTCGACTTGAGTAACGTGATCGATCGGGTGTTTGACAACTTCGCGCAACATGCCGCCGTCACCACCACCAATGATTAATATTCGTTTTGCATTGCCGTGCGCCAACATTGGAACATGGGCAAGCATTTCGTGATAAATGAACTCGTCGGCTTCAGTAGTCTGCACGATGCCGTCAAGAGTCATTACCCTACCGAGTTGAGCGTTATGAAAGATCATCAAATGTTGATGACTCGTTTTGCTCTCGAAGTACATCTTGTCGATCCGATATTCTTGGCATACCGCATCGTAAAGAGTTTCTTTAAAATGTTTCATTTTGACCTTTTGCTCTGCTAGAGCGTGTTCGGGCTATCGGCTGTTTCGGTATTTTCCATATTTACGCCACGCAGGTGTTCAGAAATACTGATTTTTTCAGGCTGAAATGCGTCGCGGAATACCGGGATAGTTGCTTCTGGTTCAGCGTCGCCACACATGAATACATCAAAGGCGGCAAAATCACGCTCAGGCCAAGTGTGTACACTAATATGTGACTCGGCTAAAACGGCGACACCTGAAATGCCGCCATTAGGCGTGAAGTGATGCAAATGGATATGCAGCAGGGTCGCACCAGCAACAGTGACAGCTTTACGCAGCGTGGCCTCCATCAACTCTAGATCGTCTAATGGTTTTGCTCCCCATAAGTCAATAATGATATGGGTGCCAGCGAACTCTACGCCGTTACGTACAACAAAGTGGTCCACAGGCTGATCCTCGGCTATTTGATTGTGCGAAGGCCAGTGGGTTTCGCCGGAATCGTTCGCAGCGAAATCGGCAATGGGGTTGTTTAATTCGAGGTTCATCAAAAAAATCTCACAAAAAAAGGTGTTCTAACGCGCCTTTGTGTGCGATTTCTTTATTTTGAAACGCCGCAAATACACGCCGTTAACGGCTAAACATAGTGTTCCCGAAGGGTATAAAATGAGCCGATAGTTTAATTTTATTTTTTTCTAACACAAGTGTTTTTTTATCAAAATTTTAAGAAAATTTAACCTCACGATGCTGACTAATTCGCATCGTTTTCGGCCTCTAGGTTTACACTTAGGATTAACTTAAGCGTAAATAACAAACAATAAACTATAAAGTGAGCGATATGAGTGACTACAAGGGTAAAACAGCGGTGATTAGTGGTGGTGCCGAAGGCATTGGTTTCGGTATCGCTCTGGCAATGGGGCAGCAGGGTATGAACCTAGTCTTGGGTGATATCGACGAGGTTCAATTAGTCGAGGCTCAGGCCAAGCTCGAAGCACAGGGTATAGAGGTTTTGACGGTTAAGATGGATGTTACTGATCCGGCGCAATGGCGGTTACTTGGCGAACAAGCGCTGCAGCGCTTTGGGAAAGTTCATATGTTGGTTAATAACGCAGGCGTCGCCTCAGCGCCTGGCCCGATCGAGAAGACTAACCACAAGGATTGGAATTGGGTAATCGACGTTAATCTTAAAGGCGTTATTTATGGTGCCGAAGCTATCGTACCGTTAATTAAAGAGCATGGTGAAGGCGGCTGGGTAATTAATGTGGCGTCTATGGCGGGCATGATCGGTGTACCCTATGCCGGAGCGTATACAGCAACCAAGGTCGCAGTTGTCGGCATGTCGGAAGCGTGGAATGTCGAGTTGGCTAAACACAATATCGACGTGTCGGTACTATGCCCCGCATTTGTTAAGACACGCATTCATTTATCACATCGTAACCGTCAGCAAGAGCATTTTGATGAACAACGTAAGGTTGACCCTGATGCGGAGCCAAAACATAACGCGGCGCAAGAGTTTGTCGAAAATGGTATTGCCGCTGAGTTAGTTGGCCAGCGTGTGGTTGAAGCCCTGAATGCTAAAGAGCTATATATCTTTACACACCCAGCTCAGCGCGAGGTTGTTCAGCAACGGTCTAAAGCAATAGACGAAGCGTTTGAGCGCGCTCAAAATAGTCCACTATTGGCTGAGGTCACCGAGCAGTCGCCAATGATATTCGACTAACTCTGAAGCATAAAAAGCCCTTACTAGTCGACTGTTCTATTAAGGGTGTTTGTTTAATTGTTATATATAATGGTCACAGCAAAGCTGAAACCAATGGCTATCTCAACACCAACCTCAAAAGCGATGTTAGACTTCGATTATGGAAGATGAATGGCTCAGTAAACTCGATCAAAATAGCGCAGTAATAGTTCCAACGAGGAGCTTAGTCAATGAGCTAAATGAGCGTGTTGCGCGATATTTTGTCGCTTCAGGCCAATCGGTTTGGGTGGCTCCTACTATTTTAGTTTGGTCGGATTATCTACGCCAGCTGTGGCAGCTCAACCGCGACATGCTGTCGCAAAGGCTCAATGTGCACAGCCTAATCAACGCTCAGCAGTCCGCAGTTTTGTGGACTCAGGTGATCGAGACATCGCGGCGTAAAGAGGACGAACTAAATCTATTAAATGTTCAGCAAACTACGCGCGCTGTGCAACGTAGCTGGAAGCTTATGCATGACTGGAATGTCAGTTCATCGCAACTAAAACAAGATCATGTAGCCGATACTGAGCAGTTTCTTTTATGGGCCGAGAGCTATCAAGGCTTGCTCGAGAAGCGAGGTTTGTTTGATGAACAATTGCTGATTAGTGCTCTGCTAAATGAGGAGAGAATTCAACATCCTTTTGCCGAACTAAATTTGGTCTCTTACGACTTACTAACGGCCGCTCAAAAGCGTTATTTTGAAATCGCTCAAGAGAGCGGCGTCAGATGCAATAGCTCTCGGCCATCAGTCGTTGCTCAATCCACTGAGTATCGTCAGTACGAGAACAGTAAGGTCGAAATTACTGCGGCCTTAGAGCATGCGCGTAGCTGTTTAGAAGACGACCCCAAGCATACGGTTAGTTTGGTGATTCCTGACTTGGCAAACCGACATGAACAGGTTCAAGAGCTTGCTCGAGAGGTGTTTTATCCGTCTGCATCGCCGTTAAGCGTGCAACAAAATAGCTGTGTCTATGGTTTTAGTTTGGGTCAATCGATGTTTGACTTGCCGGCAATTGAAGCAGCGCTAAGGGTTATTTCATTATTGAAAAATCGGACTAATACGATTGAATTTGGTTTTCTGTTACGCAATCGATTTTTAGGCTTTAGTACTGAGCACCGCGAACAAGGGCGTCTGTTCGAGCAATGGTTAAAGCGTAATCGGCTACATACATTTTCATTCGATCAATTGCCGGTCTTGTATCAACAATGTTTAGACTATTTTGCCAAACGCGATCAAGTATTGGAGACCAGCCTGCTACCCGCACTAACGCTATTAGTAGAAAGTCGCCAAGCATTGCAGGCCCGCTTAGCAACGGCTAAAGAAGCGTCTAATTTCGCGGCAATTAGCTTTACCGACTGGGTACAAGTATTCAGCGATTGGCTCAGCCAGTGGCAATGGAAAACCGCAACACAAGGTTCTCAGCTAAACAGCGTGCAATTTCAATTACAAACTCGTTGGCAGGCTTTGCTCGAGGAGTTTGCTAATTTAGCCGCGGTGCAACAGCGCGCGGGGCTATCTCGTGCGTTTGAGTTATTGCAACAGATGGCTCGTAATACTGTGTTCTTGCCTAAAAGTGCCGATTCGCCGATCCTGATTTCTGGTGTGCTTGAAGCAATTGGTCGTAAGGTTGATAGCTGTATTGTCACCGGCATGCATCAAGATTACCCAGCGCCACCGTCGGGCGATGCCTTCATAGCAAACCGCTTTTTGATCCAATCGGGTCACCCCGAAGCTACCGCCGAGTCGGGCTTCATGCAGGCTAAGAGCGTGATGCATAGCTTACTTAGCTGCGCGACTAATAGACTCATTTCATACCCAAGTGCGAACGACCAAAATCGTGAAATTGTGATGCAGCCAAGCTCGCTTTTTAGAGGCGAATCGTGGCTTAGTAGCGCGCGGATCAGAGCCGAAGCTAGCTTGCTCGAATTAGAGCATTATCAAGACACACAAGGCCCACCATGGCTTGAGCCTGGCCGGGCTAAAGGAGGCTCAAAAATATTTGAAAACCAGTCTAATTGTGCATTCAAAGCATTTGCTACACACCAGCTGGGTTTTCTAGAAGAGGCTGAAGCTGAGTTTGGTCTGGATGGGCTTGATCGCGGTAACGTGGTCCATCAATTACTGGACATGCTCTGGGAGCGATTACAAACTCAGGCGGTGCTAAGCGGGTTGGATGACTCGGCGCGTCTAGCATTGGTCAAGAGTGTTATCGATGACTGCTTTAATCAAGGCGAGTTCAAGCTGACTCAGGATAAAATCAATCTGCTAAAGCATGAGAAGGGGCGATTACAAAATCTTTTACTCTGGTGGTTAAAGGAGGAAGACAAACGACCGACAAATTTTTCGGTAATCGAGCGAGAGGAGCTGCGTGAGGGCGAGTTCGGTGGTATTCATTACCGCTACATAATTGATCGGCTGGATATCACTGACGATGGACGAAGCGTGATAATTGATTATAAAACCGGTTCGGTTAACCGTAATGACTGGACCGGCGAACGAATTAAAAGTCCGCAGATGCCATTGTATGCCCTAGCCTTAGACAAGGTTAAAACTAAGCCAGTGTCAGGCATTGCCTTCGCGCAGCTTAAGTCGGCAGATCTGAAGTTTATTGAGTTGTCTGAACAAGATGTGTTTCGTAAAAGCTCGCATTACACCGCTAAGTATGAAGATCTATGGAGCGAAAACCGTCAGGCATGGCCAGCAATTTTCACCCAATTAGCAAAAGACTTTTTGTCAGGCCAAGCCGTAGTTAACCCTATCGATGAAACAACCTGCCAGTATTGCGAGCTAACCCCTTTTTGCCGCGTATCACAACTCAGAAATGATCAGAACAGTAATCGCGAGATGTCGCTACCCAATAGTGAGGGAACACTATCATGAGTGATGTGGAGACTAATAAAGCGGCTGAGAATCTAGCGGCTAGCGGCTTAAATAACACCGACTTAAATAATAGTGACTTAGATAATGCCGACTTAGAGGCTAGACGCACCGCGCTAGATCCACAACGGTCTTTCATTGTCCAAGCGCCGGCAGGTTCTGGTAAAACAGGTCTTTTAGTTTATCGAATGCTTACTTTGTTAGCATCGGTAGACAAGCCGCAACAAGTATTGGCGATTACCTTTACCCGTAAAGCGACGGCCGAGATGCGAGAGCGCTTATTGCAATTGATTGAGTTTGCTGAAGCCGGTGAGCAAAGTGATAACGCGTTTGAACAACAAGGCATCGACCTAGCCTCTGGTGTGCTGGCGCAGGATAGAAAACACAACTGGCACCTATTAGATGCGCCGCATCAATTACAAATTCTTACCATAGATTCGTTCTGTGCAAAGCTCACTGGCAGCATGCCATGGTTAAGCCGTTTAGGTGATCGTCCGCGAACCACCGATCAAGCTGATGCTCATTACTCGGTTGCTATTGAGCAGCTTTTTGCTGAGCTGCTAGATGATAAATCGCATATTACTCCTGCCTTAACAACAGTAATGTTAGAGCTCGATTTCAACTACAACAAGGCGCGTCAATTATTTTCCTCGATGCTGGCAAAGCGTGATCAGTGGTTACGGCATTTGCTGCAAGGCGATTTGGTCTCGATGCGCGACGAGTTAGAGCATGCTTGGCAAAATATTGTAGATACACAGCTTGCCAATATCAGTGAAATTTTACCGTTATCGACCACCGAAGAGCTTAGTAAATTAGCTGTCTATGCGGCGCACAACTTTCCACTCAAAGAAGGCGTTACGCCGCCGCTTGCAATATTTACAGACTATCAGGATGGCGATTTGCTAAGCGCTGACCATTGGCGTGCACTTTGTCATATGCTGCTTACCGGTGATAGTTTTCGTAAGCGAGTTAACAAGAATTTGGGCTTTGAAGCTAAGAATGTTAATACTAATCGGATGCATCAACTGCTAGCCGAATTCGCCGATGATTGGGAGCTGCTGAGTGCATTAAATGAAGTCAAAACTTTGCCCAGTGCCAGCTTTGATGACGCTGACTGGACTCAATTGCTTGCGCTTGAGCGGGTTCTAAAATCCTTAGCCGCATTGCTTCAGCTGAGGTTTAGGGCGACAGGGGAGTGCGACCATAGCGAAGTAACGCAACGCGCTAATTGGGCATTGCAAGAGCTAGAGAACCCAACCGATCTTGGCTTGCGCATGGATTATCATTTACAGCATATTTTAGTTGATGAGTTCCAAGATACCTCGCATGGCCAAATAGAGTTACTTAAAAAACTAACCGCTGGTTGGGCCGACTCGAATGAACTGAAAACATTGTTTTTAGTGGGTGACCCGATGCAGTCGATTTACCGCTTTCGAGAAGCCGATGTGAGTTTGTTTTTACAAGTTACCGATAATGCTAATACTCAACTATTTCCCGGCTTAGATATTACTGCATTACATTTAACCGAGAACTTTCGCTCAAGTAATAGTCTGGTAACGTGGTTTAACACGACGTTTCAAAGCAGCTTCCCTAAGCGCAATAACGTACTCTCGGGAGCAATTAATTATGCACCGGCCAGCTGTTCAAAAGGCGACAATGAGCCTGCCTGCGACTACTTATTGGCATTTGATAAAGAGCAAGAAGCGAGCTTAGTGCTCAGTGCGGTAATCGAGCAGGTTGCCGTGCTACCGAGCCGCCGTGATCAAGTCGCGATTCTGGTAAGAACGCGCGCTCAACTGAGCTATTTATTACCTAAATTACAAAGCGCTGGCATCGCTTACGCCGGTATCGATATTCAGCCATTGGCTGACCTACAGGCCGTTATTGACTTATTGACGCTCTGCAAAGCCATCTGTCGAGAAGATGACAGAGTTGCATGGTTAGCCTTATTGCGGGGGCCATGGTGTGGTCTGAGTCTAAGTGACATCAAGCAAATGGTAGGCCGACAAGACGCCACCGTTTGGTCGCAATTGGAAAGCGCCGATAGCAGTCAATTAAGCGATCAGCAGAAGCGCAACCTAAGCCGATTTAGACAACAGATGTCCCTGACCATGGCGCAGCGACAACAGGTTTCTCTTGTCAGTCTTGCGCGTTGGGCTTGGCTAGGTTTGGGTGGCGAGTATACCTTGATGGGTGCGAGCAAAGACGATATTGAAACTGTCTTTGGCTTAATCTCTGATCTTGAAGAAGGGGGCGACCTACCCTCGATGCGTGACCTCGATAGGGCTCTGATGGGGCTATACGCGCAGCCAAAATATGACCATGATGGTCAGGCGCCACAAGTGGTGGTGTCTACTATGCACAAGTCGAAAGGCTTGCAATACCATAGCGTGATTTTACCTGGGCTTGCTAACACGCCGAGGAATTCTGACAAAGAAGTGTTGATGTGGTCCGAGGTGCAGAATAGTGCCGGTGACTCTGAGCTATTGCTTGCGCCGTTTACCGATCAAGGCGCGTCTTTTGATAAAACAAAAGACAGTTTACATTACCAATATCTACGCCAGTTAGATGCTAAACGTAGTGCCAACGAAACAATCCGTTTGATGTACGTTGCAACAACTCGAGCTGAGAAAAAACTGGTATTAATTGGTCGTGCAAAGCTCGATTCGAAATCAGCGCTGCTTAGGCCGCCAAGCAAAAGTACCTTGTTAGCCACTGTGTGGGATGCGCTAGAGTCTAACTTTAGTTTTCCCCTAACTGAGCCAACTGAGCGAGATGATTCTGAGCCTTTGCCACAAACATTAACTCGCTTGCCCAGTGATTTTGTAAAACCTTACCGAGACTCGATTCAATGGCAGGTCTCACAGCAACTCAATAGTGCGCCCACAGTGCCGGACGAAAACTTAGCCGTGGAATACCAATGGGCGACCGAAGTTGCGACAGGTGTTGGTATCGTTCTGCATGACTGGTTACAATATAACGGTGCTAAAGTGCTCGAATTAAAGGTAGGCCCGAGCCTAGTCCAGCGGTGGCGAGCCGAGCTGCTGAACTTGCGGGTGCCGTATAGTTCGCTTGATTATGCCGTGCAGCGCTTGGTGATCGCGGTGAAAAATATTCAGAGCCACAAAGAGGCGCATTTTCTATTTGAAAATTACCCCGAATCAAACAATGAGTTTACTTTGTCGGCCTTAGAGAACGGCTCAGTCAACAAGTATCGGCTTGATCGAACCTTTGTTGATCATGCTGGAACTCGTTGGATTGTTGACTACAAGAGCACAGTGCATGATAACGATGATGTTGCCGAGTTTGCCGCCGAGCAAGTGCGTAGTCGACATAAAGCACAGCTCGAAAAATATGGCTTTTTATTCAGTCAGGTTGACGCAAGGCCAATACAACTAGCAGTATACTTCCCATTACTACAGCAGTTAATAAGTTGGCCGTATGCATCGGCCAACCATTAGCACTAACTAAACGCAGTCTTATTAAATCATGAAAAAAGTAAAACTAGGTAGTAGCGACCTTCAAGTAAGCGAAGTATGTCTGGGCAGCATGACATGGGGCGAGCAGAACACTGAGGCTGAAGGCCATCAGCAAATTGACTATGCTCTCGATCAAGGTATTAACTTTATCGATACCGCTGAGATGTATTCGGTGCCACCGAGTAAAGAGACCTATGGTGCTACTGAAGCCATAATTGGCAACTGGATTACGGCCAATAAGAGCAAGCGCCAAGACATAGTTTTAGCCAGTAAAATTGCGGGCAGCGGTGTGAACTGGGTACGCGGTGGCGCACCGATTACTGGTGCCTCGGTTAAGGAAGCTATCGAAGATTCCTTGCTTCGCCTTAAAACCGATTATATGGATTTATATCAGCTGCATTGGCCTAATCGAATGACGGCCCATTTTTCCAAGCATTGGCCTGGCCGAGTTGATCCGCACAAAACTGACGCTAACAAAGAACGCGAAGGCATGCTGGATATCCTGCAAGCGCTGGATGTGGCTATGAAGGAAGGTAAAATACGCAACATTGGTTTGTCAGATGATACACCGTGGGGCATTAGCGAATATCTACACCTTGCTGAAAAACACGACTTGCCTAAAATGGTGTCGATTCAAAATGAGTTCAGCTTGCTACATCTAAAAGACTGGCCTTATCTAATTGAAACTTGCGTATTTAATGATGTCGCTTACTTGCCATGGTCGCCAATTGCCGGCGGTGCGCTCTCAGGTAAATATGCCAATGGAGCAAAGCCCGAAGGGTGTCGTTGGACCATGCAACAACGCAATGGCATCTTTAGAGACACGAGTTTGTCGCACCAAGCCGTCGCGGCTTACCAAGAAGTTGCCAACGCCAACAATTTGACGCTAGTGCAATTATCGTTAGCGTGGGTCTATCAATTGACTGGGGTCACGTCGACCATCATCGGTGCAACCTCGATGGATCAGCTTAAAGAAGATATCGACGCTTATGAAATTGCCTTGTCTGATGACATTTTGCAACAGGTCGGTGGGGTGATTAAGCAATTTCCGCAACCGTTTTAATGTCGATTAAATGACCTTAATGACAATATTTGTGAGCTTAAAACGGTCGGTTTGGGTGCTGCTGATTGGCATTACTTTTAGCAGTGCCTATGCACAAAATGTTGATGGTCTTGGCTTCGCCGAGGCGGTTCCTTTACATCGAGCCCCGCCAGTTTACCCTAGAAGTGAGTTGATTAATGGCAACGCTGGTATGGCCGAAATTGAGTTTATGGTTGATGAGACTGGGCAAGTCTTTGCGCCTCGTATTCTCCGCTCGACGGCGGCCAGTTTTGAGAGCGCCACGCTGGCTGCGGTGAAACTCTATCGCTATGAGCCTGCTAGGTTTGATGGTAAAGCGGTCCAGTCTCGCTCTGCGATGATTATTTAATTCGAAGTTGAAGGAGAGAACGAAGGAGTAAGTAAACGCTTTTCTAGAATGTATAAACGGGTATTTAAAGAGTTGGATAGCGACGAACCTGAGTTATCCAAAATTGAGCAATCGATGAACAGTATGTTTATCGGGCGGAACCTGTCGACGTATGCACTTGCTCGATATAGCCTGCTTGAGCTCAGAGTCGCAATGTCGTTTGGGAATTTACCGCAACAAATGGATGCGACAAGAAAACTATTGATGTTTGACAAAGGGGTGAGCGAAAAAAGCCGCGCTTTAGACAAGGGTACAGTGCAAAGAGTTCGATACTCTTTGTTTAACTCCCTAGTGCGTACGCAACGTTTCGCCGAGGCTCTTGAGGTTTATTCAACGATTAAATGGGAGGGCGAAAAGGTCACGCCAGAATTGATCAATACGGTGGCGAAGATAAATCAATTACGGCAAGAGGGCGGCCAGTCGGTGATTGATATTGACTTAGGCGAGCGAGGTTATTCGATTGAGCACTTACTGAATAACTCGCTTGCGGTTGTTGATGTTGACGGCGCTATTAAGTCTCTTAACCTTCGTTACCAGCGTAAGTTTAAGCAGCTTTCATTTGCCGCCGGATCAGAATATAAATATCCTAGATCCTGGGGGCCATGTTTAGTAGAAGTCGTCGGCGAGCCGGGTACCGTTGCTAAATTAGTGCAATATTGAGTCTATAACTGTTTAGCTGATAAATCAGCGCATAGATTAAATGTCGCTTCTATACGCTGATCTTCTCGCGATAATAGGCTGCGTTTCAACTATTCAGGCGCGGTTATGAGTTTTTTTGACCGCGACCAGCCAACACTAGCAAGCCAGCGGCAATACCTAAGTTTTTGACAAAGTTCTGAAGTTCATGGGCTTGATTAGGATCACCTTCTAGAGTCCAGAAGTTATGAATATAAAGATTAATCAAAATCGTTAGGCCGAATAACATCAAGGCACTAATTCGCACAGCTTTGCCGAAGATCAGCAGTAGGCCCAAGCCAATTTGCAGTGCGATAGTGACCGGTAATAAAAGTTCAGCCAACGGCACACCCTGCTTTAACATTAAATCTAATGTGCCGTTATATTGAACGACTTTCATGATTCCCGGGAGCAAGAAGTAGGTGCCAAGTAAGGCGCGGCCTAGAGTAAAGGTTAAGGTATCGAGTTTGCTAAGAGTGTTATTCATTTATCTATTACGGCTAGTTAACGAGTGAAGAGGGCTAATTATAGGCGAGCTTGCTAGAGAAAGGGCAGGTCGTTATTTTATAAATTCTCTATTTTGCCGCTAATACTTTACGACGCTCCATTACCAGGTCGACTAAAGTCACCGACAGTAAGCAAAAGTCACCGACAGTAAGCAAAAGTCACCGACAGTAAGCACAAGCCGGTTTAATACACTGCTCAATTTACTTACCCATCACGGTGAGCATCGCTGGCGTCACCCTAAAGTCCAGACCACCATGAACAAAGGTTTGCTTTATTGTGAATCGCTTTAGCACCTCGATTAGCTCCATATTTTCAAACTGCATTAAACGCCAGTCTGGTAATTGGTAGAGTTTGGCTACGCCTCCGGGTTTGAGAACACGCAAAAACTCGCGCAAAATTTTAGTTAACGCGGCTTCGTCTTTGATCCATACAAATAAAAGAAAGCTGGTTAAAATTTGATCGACACTTTGCTCGGCAAATGGCAATGCATCGGCATAAGCCGAAATCGCATTTGACATACCTTCGGGTGTATTACTGAAGTTACCCTTGCTACCCATTGCACGTGCCAGTAGGCGATCTTTAAAATCTATCTTGACTTGATTCGCAAGCAAGGGGTCAACACCGTAAAACTCTACCCCAGCTTGATGACAAGCCTGAAACATTGAGTCATCAGCGAAGGGCGTGTAACCACAACCAATATCTACTATTACTTTTCCCTTTAGGTCGTTCAGTACCGAAGTTGCGCTCTGCCCTTGAAAAAACACTCTTCGGTAATACCAGAAGGGGCGAGCGGTATGCATCATACTGATGCCACTACTCTCAATTGCTCGCACTTGTTTGTTCATCACTGCAAACGAAATATTAGCTAAAGGCCGAGTAATTCGCTGCCCGAATGCTCTTTTCTTGAAATTCATGATAATTATAGCCCGGTAATTATAGCTCTGTAATCATAGCCGTAAAACCACGTCACTCGTTTGCTTTGTTGATCTTGCCTGATCTAGCGCTAACAAAATGGCAATCGCGAAATAGTCATCAACGATGTAGTAAGGTAAATTGCCTATTAACTTACAATTATTTGGAGCCGCTTATGAGCGATAATGTATACAAGAAAACCGAGATTGTTGGTTCGTCTAAAACCAGCATCGAAGATGCGATTGAAGGAGCCATTGCTCGCGCCTCGAAGACCTTGAAGAATTTAGATTGGTTTGAGGTCATCGACACTCGTGGACATATTGAGGATGGGAAGATTGCCCATTACCAAGTTACCTTGAAGGTAGGCTTTAGGTTGGAATAATTTTCATGCCGTACAATTTAATAAAAAACGGAGGCTAATATAGCCTCCGTTTTTGCTTTTACTGGCTACTAAGTTTCACTAACCACTAAGTTTTAGCGCTTATGAAAAGAAAAGTAGCGAGCGTAGATCACACGAATAATTGCGCGGTAGTAAATACGGCGCGCTTGGGTGCGGGTAATAAGGCCTTCTCGGTGTGCCTTCACTACGGTTTTGAATACGCAGCGTAAATACTCCCTAGGTCGTTCGGCAAACAACGGCTCGCAGTTCTGCTCAAGAGCTTGTTCCACGCTGCAACCATCAGAGCCAACCGCGCTGCCGATTGGCGTGTCAGCGCATTGGTCGACGTCATCGACGATTCCGTCGTTATCAGTATCTACTGGTTCGGTGAATAGGTTTAGACCGACGATTACCGGGTCGTGATCAGAGGACCTAAACGGGTCTTCGCTGTAATAGCCTGCTGGGTTGAAGTCTTGGTTGTAATCCAAAACGGGTGGTTCATCGGTATTGATGTGCCACTCAACAACGCCACCGACTTGCTGTGATAGAGACTCACTAGCAAGGGCTTGGTCTAGTGAACCAGCCAAGCCGTCAAAGGTGAACGAATAGCCGCTGTCGCCGATGAATTGTTGGATCAAATCAATGTAGCCATTTGTCTCTAGCGCCAGCATTGGGTCTTCTTCAGCATAGGCATTTAAGTCGCCGATTATTAGTATGTCTTGGTCTTCAATGCTTGTCGGGTTGCTGGCCAACCAAGCACTTAAGTCATTGGCGGCTTCGGTGCGGCGTAAATTCCATGAGCCTTGACCATCGCCAAAATCATCGTTGCCATTGTTCTGAAGCCCTGACGCTGGGCGTTTTGACTTAAAATGGTTAACCACGGCGGTAAATACTTCACCTGAGCTGATTTCCTCAAAACTTACTGCTAATGGCTGACGCGAACGGCCGCCGTCATCGAGCGACTGGTCAAAGGCACCGGTGGTTAAGGTCGCCGCTATGCCAATTTTCTTTACCGCTGCCGGTTTGTAAATGAACCCTACTGCAATTGCATCGCCACCAAGGCTTGATAGTCCTTCGGGTTGAATGACCTCATAGGTTGGCTCGCCATAGACCGCATTTAACGCATCAACTAAGCGGCGGATTGCACTGTCTGCTTGATAGCCATTGTTTTCAATTTCAATTAGGCCAACGATATCGGCATCCATTGCGCGCAGCGCACTGACTATTTTAGCCTGCTGGCGAGCCAGCTCTGATTCACTGTCAGCACCACGGCATGATTGATTTGCCTGCGGGCCACAGATGCTGCCATTACCATCAATTGTCGAGAAATAATTGAGAACGTTAAAGCTAGCGATGCTGAGAGTGCCATTGGCGCTCAATGGTATTGCTTGACGTGGATTGTTGGCCGTGAATACCGGAGCGACTGTCGGTTGTAAGCGATAGTCGCGAGCGGGCGGGTTGGATGCATTAATGCGGCCGTAGTCGAGAATACCGATTAAGTTGCTGACTTGGTCACCAGCGCGTAAAACGCTTGGCGGGTTGCCGATATAGGGTACCGGCTCAGGGTTGTCACCGAAGCCGCTGATATCCTGACCATCGTCTAATACTAATACTCGACGCTGGTTGCTGGCGGCCAGATCGATAGCCTGTTGAGATGACGCAGGGAATAGATTGGTCGGCTGAAATAAGCGTCCGGCAATGCCTTGATCATTCGCTGATGATAAGGTCAGTTGCCCAAAGCGCGACAGGAAGAAGTTTTGCGAGACGGTCATTGTCGAGACAACGTCAACTAACATACCTTCGTATTGCTCTAGCTCGCCGTTAATTGTCTCGGGTAAGCTTATTGCGGTAGGCTCTATAGTGTTGCCGCTAGATAAGATGCTCAACGCGGTTACGTTTTTCAGTTCAGTTAGGCCAAAGAATTCATCCACTTCGGCGGTAAGCTCAAGCTGATCGCCAACGCTCACCTGATTGCCGCTCGGCGTGAATACGAAAATGCCATCTGATGTGCTGGTGTCACCGTCGCCGATTGGATCTTGTAAATAGAAACCGCGAAGTTGGTCGGCTGCTTGAAAGTCAGCGGTGACGATGCCCGTAGTTTTCACCAATTGACCGTCGAAGGGGCTGGCGTCAGCATTGGACTGTATTGCTGGAATGCTCAGCTCAGTTACTGTTGGGTCGCCGCCGCCAGTATCTCCGTCACAATTGTTTTCGGCTCCTGGCGTGTCTACCGCGTCGGCGTCGGTTGGGCTAAAAACGCCAATTCTCCAACCATCGTCGCATAGATAACTATGACCTGGGACAAAGCTACCATCAGGCCCGACAATCGTTGTGCTGTAGAGTAATTCGCCACTATCGTTTTCTTTTAAGGCGACAGAGTCAACAATGTTCGAAAAAGGCGCGAAGTCGATAACACCATCGTCGTCGGTATCGATATCATCGCCAACCGCGCCAGTGAAGCCCGCTACCAGCATATGCGTAACATTGTCACTGTTCTCGAAGCTGAAGTTGCTGATAAGGTTTGGCGTGGCTAAGCTAAAGGTCGACTTAGCGACTAAAAATAGGCCATTGGCGTCAAGTGATTGGGTCTCTAAATCAGTCGCGCTCTCGATGGTACCGCTGCCGGTAGAGCCATCGCCAATAACGATGTAGCTCAGACCAATGAGTGGTTCGTTGGCGCTGCCTTTGAGCTCAAAATATTCATCAGTGTCAGTACCAGGTTGGTCAATTCTGATTTCGTTGATATTGGCGGCGTGGGTGACGGTTGTATAGCCGCCTGACAGCGCATAACTCAATACGCATAGGATGCTTACATGCTTAAGGTTCATAGGGCTACCTTGGATAAGTTAGTAGTAGGGAGTTGTAGAATACTCCAACTTTGGCATTACAAGCGAATGACAAGTGACAAATAAGTCCTAGAAAATGGACTTATTGTAAGATATTGCGGTTAAGTATTGATGGATCGGTATTGTACTTTGAACCGATGCTCTCGGGGCTTTAGTCGTGCAGTGAACCCGGGAAGCGAACATTGTACGAAAGCAGGGCAATTAGACAGCAGGAAATTTGTTACGTCTGCTGATATACTTGAAATCCAGTCAAAGTTGACCTCGCTGTCATTGGGTAATGAATTGCTCGGGTTGATGACTCCCTCAAATAATGGTTGACGACTCTCTTAAAAAAGTCGATGACTCTCTTAAAAAAGTCGATGACTCTCTTAAAAAAGTTGATGACTCTCTTAAAAAAGTTGATGACTCCTTCAAATAGTTGATGACTCTCTCAAATAAAAAAGTTTAATTATGAATAATCTCAAATTCGCAAGATCGCTTTTGGTTTTTTCCTTAGCGCTTATGTTCACTTTGCCGAGTATTGCTGGGGTGCGCTCAATTACAAACGGAATCGACCTGGTCGAAAATGAACTAACGGTTGGTAAGAAAGTAATGGTCGCCTGTACTAACGGATTTATTAAACGGGCCTTAGTTAAGCGCGATACTGGGGATAAATGGTGTGATACCGTGCTCGGAAGTGTTTGCGCCACCAATCAGAAGGTAGCTGCCAGACTTGTTTGTGCTGATGATTACCGTAATCAGATCGCCGCGCAAAAAAATGGCGAAAGTGACAGTCAGAGCGATGAGAGCGATGAGAGCGATGAGAGCGATATCGAGAGCGCTGAGGTTATCAAACTTAAGCAAGAGTTGATGGAGATCGAGCTTAAACGACTGGATATTGCCGACAAGGTTCTTGAGTTAAAGAGAAAAGAGTTGCAGCTACAGAAAGAAGCCCAAGCGTCTTAGATTTTACAATTGGGGTTTTATTCTTCGAGTTTTACTTATAGGGTTTAGCGCGGATTGAGACAATATAATTAATTGGTTCGCGGTTTAGTGCTACTGGCCAAGCCATCGCACCCATTCTCCATGAAAACCACTGTCGGCTAGGTGGTGCTCTGATTGACCTGGCCAGACGGTGATAGTCAGTTCGGCATGTTGTTTATCGGCGGCGGGTTCTAGGCGCATCCATATCAGCGGTGAGGAATTGCTTGCTTGGTTTGCCAGTTTGTTCATATTGGCGCGGAAGTCAGCCTTCTGCGTGCGGTTAAAGTATTGCCAAATAATTGAGTGAAAGAACACTCTGGGGCGCTGAACTGTCTGTTCGCCGGATGACTCTAATAGCCGCTGGTTTAATAAGCACTGATCTAATAACCACTCGGAGGCCTCAGAGCGCTCTATTTTTAGGCTGCGATCAGCCGCATAGCTGATTGCCCCTATGGTGCGTTGCATGCGTTCGATTTGATCGGGCCATACGTACGAGAGTAATCTATCCTTTTGGCTCGCCAGGTCTATCGGCGACAGGTCGCAGGCACTGCGTTGTTGTATCTTCAGTGGCCCCAGTGGTGGCGCATTTCCGCTCCAGTTAGGTTTAAAGCTAACATTCGAGCCTGGGTCACCCCATTGCCATGACTCGGTTTGGTAAAAGTACCGATCGAATGCCATGTTTAGGCCGGCGCTCGCGCCGAGCTCAAAAATATCTAACTCCGGCCCGAAGCGTTTCGCTATTTCTAGAAAACCTCCGAGTAAAACAACGCTTCTACCGACCTCATTGGTCTGTGGGGGTGACTTTATATAGTCAATAATAAAATCCTGGTGGCGGTTAATCGAGCGCAGAAGTGCGTTTGTTCGGGGAGCTCCTATTAGCGATTGTTGCGGCGGGTAGATAGCCTGAAGATCGCTGTCAGCCTTCGTAATTACCAAATAGTGTAGCGCTGCGACGAAGCGCAGTGCGACCGCATCTTGTTTCGCATTGCCCGGCCAAGCGGCGAATGTGTCGCCTACATGATTTGCTCTGTTTTGGCTAATCAGTTCAGCAAGTTCACTCAACAGTTGAGCATAAAAAGGTGAGCCCATTTGTTGGCAGATTTTGGATTGCGAGCTAAAATTCTCACAGACAGCTAAAAAAGAATCAGACATTTAGTCTCCGTGTTACTTGTGAGCTAGGCCGTAATATACCATTGCTAATGAGAATCCGGGGCGTAACTGAGGCTGTATTAATAAAGAGAGCCGTGACATCTCGGTAAACCTATTTATCTACTGCTACAAAGCCTAATAATGTTGCTGGATGCTTGTCGGTGACGATTAAAAAACCTCGACCCTCCAAGCGCACAATGCCTTCCCAGTTACGGCCTTCAACATCGGTCATTTTTAACTGAATAGGCGCTTGATCAATCAGCTTGATATTCTTGCCTTCGACTTGAAACTCTAGCAGCCGTTCGACGTTATAGTACTCTTTGTGACTAGCGCCTTGGGCAAATCTACTCACTAGGTTATCAGTGGTATTACGACTAAATTTGTCCCCACTGTATTTATAGTTAATGGCCCAGAAACGTTGTTGGTCATCGAGCTCAGTGGCGTCGGTGATTCGATAGGGTAAATTTGGAAAAGTCAGCTCTGAGATGGCTTGTGATTGCCGGCTGACAAGCCTTGCCTTAGGGTGTTTTACCGCCCGTGCATCGTTTACTTCATGAATCGCAATTACATCATCACCCAGTAGAACAATCGCCTCGTCACCGATGTTTTTAAGTTGGCTTTGAGTCTTTAATTGTACCAAGCTCTCGTGGTCTATCTCAATGCGAGGGTCTTGAGTAAGGTTAATCACGCCTGGAACAACAAAGCTTTGATAACTGCCCAGTATGTTTAGAGCCTCAATTGAAAGCCAAAGCTTATTGTCATGGCAGGCAATTGCTTCGAAACCATCGAAAAAGGTAACCGCTTTACGAAGGTCTTTTTGATTTACCCTTATCGGTTTGGGGATAAGCGGCTGAGTTGATACGCCATCAATATAGTCAGTGATCTCTTGGAGCTCTAAATAGTAAAAGTAGCTGATTTCATCGTCGTTCAGACGTTCGGGGTATTGGGGTAATAAAATCAGTTTGCCTTGGCACCAAGCTAAACCTGATATTTCGGCCTTATCTTGATCCAGCGGAGCCGCCAAGCGAATCAATTGAACCGCAGTCTCTTCGGGCTCAACCACCGTGTCATCGGCGGCCAATAGCGCGAGCGATACTGATAAAAATAGGGCGGCTAGTGCAAGCTTAAAGATCATAGTAATTGGCTCGAGTTGGGCTATCGTCTCTGCCAATCATAGCAATAAAAAAAGGGCCAGCACATGGCTGACCCTTTCTAATGGTAAAGCTAAGTTCAGATGATTAGAACTTAAACTCAATACCTACACGCGCTTGCCAAACCGAGAAGTCGTCAAGTGTGTCAGTGGTATTAGCACCTCTGAAGTTCTCATAAACAAACTGGCCTGAATCATTAACACTTGATTCAACAACTTGCTCACCGATGAATGGCGCGTCGTATTGGCCACCCCAATCGTCGTTCAGCAAGTTAAGTACGTTGTTGATCTTCAAGAAGACTTTTGGCTTAACACCAGCAATCATTGGAAGATCTTGGTCGATACGTAAATCAACACGAGCGCTTGAACGAGCGTTCTCGTCGTTACGGCTTACGAATTGACCGCGAGCTAGGCTACGGCTAGCAATAAGCTCGTCAAAACCTTGGCGATCAAACCCGTCTGCATAAACAACGGCGCCATCATTGGCGCTTGGTATGTATAGCAATTGACGTGAGCCAAAGCTGTTGTCTTCTAAGCCTTGATTACTCATGGTTAGGCTTGTAGCTTGGCCATTTTTGTAGACACCGTAAACAGAAAAACGAGTCATCAAGTCGCCAATCAAGTTATTTTCATAACCTAAACGGAACGTCAGACGGTGAGGCGTATTGTATTCACTGGTGCCAGCCGTTAGGTTGTTACCATCGTTAGTTGCCAAGTTATTGAAGTTAGAAAAAGCAACCGATGAGTTCATTCCGCTGATGTCTTCAGCGTCAGTGTAAGCATAGCCAAGACTCATGCTTAGGCCGTTCTCGTACTCCTTCGATAAGCCTAACGACAGAACCAATGTGTCAGCTTTTTCATTAGAGTTGGTTAGCATGAAATTTTCATCACCAACAACCGCACGCAAGATTGGCGAACCAGCAGCCGTACGGCCGACTTCACGTTGAGCAAGATCAACATAAATCGCTGAATCACGTTGTTGTGAGTAAAGAAGGTCAGCATCTAATGTGTATTCGTCTTTTAAATCGATTGTCGCACCAAGAGCAAATTTTATTTCACTCGGTTGCTCGTAGTTTGGATCAATTAAAGATAAACGAGTTGTAGAAGCGTCTTCTGGTGTTGTCGCGGCTACTGCATCTACTAAGGCTTGAGGAACATCGAAGCCTGGTCGACCAGCACCTGACAATGGTAGATCAAACAATGATTGATCGAACGACTGACGTTGCTGAACGTTAGTAATGCCGTCATTGCTGTATGAATTAGAGATCCAAACATTCGGGTTACCGCCTGAGAAGATACCAAGACCACCACGAACACGGGTGAAATCGTTAGCATCCCAAGTAAAGCCGATACGCGGTTGAAGAATGTCTACACCATCAATATTTGCATCGTTACGAATGCCGTTTTCAGCGGTGAACGCAGCGTTGAAGACGGGGCGATCGTTACTGCTGAAACGCTCGTAGCGCAATCCACCAACAACCGTTAGGCCTAGGTCTTCAAAGTAGTACTCATCTTGAAGTAATAGCGTTTCTTGAGTAATTGTGTAGTTTGCCGCTGCATCATTCGGGTCGTTAGTTACGCCGCCACTGCCGTAGTAGATACGGTTAGGCAGGCCCAACTCGAATTTGTCGATACCACTTAAGCCGCCAAAACCTGAATCGTCGAAGAAGTCTAGTTCGCCGCCACGTGAATGTTGTACGAACAAGTTGAAAATATCCAACTCGTCACGCTCAAAACCAGCGGTGATTATGTGATTGCCAGTAAGGTATTGGAGGTTGAACTTGATTAAGTTCGAATCGTAGGTTAAGCCATTTGATTGACGTGAGTCATCAGCACCAAGGTACACAGTGTCACGACCAATGCTGATTTGGAAATCACCAAACTCAGGATCGCCAATAGTCTGTTGGATTGCGGTGTTCTCTTGACGACTTAAGAAGAGCTCAGTCGACAAGCTATCTGTCCATTGTGAGCTAAAGCGTAAAATTGATGTCTCTAAGTCACTGCCACGGTTGTAGAAGTGGTTAGCAAATTCAAATTCGTTATCATCGTTGTCGGAACCTTGCTGCGCACTGCCTTCGAATTTGTTGTAGATAAACGTAGCACGATGATCATCATTGATGTCCCAATCTAAACGGCCAATCAATGCATCACGGTCATTTGAACCTTGTTGTGGCTGACCACCTGGGTCGTAACCGTATACACGGTTTGCGATATCTACAATACGGTTGAAATCAGCTTCGCTTAGGAAGTCGCGCTCGTCACCGTTGCCTGAGCCGTTAAACCCTGCGGCGTTGAATTGCGGTTGCTCTGATTCTTCATAGGCTAAGAAGAAGAAAAGCTTGTCTTTAATAATTGGGCCACCCAATGTGAAGCCAATAGTTTCTTCAGTGAAGTCACTATTATCCACATCGATTTTTTCACCGCGAAACTCAAAGCTATCGCCACGAAAGCTGTCACTTGAGTATTCGTAAACGGCATTACCGTGAAATTCGTTTGTACCGCTCTTTGTTACAGCGTTGATTGCACACGCTGAGAAACCACCAGCGGTTACGTCAAACGGTGCAAGCTCAACAGATATTTGCGATAGCGCATCAAACGGGAAAGGCTGGCCATTTGATGAGGCAAAACCGTTTTCGTTCAAACCGAAGCGATCATTTTGACCAACGCCATCGATTGATAGGCTGTTAAAGCGTGGGTTCTTACCGCCACAGTTAACCGCTGAACCGCGACCTGGGTTATCTAGGTTGATACGCGGGTCATTGCTGAACACATCTTTAATGTCACGGTTAAAAGCAACCGCTGACTCAAGAATGTCTTGTGAGAAAACCGCTGATGGGCCAGACGATATGTCAGAGACAACGGCCTTGCCAGTAACGACCACTTCCTCAAGAGAGCTATCGGCAACAGCGCCGACATTTTCGATGGTAAGTTGGTAAGCATCGCCAAGAGCGATGTTTTCTACGATAGCGGAATCAACGTTGTCTACCGATATGACGAATGGGCCACCAACTTGCAGGTTCGAGGCGAAAAAAGTACCGCTGTTATTTGAGCTTACGCGACGTTGCGAGCCAGTTCGTTGGTCGGTCACGACAACTTCAGCATTGGCAACAGGGTTGCCTGCTGTGTCGAGAAGCTTGCCTCGAATTGACGAGGTAGTGGATTGTGCTAGTACTGCAGCTGAGAAAAGACCCAGCATTAACATAGTAGTGGCTTTTAGCAAGCCATGAGCAAAGTTTCGCGGCATGGTGTTATACCCCCGGACGGTAATCCGATTCTGCGATTATTGTGAGAAAATCCGGCAATTTTCATACCGAACATGACTAATTCTTAACGTGGGCGTTAATTGTATGTTTTATACAACGGGAGTGTTGCAAAAGCGTGACAGTTCGTCCACATATAAAGTTCAATTCTCGGTATTTTTTTAACCACGTTGGATATTTTTGTTTAATTTCCGCTCAATATGACTATTTTAAGGCTGGTTTAATGCTTGTTCGTTGTGGTCAGAACCAGTAAAGTCATGAGCGTTATCAAATAACCCCCTCGAACTTTCATGGAATTCCTGCCTAATTTACAAAGTGCGCTCGGTTTGATCGCTTTTCCGCTGATCGCCATGCTGTTCTGCAAAGGCCCCAAGCGCTTCAACTTTCGCCTTTGGCTATTGGTTGTTGGCTTGCAAGTAGTGCTGGCACTGGTGTTTTTGAAGGTGCCTTTGTTCCAGTCCATGTTTTCAGCCATGAACCAAGCCGTTCTAGCATTGCAAGCGGCAACCAATGCCGGAACAAGTTTTGTGTTTGGTTATTTGGGCGGAGGCGATTTGCCATTCGCTGAGCTGCAACCGGGCTCTAGCTATATTTTAGCGTTTCAGGCATTTCCCCTGATTATTGTTATTGGGGCATTAACGGCTCTATTATCTCATTGGCGCATTCTGCCGTTCATTATCGAAGGTTTGGCAAAAATCTTCACTAAAACACTGAATATAGGCGGCGCAGTCGCCTTGTCCGGTGCGGCCAATATCTTTATTGGTATGGTCGAAGCGCCGTTGTTTATTCGCAACAGTATTAAAAAATTGAGTTATTCCGAATTATTCCTAGTGATGACGCTGGGTATGTCGACGGTCGCCGGTACGGTGTTGGTTTTATACTCAACGTTTCTAAATCAGGTGATCGATGATGCCGTCGGGCATATTTTAACCGCGTCTATCATGAGCGTGCCAGCGGCGGTGATGATTTCGCTGACCATGGTTCCGCAACAAGGCCGGCCAACTCCGTCGGATGCTGAAGTCGCTTTTGATTACAGTGGCCCAATGGACGCAATATCTCAAGGTGCGGTTAGTGCTATGCAGATGATGCTTGGTATTCTGGCTTTGATAATCACCTTTATTGCGCTAGTGACACTGACCAATTTAGGCCTTGGTTTGTTCCCCGACTACCTCGGCCTGCCGATTTCTCTTGAGCGTGTGCTTGGCTGGGTTATGGCTCCGCTATGCTGGTTGATGGGCATTCCATGGGAACAAGCAACCACGGCTGGTACGCTAATGGGCGTAAAAACCATCTTTAACGAATTCTTGGCGTTTATTCAACAGAGTCAATTACCACCTGAAGCGCTTAGCCCTCGCAGTGATTTAATCCTGACCTATGCGCTTTGCGGATTTGCTAACTTTGGCAGTTTGGGTATCTTAATTGGCGGGCTCTCAGCGATGGCACCGGAGCGTCGAGATGAAATCACTCGTCTGGGTTTGCTAAGCATTGTCAGTGGCACCTTAGCCACTTGCATGACTGCGAGTGTGATAGGTGTTCTGACGATGGCTTAGCGAGGGCGTTATTGCTTAGCGAAGCGGCTATTGCTTGCGGAAATGATTCGGTGGCTTACTGAAGGACTTATGGCTTGTCCGAGGGCAGACGTTCTAAATACTTGAGTAGTGCTTCTGGGTCGTCGGTAATTATGCCATCGACCCCTAGCCTTATAAGCCGCGCCCATTGTCGTTTACTGTTAGCGGTCCACGGAATGACTCCCAGACCCGCATCTTGAATTTGCTCTACGTCGCGGCGACCAAGTAATGAATGATGTGGTGAAATGATGTCAGCGCCAACCGATTCGGCCGCTGCCAACCAATCTTCAGGTTTGTCTTTAAATAACGCTGCAAGCTGTAAGTCGGGGGCAATTTCATTAGCCGCGATTAAGGTTGCTGGGTCGAAAGACTGAAGGGTAACGCGAGACGCTAAACCATATTGCTGCACTACTTTTAGCACTGCTTCGACGAAATCTTCAGCGGCGGGTTGAGCGTGCGGCGTACTAGGGTCGCTTTTGGTCTCGATATTAAAGGCCACGGTTTTTGCGTTTGCCAGTCCTGAGTTAGCAACCATTTCAAACACTTCTGCTAGGGTCGGAATCTCAGTGCCAGCAACGGTCACTTGGCGCTCAAATCTAGGGTTCTTCTTGCTTCCGCAGTCAAACTGCTTTATCTGTTCTAGGCTAAGTTCATGTACCCACAAATCCGACTCTATCGCAGAGCCATCTTTGTATTGACAGATCACAGGGTTTATTTTTTGATCGTGCAGTACCACTACAACACCGTCCTTGCTCACCCCCATATCAAACTCGAGCGTGTCGACGCCCAATTCTAAGGCGTATTTCAGCGCTGGTAAGGAGTTCTCGGGCAGCACGGCTCTGGCGCCACGGTGGCCTTGTACTTCGATAGCATCAGCGGGATTAGCTTCGATCATGGATAGTAAACTTACTGCAAGTAATAGTGCTTTCATTGGAATTTGAACTATGGGTCTGTCGGATAATGATTTGCGTCAAGAGAAATAGACCAAAGTGGCGCTTTCGTACTAGTGAAATTGATTATCTGAAAGGCTCACTATACAGAGACCTAAGTATAACTTCAGCAAAAGATCGAGTTACTAACTAAGAGTTACCGATGATTTTACGGCAATCTCTAAATATTAGACACCTAGCTTTTATACTCTGGCCTGGTGATTGATTTAAGCCGACAGTAGCAGAGGTCTCTAAGAATTAGTCCCAAATGTTGTCTTCAGTTTTTCCCTGTATGGCGCAATCGCCTTTTTTAAAGGCCATCTCCCGGCCACTTTCATGTTTCGCAAAGTAGTCTCTGCTGACCGCCACGATGGTGGGCGTTAAGAGTATTAACGCGATTACATTGACTAAGGTCATAAGTCCAAGAGCCATATCGGCGGCGCTCCATACTGCGTCTAAACGAGCCCCAGAACCCCATAATACCATCGACAGGTAGGCTATCGTGTAGGCGCCATTACCCCACTTGTTATCAATGCCAAAAATTCTCAGATTACTTTGTGCATAGGCATAATTAGCCACCACCGAGGTAAAGGCAAATAAGGTGATCGCGATAGAGACGAAGTGTAAGCCTGAGTTGCCAACATGCTGAGTCATCGCATCTTGGGTTAGCCGTATGCCTGTCATCTCGCCGGCTGGGATGTCGCCGGCAAGTAAAATAATTACTGCCGTACAGGTGCAAAGAATAATAGTGTCGAAGAACACCCCAAGCATTTGAATATAGCCTTGTGTAGCTGGGTGGTTTGGGTTTGGTGAGGCACTGGCGGCTGCATGCGGTGCGCTGCCAGAGCCAGCTTCATTGGAATAAAGCCCACGTTGGATACCGGCCTTTAAGGCGGCACCCAAGGCACCAGCGCCAGCTTCTTGCAAACCGAAAGCTGAGCTAACAATATCAATCAGCATATCCGGCACGGCGGCGATATTGAAGATGGTTATACCCAGTGCGGTAAGAATATAAGCGACGCCCATGAATGGCACTACCAATTCAGCGAAACGGGCAATGGTGCGTAAGCCCCCGATCACAATGGCACCCGCGAGAACGGTAATTACTAAGCCAGAATACAGCGTTGGAATTTGATAGGCGTTGTTTAAAGCATCAGTAATGGTGTTGGCCTGCATGGCACTGAAAAACAGACCGTAGCCAAGAAACAAGCAAATAGAGAACAGCACCGCAAGCCATTTTATGCCGAGGCCTTGCTGAATATAATACGCTGGGCCACCTCGAAACTCGCTGTTATGGTCGCGCACTTTGTAGACCTGCGCTAATAAGCTCTCGGCGAAACCGGTTGCCATGCCTAGTAAGGCGATAACCCACATCCAGAACACCGCGCCTGCACCGCCAACCGATATGGCCATGGCAACGCCCGCCAAGTTGCCGGTGCCAACGCGCGCGGAAAGGCTTGTACACAGAGCTTGAAACGAACTGATGCCCTGACTATCTGATTTAGTGCTACTGCGAATGAGGGCAAACATATGGCCAAAATGCTTGAATTGCACTAAGCGTAATGAGACCGAAAACCAGACGCCGGCCACCACTAATAGAATAATTAAAACGCTATAGTCGCCCCATAGAATGTTGTTGATAAAGCCGATTGTGGTGTCGAGCATAGGGGCGAATCATGTAAGTTAGCAAGTCAACGATTGTGCGTTGTTCGCGCTAAAATTCAATCTGTTTTGGCTACTATTCTCATTAACCGGTCAAGAGCAACGTTTTTAGCGCGATAAAAATTACACCGGCAGTGCTATTGATCTAGGGCTGGGCGATCCATTTTCCGCAACCCTATTAGTCAGGTGTGATGGGGCTTAATCCTAGAAACCTCAGTCGAAACACGAAAGTCTGCACAACTCCTTAATATGCCTAAGGAATCCATAAAAGTGTTCATCACCAACAAGGTGACTTCACATTTTCTGAATTCCTTATTCACATCAATTAGTTGCACATCTTTTTCGTGTTCAACTGAGGTTTCTAGGTTAATGCGAAATTGCCTCGAGGCTGGAAATTGTTTGTACGCAAGCGTGAGCCGCTTCTTTGCCCTTCTTGACAAAATGCTCTTTGAAAAACGTGCTGTGTTCGTCGCCAGCGTGAAAATGATGCGGTGTAAGTACGGCCGAAAAGACTGGGACACCCGTGTCCATTTGCGCACGCATTAAACCGTCGATCACTGTAGACGCAACGAAGTCGTGCCGATAAATACCGCCATCAACAACCAATCCGGCGGCAACAATGCCAGCATACTTGCCGGTTTCGGCTAAGGTCTTAGCGTGTAATGGGATTTCATAAGCACCCGGTAATTCGAAGAAATCAATGGTGAGATTGCTCAAGCTGGCGAACTCAGTAGCAAAGGAATCGCGTAATTGATCGACAATATCTCTATGCCAACAGGCTTGAATAAAGGCGATTCGTTTTGAATCTAAAGAAGGTTTTGTCATAGTGTTAACTCAATCTGAATAATAAATTGAGGGCAAACAAGGGGTGACGAAAACGGTACGCGCGGGTGCACGAAGCGAAACAGTCTCCACCTTATTCTCATAACCAGACTATAACTGTCGGCCTCGGAATCTCACCAAGTCTGCTTGTCCTTCTAATAAATGAATCACTAGAAGCGCCCGCGGGCTACACAATCAGCTTCTTTTGCGAGGCTTCTGTGATTACCGCCGGTGGGGAATTACACCCCGCCCTGAGAACCCCGATAAAGGTATCGGGGCGGCGATTATAGTCAAAACTTAGGCGGGAGTATACGGCCGAAATAGCGGTCTTTAACCGCGCTTCTTAAATTGCTTTAAGGGATGCTATCCAACTGAGACTTGAACGGTGTAAGCTGTGCCAATGAAATCGAATAATATCACTCAGATTGCTGCAAAATCTAAACCGCTATGGCATGGCGTAATCTTGGTTGCCGGAGGCGCGGTAGGCGCAGGGATGTTTGCTTTGCCACTTGTCTCCGCCGGTGCCTGGTTTTATTGGGCGGTAATTGGCCTAGCGACGGTCTGCGTGTTTACCTATCTATCAGCCTTACTACTAATTGAAGTAAATGTTAGATATCCGCTCGGCAGTAGTTTTGACACGCTTATACGAGATTCATTAGGCGGCGTATGGGCTAGCATCAATAATGTCTCGATTGGCTTTATTATGTTTATTTTGATGTACGCGTATATCACCGCCGGCGCAGGCATCATGAGTAGCAGTGTCGCTCATCTTTTGGCTGAAGACCAAGCGCTTCCACGGCCGCTGTTTAGCCTTATATTTGCCAGCATCGCCGGATTGTCTATTTGGTTTGGAACTACTACTGTTAGTCGTCTCAGCACGGTATTGATGGTGGCGATGTGCGGCGCCTTTTTGACCGCGAATTCCGGCTTGCTCGGCTCGCTTGAGGTAGCGACTTTGCTGGCTAGCAACACCGGTGAGCTTGCTTACCTATGGTCAGCGCTGCCTGTTTTTGTAACTGCTTTTGCTTGTGCCGGTTTGGTGCCAAGTTTGGCTAGCCACTATAATAATCAGGCAGGCAGAACCGGCTCAGCAGTTTTACTTGGCGTATTGTTGGCGATGCTGGTTTACGTGATCTGGTTAGCCACGACCTTAGGCAATATATCCAGAACAGAGTTTGTTGATGTTGCGGCTAACGGCGGAGGTTTGAGTGCCTTAGTGTCGATGCTGCAGAGCGATAGCAGCACTAGGCTGGTTAACGCCAGCCTTACGTGGTTCTCACACTTTGCGGTGATCACCTCATTTCTAAGTGTCGGGCTGGGCTTGGTTCACTTCATCGCTGACCGATTTAATTTTAATGCCAGCCGACTGGGTCGTGCTCAATCCGTCGCGTTGGCATTCTGCCCACCACTAATCGCCAGCGTTGTTGCGCCCTACGGCTTCGTTTCGTCGATTGCCTATGCGGGGATGTTTGTAGCCTTTAGTTTCTTTATCGTGCCGGCACTGATGCATCGTAAGCTGGCTCTAGCCGGCAGCCACATCGGCCAGAGCCGGTGGGTGTTGGTGTTGCTGTTTGGGGTGTTAATTATTGCGCTTAAATTGTTGACGATTATTGCTTGGTTACCCAGTTACCCATAATTTGACAGTCTATCTATTAGTGCAATGTCAGCTCATGTAATATCGTTCAAGGCCTTGCTGGTAATGCCCTCTATGATGCATTCGGCAGGAGAGAGTGGTATATTTTGCAAAAATTTTCATTAAGTAACGGCATTTAAGCTTATACATAGTGAAGTAAAATATAGAACAATAAGTTTGCCGCGAATCAAACACACAAATAATTAGGGCCTATCATGAAGAGAATTGCAGGACTTATCAGTCTGGCGTCGATATTAATTTCGTCTGCACAAGTACACGCGCAGCATGTAGGCACTATTGGTATCGGTGATATCACCTACACTAGCAATGTAAATAACGGTGCCCGAACAGACCTCCATTCGCCCGACAATGTTCTCAGCGCTTTAAACAGCGGCATCGTTGCTAATTTGACTAAAATTCGCAAGTTTAAGGTATTAGATTACCCGCAATTGACCGCGCGAATTAACGAGCAAGATCGCACTCTTGAAGGTTACTACAATAGTTCATACACCGGTAATGCATTATTGCAGGCCGGTTTAGATTACATCCTCAAAGCCAATGTCTCCGAGTTCGGTATCGTTGAACAAGAGTCTGGGCAGCCAGGAGCGGCAATTGGTTTAATGGTGATTGAGTTTAAATTGATCGGCGTTGCTGATGCGACTAACGATTTAGGCTCTAAAGTGATCGCTCGAGTTTACAGCTCTAAAGACCAGAAGGCTGAAAGTGCAGGCGATAAAGCCGCCGCTGAACAACTCTTGGATAGAGCGATTCAGCAGGGCGTTAAACAATTAGTCGATCAAGTGGTTACTAATCTTTTTCCTCTTCGAGTGATGAAGATTGCTGAAGACGGTGTAATCACCTTGAACTACGGCAAAGGCTTGCTGTCGGTGGGCGACACGGTAAAGGTCTATCCGATCGGCACCGATACCACCGTTGATGAGTTCGGCGAACCCGTTGGCGTGGCGATTTCAAGCTTACAAATCACCAGCACTGAGAAAAAATTTGCCGTTGCTAAGATAGTTGATACTCAGCAAGAATTAGAGAAAGGTCAAAAAGGCCAACGGGTATTAAATGGTAGCTAGGTCAAGTTTGCGTTAAAAAGGAATCGTAAGAAACGCCTAGTGAAGCGGCTAATGCAAGGCCTATAGCGCTAGTTTTTCTAGGTACGGGCTCGCTAGGGCATGGGTATTAACGCGTGCACCTAGTCGAGTTGCTAGCATATACATGCCACCGAGCTTTCTATGTAGATAAAGAATATCGGTGGGCGGAGTTTGCCAAAATTCTTTAAAGCTATAACCGTCTTGGCTAAGTTGTGACAGCCTGTCTGATAATTGCCCAGTCTTAAAGTCGTATAAGCCAGGTTTAGAAAAAGGTTCCAATGCGATACTGAATACGGCCACCAAAAACTCTTGATATTCAGTGCTTGCTTCACTTGCTTTATAGCCAAGATTATCAGCGGCGAGCACAATCGCTGCGCTGTCACCGGCTGCGACGGCGCGTAATAAACGCTTATAGTCGATCGCGAAACGTTTGCTAAATCGACGGCTTGCGCCAAAATCTAACAGTGCAATTTTATGGGTATCGTGCTGGAACAGATAATTAGCAAAATTGGCGTCAGTCTGCATTAAGCGTAATTCGAATAACTCTTTAAAGGTTAGTTCGAACATGGCGGTCATTAAGTTGTCGACCAGCGACGGATCTAATTCGCCAAGTGACTCGATTGGTTCACCGTTTAGAAAGTCCATTGCTAGTATTCGTTCGGTACTTAGTTCAGGGTAGTGTTTTGGGATTACATAATTTTTTTGACCGTCTAATGCGCTGCGAAACGCTTCTAGGTAATCGGCTTCTTGCAAATAGTTTGCTTCTTCATGTAACTGCAGTTTGGCATCTTTAAGAAGGTCTGTGATGTCCATGTGTTTCGGCAGTATTCTGGTTACCTTGAACAAGGTGGCTATGTTATCGACATCGCTGTCGATGCTTTTGGCAACACCAGGGTATTGAATTTTTAATACGATATCTTGACCGTCCAATGTTACTGCGCGATGCACTTGGCCTATTGACGCGGCCGCTAGAGGTTCAAATTCAAAGTGCTGAAACTTGGCTTGCCAATCTTCGCCATAAGCCTTAACTAGCGAGTCAATCAATTGAGCTCGCGGCATAATAAAGGCGCGGTTGCGTAATTGAGCTAATATGTCGGCTAACTCTGGCGGCAGAAAGTCGCTGGTTTCCATGGACAGTAGTTGCCCGACTTTCATCGCAGCGCCACGCATGGTTGCTAACTGGTTTGCTACTTTACGCGCATTGGCGGGGGTTAGTAGTAAATCACTGACTTTTGGGCGCTTGCCTTGGCCTAGCTGTTTGGCGCCTTCGCCAATCATTCCGGCGGCAACACCGCCGGCCAAGCGAGCAATTTGACCAAAGCGCCCAAGACGGGTTTTCGGTATCGATTTTTCTTGATTCTTTTTTGAACTCATAGCCGATGTTGCTTTATGCCAGTGTGTTAATAAAACTACATACCCATTGTAACGCTTCACGAGTGATGTATCGTTGATGAAAACTTAATAGTACAATTGTTGTGATTGACAAATGATAACTAAAACGAACGTAACATGATAAAACAAACCCGAATTTTCACTTCGCTATTAATGGCATTGTCTGTTGGCGCCTGTAGCGCCACAGCTCTGGAGGCGTTGAGTGCAAAAGTAGAGCAAGCTCAGATCAAGCTCGGCAGCACCGCTATGGTAGTCACAGCTAACCCTTTGGCCAGCAGAGCTGGTGCTGAAATCTTGCGTGCTGGCGGCTCCGCCGTTGATGCGGCTATCGCAATAGAAGCGGTTTTGAGTTTGGTTGAACCTCAGAGTTCGGGTTTAGGAGGTGGCGGCTACATGACGCATTTTGACAATGCTAGTAATGTCGTATCGGTGTATGACGGCCGTGAAACAGCACCAGCGTTAGCGACCGAAAAGATGTTTCTTGATCAGGATGGTAACTCGATTGGCTATTTGAATGCTAAGAACAGTGGCCTGTCGACTGGCGTCCCGGGCATGGTATCGATGCTGTCATTGGCTCATCAAGATCATGGGAAAATTCCTTGGGGGCCACATTTTGATCGTGCTAAGCAGCTCGCTACCGATGGCTTTGAAGTGTCGCCACGGCTGCAGGGAATGATAGCCCGTTTTGGCAAATATATACCCGCTACACTCGATCAGGGTCCGATTGATGCGTATCGTTATTTCTTTAAAGAAAACGGCCAGCCGCTTGCCGTCGGTGATTTACGCACTAACCCTGATTACGCCGCCGCCCTGAGCTTAATCGCCGCCGACCCGCAAGCATTTTATCAGGGGCCATTAGCCGAAAAAATCGTCGAGCAGACATCGCAGACTCCACGAGCAGGAAGTTTGAGTCTGAGTGATTTAAAAAATTATAAGGCACAAAAACGGCAAGCCTTATGTACGCCGTTCAAGACAAAGCTATTGTGTGGACCGCCACCGTCGTCATCTTGGGTTGCCATTGGGCAAATAATGGGCTTACTTGAGAATGCCCCAGCCTTTACTGCCGAGGGTGCCAACGACCCGCAAAACTGGGCGCTATTTGCTGAGGCTCAACGGTTAGCCTATGCTGATCGCGATCAATATGTGGCCGACGATCAGTATGTCGAGGTGCCGCTGAGTGGAATGCTAAACCCCGATTACCTCGCTACTAGGGCCAAATTAATTAGCCCAGTCAAAGCGATCACTGACCTTAAGCCAGGTAATCCCTGGGCGTATCAGGCGACTGAAAAGGTTGCGTATGGCGTTGATGGTACTGACGATCAACCGGGCACCACGCATTTTGTGGTCGTCGATGGTGATGGCAATGTCGTCTCTATGACCGCCAGTGTAGAAAGTATTTTTGGCAGTACTCGAATGGCGGGTGGTATGTTTTTAAATAACCAATTAACCGACTTTTCGTTTAACCCTGTGGATAAAGCCGGCAACGCTGTTGCTAACAAAGTGGTAGCTAATAAACGCCCGCGCTCGTCTATGTCGCCGACTATCGTATTAGATGAAAATGGCGAATTTTTAATGGCCAGTGGCTCGCCAGGTGGTAACTCGATTATTGCTTATACCGCGAAAACCTTAGTAGGAGTATTGGAATGGGGCTTAAGCCCTCAGCAATCGATTGATCTGCCGAATCTGGTGGCTCGTAAAGGAAAAGTCAGAATAGAAAAATCTCGTGCGTCAGCGGAGTTAATCTCAGGCTTACGAGAGTTTGGCTACGAAGTAAATGAGAGTGCTGGCGAAAATTCGGGTTTGAGTGTTGTCTATCAGCATGCTGACGGACGCTTAGAAGGAGGGGTTGATCCGCGCCGTGAAGGCATTATTGAGTTGCTGGAGTTAGATTAGTCTAGCGCAATAAAAGCTGTTTTAAGCTTGAAACAGCCGAAAGCGCCGCAACATTAGTTATTTAGCGGTAGGTAAAGTGCCGCGATAGATAAAGCAGACGAAACAACCATATTAACAGGGGTCATAATGACTACTATTCTTTCTGTGCGCCGTGATAACCAAGTGGTTATTGGCGGCGACGGTCAAGTCTCACTCGGTAATACCGTGATGAAGGGCAACGCGCGCAAAGTTCGTCGCTTATACAAAGGTCAAGTGATCGCCGGATTCGCTGGTAGTACTGCCGATGCGTTTACGCTTTTTGAGCTGTTTGATGCCAAGTTGGCCAAACACCAGGGTATTTTGACTAAGGCGGCGGTCGAGCTGGCCAAAGAGTGGCGTACCGACAGAATGCTGCGCAAACTCGAAGCGCTGCTGTGCGTGGCCGATAAAGATGCGTCGTATATTATTTCCGGTACCGGCGATATCATAGAGCCAGAAGCTGGCATCATGGCGATCGGTTCGGGTGGGGCTTATGCTGAAGCTGCTGCCCGCGCACTTGCTGAAAATACTGAATTAGGTGCTAAAGATATCGTTGAGAAGTCGCTCAATATCGCCGCTGATATTTGTGTGTTTACCAATCATAGCCTGACTATAGAAGAGCTGGAGTTCTCAAATGAGTGAAATGACCCCAAGAGAGATTGTGCAAGAACTCGATAATCATATTATTGGCCAAGGCGATGCTAAGCGCGCGGTGGCGATTGCCTTACGTAATCGCTGGCGCCGATCACAGGTTTCTGATGACAGCTTGCGGGCCGAAATCACACCTAAGAATATCTTAATGATTGGACCGACCGGAGTTGGTAAAACTGAAATTGCTCGACGTCTGGCAAATCTTGCCGATGCTCCGTTCATCAAAGTGGAAGCAACTAAGTTCACCGAAGTTGGCTATGTCGGCCGCGAGGTTGATTCAATTATTCGCGACTTGGCGGATATAGCGATCAAAGGTCAACGCGAAACCGAAATGAAAAAAATGCAGGTTCGCGCTGAAGACGCGGCCGAGGAACGAGTGCTCGATATTTTAGTACCACCTGCACGTGACGTCGGTTTTAAGCCGGACTCGTCGGAGAGCAAAGATGGTGCTGCGAGGCAAAGCTTTCGTAAAAAATTACGTGAAGGCAGATTGGATGACAAAGAAATTGAAGTAGAGGTCTCAGCTCAAATTGGCGGAGTCGAGCTGTTTGGACCACAAGGCATGGAAGAGCTAACCAGTCAGTTGCAAGGCATGATGAAAAACATGGGTGGCGATAAAAAGCAAAGCCGTAAGATGAGTGTTAAAGAAGCGCTAAAAGTACTGATTGAAGAAGAGGCTAGCAAATTAGTAAACGAAGACGACATCAAGCTTAATGCGATCCAACGCTTAGAAAATCACGGCATTGTTTTTATCGATGAAATAGATAAAATTATTGGTCGTTCAGAAGGTGGTAAAAGCGCCGATGTCTCGCGCGAAGGCGTGCAAAGAGACTTGTTGCCGTTGATTGAGGGCAGCACTATTTCGACCAAGCACGGCATGATAAAAACTGATCATATTTTGTTTATTGGCTCGGGCGCTTTTCAGTTATCTAAACCGTCTGATTTAATTCCTGAATTACAAGGCCGGATGCCTATTCGAGTAGAGCTTGCCGCATTAACAGTCGATGATTTTACTCGGATTTTAACTGAGCCTGACGCCTCCCTGACCGAGCAGTATGATGCTTTATTAGCGACTGAGGGGGTGAAACTAGAGTTCACCGAAAACGGCATACGTCGAATCGCTGAATTGGCTTGGCAAGTAAACGAGAGCACTGAAAATATTGGTGCGCGGCGGCTACATACAATGCTAGAACGATTGCTCGAGAAAATTTCGTTTGAGGCAAGTGACCGCTCTGGTGAATCGGTTACGATTGATCAGGCTTACGTTAATGAGCACCTTGATGAGTTAGTCGAGAATGAAGATTACGCTCGCTATATATTGTAGTCTCAGCAATCATGTAAATGACATTAGTCAGTTTGAACAATCGGGCAGCGCTTCGGCATGACCTCACTCCAGCCATCAACCATCAACTAAACCGAATCGGTTAGTGCGTATATGATATTTGCGATTCTCTTCATCATAGCCTTTCTTATTGGGCTGGTTACTTATTTGCTAAGCAATAAATGGCTAGTAGCGGTGTTGCTTTCGATGGCTTTATTTGTGGTCACCACACTTGCTGATACTGAGGCGCAAGAGAGCTGGGGTTTTACCTTGATCTTTGGCCTACCGATTGTTTTTGTTGCCAGTTTGCTCGGCGCTTATGTTGTTGAGCTACGCCGCGGTGAGCCGCTTGAGGCAGAACTCGAGGAGTTCAATTCGGATCAGCCTAATCCAGATCAACCCGATCAGGGTAAACACAACTCGGACGAGCCCGAGTCACGTTAGTGATAACAAAAGAGAATATAATGTTTAACAATCAAGTAGTTTGGATTACAGGAGCGTCATCCGGAATCGGCGAGGCCTTAGCGTTGGAGTTTGCCGCTGAGGGTGCCCGTCTGATTTTATCGGCTCGCGGCGAAGATAGTCTGCGGTTAGTGAAAGCAAAATGCGATGCGGTATCTGGCCGTGACAATAGCCTTGTGCTGCCAATGGATATTACCGACGAGGCTAGTTTAGCCGACAAAGTCGAGCTAGCCAAAGCATGGGGTGGACGTATAGACATGCTAATAAACAACGCCGGCATTACCCAGCGTTCAAGTTGTTTGAACACCAATATGGAGACCTACCGAACTATCTTTGAGGTTGATGTATTCGGCCAAATAGCATTAACCAAGGCGGTCTTACCCAGCATGATTGAACAGGGTAGCGGTCACTTAGTGGTTACCTCTTCTATTTCTGGCAAAGTAGGCGTGCCTTTTCGAACAGGTTATTGTGCCGCCAAGCACGCGATGATGGGTTTCTTTGACGCTTTGCGTACCGAAGTTGATCATCAAAATATAAAGGTCACCACAATCACCCCAGGCTACATACGCACTCCGATCTCAAGCAATGCGCTTTCAGGTGACGGCTCTGCTTACGGCCGAGAAGATACCGAAATTCGTGGCGGTATGGATGTCAGCGAATGTGCCAAAGTTATAGTTAAAGGCTTTAAGAGTCGAAAGCCAGAAATCAGTGTTGGTAAAGGCTTTGAGATGAACGCATTATGGCTGAAGCGGTACTTCCCCAATTCGTTATTGAAAATAGCCGCCCGACAATACGCCAAAATGGCTAAGAATAATGACTTGAGTTGATGGTAAGAGTCACTAAGTAGGCTTGGTTGAGACGAAAGTTGGATTCATCTAGCAGGGTGGTGAACACAGCTACATACGACTGCCTGAGATTAAAGCGCCGCACGGATTGCTCGTTTTGATGTGAAAGTAAGTGATCAGCCTAAGCCGCAAATAGTCGAACATAATTCGTCACAGTATTGAGTGTCAATGTTCAGTACAATGAACACCTAACCGCAGCAAACGTAAAAATTATTATGGTCAATTCAGAATGCACTTCTACCTTGTCTCTTGTTGATGACGAGCTCGCCAGCACCTTGTCTGGCATTGTCCGAGGTGTCGAAAAAGAGGGTTTACGTGTCACTACTGAATCTCATATCGCTCAGACGGTGCATCAACCGGCCTTAGGCTCAACACTGACACACCCGAGTATTACCACTGATTATTCAGAGGCATTGCTGGAGTTTATAACTCCGGTGCTCAACGATGTTGAAGCAACAATTGAGTATTTGAGTGATTTACACACCTTTACCTCGAGCAAGATTGGGCCAGAACGAATCTGGCCAGCCAGTATGCCGTGTCAGCTCGAGGGTGATGAGAGCATTCCGATCGCCGTTTACGGCAGCTCAAATGTTGGCACACTTAAACATGTCTATCGGCAAGGCTTAGGAGTTCGTTACGGTCGTATAATGCAATCCATCGCTGGAGTGCATTATAACTTCTCATTGCCGGATACGTTTTGGCAGGCGTACCAAAAAAAACAAAACCCTCAATCCGACCAGGCGTTACAAAGTTTTAAATCCGCACAATATTTTTCCTTGATACGAAATTTTCGCCGTTACTCTTGGATCTTGCATTACCTATTCGGTGCGTCACCGGTATTGGATAAATCTTTTTTGGCAGGTCTATCGCAAGATGAGCACGGTCTTGACCCTTTGCTCGAAAACACCTACGGTTTACCGTATGCGACTTCGCTGCGAATGAGCGACTTGGGTTATCAAAATTCGGCGCAAGAAGAGTTGCATGTCTCTTATGGCTCGCTTGACGATTATGTTACTACCTTATCAGAGGCGATGACCCATAAGTACAAAGCATACGAAGATATTGGCGTCAAAGTAGATGGGCAGTATCGCCAATTGAACACCAATGTTTTACAAATTGAAAATGAGTACTACAGCGATATTAGGCCTAAACGAGTAACGCAATCGGGTGAGAAGCCAATAGCGGCCTTGCGTGACCGCGGTGTCGAATATATTGAAGTGCGCATATTAGATCTAAACCCGTTTATCGCCGAAGGTGTTAGCGCACAGCAGATCCGTTTTATGGATGCCTTCCTTCTATATTGCCTGTTTTCGCAATGCCCTGAAGTAAGCCACACAAGCTGCCCTGAAATTCGAGCCAATCAAGGTAATGTAATACTACGAGGTCGTGACCCAAGCCTAACCTTGCAGCATGGCGGTGAGTCCGTGCCATTCAAGGTCGCGGCGACCGAATTGATCAGCGACATAATGGAAACGGCTAAATTATTGGATAAAGCGCACGACAGCTTCGAATACAGCTCGGCGGTTTACGCTCAACAAGCGAAAGTAGACGAGCCAAGCTTGACACCTTCTGGGCAAATGATGGAGTTAGTTGAGGCCGGTAATGAGTTTATAGACATCATCAGTGAGCAAGCTAACAAGCATCAGACACATTTCGCTAGCCTAGATAAAAATACCTCGTTTCAAGAGGAGTTATCGGTAATCGCAAAGCAGTCGGTCGAGCAGCAACAGCAGATTGAAGCGGGCGACACCCTAAGTTTTGACGATTATCTGGCGGAGTACATTAAACGCTGATGATAGTTGCTCTATTCGGTTTAGTGCTTCCGGTTTAGCACTTCTGACTTAGCATTTTAGGCTTAGTCTGCATCTGAACTATTATTTCCCTTGCTCTGCGTGACTGACAATAGTCAGTTCGCGTTTAGGGTAAGGGATTTCAATATTGTGCTTACGAAAGGTTGCGTGAATGTCTTTGTAGAGCATGTGCGAGATGCGACCACGATCTTGCGGTTCGTCAATCCAACCCATTAGCTGCAGGTTAATGCCGCTGTCACCAAAGCCTCTGTAGCGGACTCTCGGACTGGGGTACTTTTTGATTTCTTGGTGTGTGTTGATCATCGCCATTAACACCTCTTCTACGTGCTCCAAGTCGGCTTCATAGGCGCACTGAAGATCAAGACGAATACGCATGGAGTGGCCGGAGCCGCCGTTTTCGTTGACGATTTTTTCGTTGCCGATGACACCGTTCGGAATGGTCACTTCGATATCATCCCGAGTGAGTAATCGAGTACTGCGAATGCCGATATGAGTCACTTTGCCACGCTCACCCGAGTCTAAGTTGACGTAGTCGCCAAGCTTATAGGGGCGGTCAGCGAGAATGAATACCCCTGAAAATAAATTTGCCAGCGTGTCTTTGGCAGCGAAACCTACCGCGATACCGACAATTCCGGCCGATGCAAGTAGGCCGACTGGGTTGATACCCCAAATCATTAGTACCAAATAAGCACACATGATCATCAGCATTATCTTACTGCTGATGATCAATAATGGTTCGGTGCGAACATCCATCTTTTTGAAGCGCGAATCGTCACGTGACATAACAACGATCAGTTTGCCGCTTACGCTTAGCGCGGCTCTGGTCCAGGTAAGCACGATCATCGACAATGCGATGGGGCTGATGTAGGCGGCTAGGCCGTCTACGTAGCCAGTTGATTTGGTTGCGACGATTAAGCCAAACCACAACACCGTATTGAAAATTGGATCACGTAGCTCGGCAATTATTTGATCGTCTAACTCAGTATTGGTTTTGCTGGTTAACTTTTGAATTAAGTTCAATGCATAAAGGCGTATGAACGACGCTGAGGCCCAAAATATTATGAATATAATTAGCGCTTCGAGGATCGGGTACTGTTGAACCAGCAACCAATATGGCTTGGCTTGTTCGGGTAATAGGTCGACAAAGGTAGGCACCTGATTGCCAATATCCGTGGCGACCGCGGTGGCCGCATCGGATGAGCCGCTGTCAGCGACACTGCTGGTGTCTTGCGCCATTGGGTTTGGCGATGATGTTGTTTGGCCCATGTGTTTGATGGCTCCTTGTGTCTATTTATGTCTTGGAGTTTACTGCGTTGTATTTCCTAGTCAGTTATTACATGAGCCAGTTATAGCATGGGATAAGTTTTCCGGCTATAAAGCTTGGGATTCAATCCATGCCTGAATTTCAGCGGTAACCTGAGTATCAGTTTTACCTTCAACGCTAATCGCCGGACCAAAGATGCAGCGAATAGTGCCCGATTTAATCCATAAACTATCGCGTGACCAGTACTTACCAGCGTCATGAGCTATTGGGATTATCGGCCTATTGGCGGCGATTGCCAATTTTGCCGCCCCTTTTTTATAGCGACCAGATTCTCCGTAGGCGGTACGTGT
>JAFMHC010000140.1 GCA_017854775.1 Gammaproteobacteria bacterium | reverse complement strand
TCCAGAGTGGGTAGACGGCGAAATCAGCTATAGCGGCACGCCTGAGTTAATGGCAACTTATGCCAAATTGGCAATGGATTCTGGTGCTAGAATTATTGGTGGCTGTTGCGGCACCACGCCAAACCATGTGGCCTCTATGCGAGCGGCGATTGACGAGCACACTAAAGGCCCAACACCGGCAATTGAAGAGGTTATCAAAATACTCGGATCAGTGACCGTTGGCGCCCAGGCACAACTAAAGGGAGACCAAAGCGTTGAAGGTGGCGCGCTTAGTAAAGGGCGGCGCGGTGGGCGGGCTCGACGTCGGTAAGTTATTATTGATACCCAGCTATCGACCCATCACCATGCCCCATAGTTCAGCGGTTTTTTTCATCGCCTCTTGCCCTTTCGGCCGGTTAGTTGACCACTCTACGTGATCAGCTAACCCTTTGGATGGGTCCAAGGTTATTCCCCACATGCCAGTGACTTGGTTTGGAATCAGAGAGTAGCGAACATCGATAATACGATGTTCATTATTAGGATCTAAGGCAAGATGTTGATTCGAAAACCAAGCAAAACGCTTGATGTCTTTGGCCTGCTGCGAACCGCTATCAAGCCAAGCGAAATGTTTATCGATATCTAACTTTTCGACCGATGTGCCTTGGTAGACTTTATCTGAACCAAGCATACGAATAGCGTCGATATAATATAGCCCTTGGTATTCATAGACACTCTTCCAAACTAACAAATTAGCGAAGCTCGGCTTAACGCCTAGGTTACTCGGCAGATGCCCACGACTGAACGCCAATTCTTGCGCCAGATCACTGGCTCGACCGTTTTGTAGCACGCCAAGTCCAAGATAGAAAAAAGCATAGCCTGTTGCAAGCCAGGCAACGCCAGTAGAACGTTTGAGTATGGCAACGGTAATTATCACTATTAAAGGCAAAGTGAACAATGGATCGATCACAGATACCGTGTTCCAGGTAACCCGCATGTCGCTGAACGGCCAAAACAGTTGGGTGCCATAGGTTGTACAGGTGTCCAGCACGGCATGCGTCGCATAGCCGACAAAACTAAAAAGGTAGGTGCGCTGAAAGCTAAGCCTATTTCGCCGAAACCAACGCCTAAACATCACTCGAAAGGCCAGAGTACAAATTAACGCACCTAGCGGTATGAAGATTATTGAATGAGTAAAATGGCGATGAAACTCTAGGAACAACAACGGGTCGGTCGACGATGAAATCAACACGTCTAAGTCAGCCGCCATTCCCGACAAAAAACCGATCACGCCGGCGGCTATTTTTTCAATTCTGCGAGATACTAATTGCGATGCGGCAGCGCCGACAACGCCTTGAGTTATCGGGTCCATGAGCGACTCTAATCTGCCTCAACGACAGTCACCGTCATGCCTTGCTGAGCCTCGCCCATTGTTATTTGACATGATAATCGTGAACTATCAAGTTCATAAGCATCGACCAATGACAGCAGAACTTCCTCATCTTCTTCTACAGGTGGCAATTGATAAGCATCTTGATTAGCAATTTTCACATGGCAGGTAGCGCATGAGCAACAGCCGCCGCATATGGCCATAATTTCATCGTATCCGGCGTCACGCAGGACCTCCATCAAACTATCGCCTTGGTCAAATTCTACGTCTTGTTGCTGGCCATCTACGGCGATTACGGTAATTTTATTCGTCATTCGGTAAGTAAGTTTGGTAACTGATAATTGTGTATGACAATTATACACTCAATCTACCTAAATGTAGGGTGAGCAAAACAGCTTGCGCTATACTTAAGTTAGAGAGAAGTTGGTGGTGTGAGCCATTAACAACATAATTAAACAGTCAATCTAGCGTTCATGGTCATTCGATAATAGTTATTTGATCATGGTCGCTTGTCTTTATTGAGGAAGATCATGCCTGCATACAATGCTTTTTATGCACAATCTGGTGGCGTCACGCCGGTCATTAACGCGTCGGCTGCTGGTGTCTTACAAACCGCGGCGAAGTACCCCGAGCAAATCAATAAGGTGTACGCTGGCCAAGATGGTATTTTGGGCGCGCTATACGAAAACTTAATCGATACTAGCCTGGAAAGCGCGTCCGATATTGAGGCGCTAAAAATGACCCCATCGGGTGCATTTGGTTCGTGCCGCTACAAATTGAAATCATTAGAGATACATCGGGCCGAATATCAGCGCTTGATTGAGGTGTTCAAAGCCCACGATATTCGCTACTTTTTCTATAATGGTGGCGGTGATTCGCAAGACACGGCCTACAAAGTCTCACAATTATCTGAGTCTATGAACTACCCGATCACCTGTGTCGGCGTGCCTAAGACGATTGATAACGACTTACCTTTTACAGACTGTTCGCCGGGCTTCGCCTCGGTGGCAAAGTACGTTGCTGTTTCGATTCTTGAAGCCTCTATGGACGTCGCATCAATGAGTTCGTCGTCAACCAAGGTATTTGTGATGGAGGTTATGGGCCGACACGCAGGTTGGATCGCGGCCGCATCGGGCTTAGCTGCTGATCACCGAGGCTTAGGTCCGGATATTATCTTGTTCCCAGAAATCGATTTTGATCAACAAGCATTTTTGGCAAAAGTAGATGCAACAGTCAAAGCCAAAGGTCAGTGCAGCATCGTGGTTTCGGAAGGCGCGCACACCGCCGACGGCAAATTTTTAGCCGACTCCGGTGTCAGAGACGCATTCGGGCATGCGCAACTAGGCGGAGTCGCCCCGGTTGTTACTGGCATGATTAAGGATAATCTCGGCCTAAAATGCCATTGGGCAGTCTGCGACTACCTACAAAGATCAGCACGTCACATTGGCTCTAAAACAGACGTTGAACACGCTTACGCTCTCGGCCAGGCGGCTGTAGAACTTGCTATTGCTGGGAAAAACGCGGTAATGCCAACCATCGTTCGCACTAGTAACTCGCCTTACACATGGGAAATTGGTCATGCTCCATTGGCCGATGTAGCCAATGTTGAGATAAAGATGCCAGCTGACTACATAAGCGACGATGGTTTCTTCATTACTGAACGGTGTCGAGAATACTTGAGCCCACTAATTCAAGGCGAAGACTACCCGAGCTACACCAACGGCCTGCCAGACTATATAGTCTTAAAAAAACAAAAGGTGACAAAAAAATTGCCACCTTTTGAGGTTTCGTAAACTTATAGCTTAGTAAATATGGCTTAGTGAACGGATCAAATTAGATACAATTCTCTAGAAGTCGCCAACATGTGCCTACAGCCTAGTCTATATTGCCTACAGCGTAGACCATATAGGGCGACTTTTTAGGGGCGAAAAACATCGAAGTTCTCGAAACCTGCACCACTTTCACCGAACCCTAGAGTTCCGCCCAAGGTAATGTCTCTGACATCACCATATGCTATCAGTGTCGGTGTTTCATACACCTTACTATTACGCTTTACAGCAGAGCTATTGACCCCGAAGGTAGATTGACCGGTGACGCTTTCCGCGCCGGCTTCACACCCTTTCTTATTTTGTTTTTGCATCATTTAACCCTAACTTTTTAGCCACCGGATTGTAACATACCGATTTCCAATAATCATAATAACCACAGCGCCACTTAACAACCTCAAGTTGATGATTTAGCTCTGTCTTATCATCAAAATAACATTCTTTTACATAATATGACCACTCACGAGTAGCTGAGTTAGCCCAATGAGCATTTTTTTGGTCGTTATAAATGCCCGCCATAGTGACGTCAGCGAAACTTGCCTTGCGGTTTCTATTCACCATATTGACCGGCAACTCACTTGCAAACGCACGTTTTACAATAGGCCGTTTAATACCACTTATAGCCAATTGGCGACTGGGTATCGCCAGCATAAACTCACATAAGTCTCGGTCTCTAAACGGATAGCGACGCTCGATTGAATATTCGGACTCAAGAAATCGCCCGATAGCGGCATCATGACCAGCAAACTCTCCTAATACTACCTGCCATTGCTGCGGCCTGATTGCATCTCGACTTTCACTCTCTAGATAATTCTCTCGATATTTTTGCTGCTCGACAATATGTGGCTGCAATGCTTGGTGATCCTCGCTGCATCGTGAGGCTCGCCAGTTTAAATACCGTGTGGTTATCGGTACAGGCTTCAATAAGTACTCTTTAATAAAGGTGATTATCGAACCACAAGCAATAAGCTGGAACCTAGCCTCGGCGAGAGCGTCTTTAAATTTGCCTGACTTGACTAACTCGTAGAGTATGCTCTGCGTGTATCCGTACAATATATCGCCATGAATCCCGTTTAGCATTACCGTCACCCCGCGGGCTTTTGCTTGACTAAACAGCGCTTGGTTGTAGCTCATAAAGGGGTTATATATTGGGCCTAGAGGGTCGAGCGGAGTATAGCTCGGTGCGACGGCACTCGGTGCGACGGCACCCAATTCAGTGTCACAATAGTTTAGCCACAGGGTATCGCAGCTAACCATAACTTGCTCGATGCCGTATGCACTGCAAATAGGGCTAGAATATTCTCGCTCATCAGCGTCAGGGTAGTGATCGAAGACCCAAGAGTAGGCACTCAATTGTTGCTCACTCCTAGCCTCAGTCGGCTCTACCATGACATTAGGTTCCTTGGCTATATCAGGCGCCGCGGCCAAATTAGGTGCCGCGGCCAAATCAGGCGCCGCAGCCAAACTAAGAGCTGCTGCAATCGTTATTGGCACCGAGTCCAAACCACCACTAAGCTGCGAACCGATATTACCCACACACCGCAGACGACGCTCCACAGCTTGGTTTAATAGTCGCTTAAATTCCGCAGCATACTCGTCGTCGCTAGCATACATTACTCTGTATTTAGGGTCTGGCTTATAGAAGCGCCGGAATTCCATCTCACAACCAGAGATCTGCAGAGAATGCCCAGGGTGTAGCACCTCAAGACCGTCAATGATACTGCTCGGGCCGGATTGCATCTGGCTCACTAGATGACGGCCAACAGTGTCATCATTTAATCGATAATCGACAGATGGATGTGCCACCAAGGCCATTTCATAGCTCGAAGCAAGAATGGTTTTTTGATCAGCCTTATACACCATATGACGAGCTCCCATTCCATCTCTGGCGAGCAACAGTCGGTCGGCCTTAGCGTCATAATCAAGTAACACGAAGGGCCCGATTAGATCGGAAAGAAATTCGCTTCCAACGTTTTGTAGGTACTCTTGAGCCAGAACCGCATCACTGATTTTAGAGCTGCTGAGTTTAGCTAATTTAAATAATAGCTCGGCCCGGTTGTCAAGCCGCCCGTAGAAGGCAAACCAACGGTCTTCTCCGGTCTCTAACGGCTGCCGTTCACCTGCTTCTTCAGGCAATGTCCAAGTGCTTTGGAAGCCTATCGCGTAATGCTTGTTAACCACGAGCCTTTGTGCATCATCGCCAAAACGGTCGAGCTGGGCCATCATCGCTTGCGCAACGCCCAAATCAAATGGTCGGTGGTCTCTATTTATGGCGATAAAAAATGCACTCATAGGGTCATTCTATCAATAAAAAAGCCTCTCTAGTTTGACTAATCTAGGGAGGCTTTTTGAGCGTAGTAAAAAAGACTACAAGTGCTAACAAAGATTGAGCTAAAAATTCAACTCAACTCCAACCGAAGCCGAGCGACCTTTGTTGGGTCGTGCGCCATAAGGCTGGCGACCAAGAATGTCACGCTCGTCGCTTACATTTTCAACACGGGCAAATATTTTTAGTGATTCATTAACTAGATAACTACTCGCAAGATCTACAGTAAGCGCATCGTCGGTACGATCGAACTGACCACATGACGCTCGTGTGCAGACCTCGTCAACATAACTTAGATTAGCGTTTGCTTGCCAAGCGCCTCGCTCCAAACCTGCTGAGAATTGAAATTGTGTTTCCGGAATGTACGGAATCGGGTCGCCAGCGCTAACGTCGCCAAAGAACGCCGTGTCGGCAATATCTGTATCGAACTCGCCGTCAATGTAGGTGAACGATAATTGCGTCAATAACAACATGCCATCAGCAACCTCGACGCTACTTGAGAATAGAGCTTCAACACCGCGAACCGTTGCCGCATCGCCATTAAATGCATCCCCAATTTCACAATTCGAGCCAGAAGATGAGGTGCACTCGCCCAGTAAATTCTCGTAGTCACTGCTAAATGCGATTAATTCAGCACGGGTGCGTCCATTATTGAATCGAACCCCAAACTCAGAATTTATAGCCTCTTCTTCACGCACGCCTGGAGAGTTGCTCGGTGCAGTGAACCCTTTGTGCACTCCTGCAACAATTGACAGTGAGTCACTAACTTTATAAATCGCACCAAAACCCGGAAGAAAAACGCTGGTTTGGTTTTCGCGACCATCTCTAAAGGTTCGATCAGCACCGCCGTTGAAGCGGGTGCGGCTCTGATCAATGTCCTCATACCTAACACCCGGTGTTAGTACCCAATTACCGAACTCGATTCGGTCTTGAATATGTACCGCAACCGCTTGCGCTTCTTGAATACGGTTTCCGGCATTACCTAATTCGCCGATATCGTTTAACTGCAAGCGACCGGCAATTTGTTGGTAGGTGCTATTACGTTGTAGACGATCTTCTTGGTCTTCGTGGTAACGTAAACCGGCCTGAATTTGATGGCTCATACCAGCAATTTCGGTGCTCCAATCAAGTTTAAATTGAATTCCACGAGAGTAGTATTCACGTGCATTTGAACGCAACTGGATACTACCCTGCGCGGTATCCAGAGTGCCATCCAAAATGGCGTTTAATTGGCTAGCATCAAACATGATATCGCCACTACTAAGCCCCTGCCCCAGGTTAACGGCCTGTACAACGTCGGACCAACTAGTCCGACTAAACATCTGAGCATTAGAACTTCCATCGAGATCTACCCCTTCGGTTTTGAACCAATCACGCTTATGATCGTTATTATACGCCGTTGCTGACAAGCTAAAACTATCACTCGGCTTATAGCGATATCGTACGATCACTTGCTCATGTTCGGTTTCAATGTTGTCTAACTCGGACAAACTATAGCGACGATAAGCCTGATCCCTGAAGTCTGCATCGGTTAAGCCTAAGTAGCTCTGATTTGATTGCTGATCGGCCTTTTGTAACTTCAGCGCTACTGAGTGAGCGCTTCCCGCTGGCGCGTAAGCCAACTTCAATGTGTAATCAGTGACGTCAAGACCCGTATCGGTATTCGAACGATCAATAGTCTGAAAACCATCAGACTGCCATTGATGAACTTCAAGCAAGTAACCCAGACCAGAATCTAAGGTATCGCCATAGGTCGCGTGCAGACGTGCGGTTGCATCTTCGCCAAGTTCTAGTAGCACTTTGCCTCGCTGATCTTTTGGGATCGCGGTCGACACCATATTCAATGCACCGCCAATAGTATACGGGCCTTGAGTTATAGCCGAAGGGCCCTTAATAACTTCGAACGCTTGCATGCGCCCAGCGGTAGGGAAATAGTAGGCCGATGGTGCCGAATAGGGTGCTGGCGCGATCAGGATATTATCTTCAAGTAAGGTGATACGACCACTGCGTTCGGTTGCCACACCACGGATGCTAATATTTGGCCGCAAACCATAACCATCTTCAACCTGAATCGAGACACCGGGGACTTCACGGGAGATACGTTGAATATCGCTGTACTCAAATTTATCCAGCGTGTCTTCGCCGATGTAATGGGCTGAACCGGTAATTGATTCGACCGCGTCACGCGAGCCAATGGTTATTACTTCTTCTAGTGGCTCCGATGCGGGGTCGGCGAAGGCCATGCTAGGGACAATACTAAGAGCAAAAGCGCCGCTAATCGCGCGCGAAATCAAACTGTGCCGAAACTGCTTATTCATAATTCAAGGGTTCTACTTGTTAAGTTGGCTAACAACGTTAAAAAAGGCAATTCCTAGCCCTTCTGTCTATGTGCCGAACTATAAAACCTTAAATTTTAATTTGCAATCGCAAATGCGAATAATTCGCATTTATATTTAGAATCAACCTCGCTTATGCAATGTGCAGCCTAGACCGCAGCAACATCCAACACGGTAGGCTTGAGCAGACTGCCCTTGCGTTGCTTGCCAAGGTCGTCGGAAAATTTATCATTGGCCCAAGCTTCTTTTCCATTGATTAAAACCAATGGCACTACACCATTAGAGCGGTTGACGAGCTGCGGATGCTGATACTCCTCACGAAAAATACGTTCAACATTCGCTTCACCATCGTAGGTCGCAAGTTGTTTGGGGTCGACCAAAATCAAATCAGCAACATCGCCTTGGTAGATCGAGCCACGGTCAACTCCAAATAAATCTGCAGCATCCTTGGTCAGCCGCTTGATCATATAATTAGTGTCTTGCTCTCCACCTTCTGATGCCAGTTTTAGGCTACGTAGATTTACGTCGTAAAATGCCATATTGGTTAAATGAGCACCACTATCGTTAAACCCAGGCAGCAACTTCGGATCCATCAGCAGCTCGCGTACGGTTTTGATATCTCGATTAGCCGTGATCGTGTACCACGAAATTGTAGTATCGAAAGTACGGAGTATTTGCAATACGAAATCTGCCTCATCAGAGACCCAGAAGAAATCTCGCGAGACCACTTCTTGCTCGGCCTCACTAAGTTCAGTCGTTGATGTTTCGCGACGCGACTCAAGCACCCGATCAAGAGCCGCTTGAAAGGTCATGCCCTCCCAGTCTTTCAAGGGACATACATCAATCGTCATGCTGCTTAAATCTCGATCAAAGGCGTAGTCTTCTAATCGCAATAACCGCTTAGCTCTGGCCAAGCCAAAGCCAGACTTGCCTTTCATCCACATAGCTCTGAATAGTTTTATATACTCGGGATCTTGAAGAATTTTAGAACGTGCTGCTCGATCATCTAAATCTGTTTCGTTCAAAGCACGCAATTCCGGTATCTCTTCAGCAATCGGCGTTACCGCACCATCAGACCAAATCTTGAAGCGCGCACCGAGCGCCTGCATATAAAACTCGCCACCAAGAAATTTTGAATTCAACAATGTTGATAATAAGCGCGCCATCTTCACCAAGTTACGATTGGTGCTGACATCTAAGGCTGCAACCACCGTGGTCTTCAGTGGTTTGCCGTGTAGACGAGCGCACGACAATAAAAACATCTTCAGCACTTTTGCCGGGCTGTCTTTAGGGGGAGTCGCTTGCCATAGCAAGCCTGCTTCGCGAACTACCTGAGTGAGTTGTTTAATCTCGCCGTATTTAGCAAATTGGGTCGGGATTGTCTTGTGACAATTTGGTTGATTAGCGAGGTAATGGAACGGCAGAGCGTCGGTTGAAAAGCCAGCGTAGCCAATCTTTAGGCCCTCACGCAATAAACGCTGCATGTCATTAACCTCAGCTTGTGTTGGGTCACGTGTGACACTTTCATGAAAACCCATTGATTCGATGCGCAGCATTGAGTGCGGAATCATGGTGATCACATTCGGCCCTAGATTGAGCTGCTCTAAGTGATCGAGGTATTGCTGAGGCGTATTCCAGACAACTTTGTCGGCACACGCTCTAAGTACTGGTTTAGGAATATTCTCGACACGTGCATAACAATCAACAATGGGGTCTACTTCGCCTTCTCGCTGATTACCGAACGCTAGGCCTAAACTGCAATTGGAAATAACCACTGAGGTGGTGCCATGGCGGGTAGATTCTGGCAAACCCGGCGCAACCTCCAATTCGAGGTCGTAATGAGTGTGAATATCGAACATCCCAGGCATAGCCCAAAGACCGGTCGCGTCGATTACGTTTTGCACGCCGTTTGTGTCTAACGATTGTCCACGTTTAGCCACCAAACCATCTAGAATAGCGATATCTTCGGTTACCGGATTTTCACCGTTGTTGAATACGCGTGCGTTCTGAATAACGGTATCAAATGGTCTAGTCATAAGTGTAATTATCTAAATTTTATAGGTTGAGAACCCAGGTTAATTTTAACTTGGCTCTGAATGAAATAGCTAGCCAGCATTTTTGCACCTATCTCGAGAGCCTCTTTTCGGTCTCTTTCGGTTGAGTTATGACTGGTCGAGTGAAATACCAATCGGTGCACTAGGCCCTCTGCCATGGCGAACAAATTTTCGGCAACTAATTCAGCATTAGCAATGTTAAAGTTGTTAACGAATTTTAGAACCCTAGTTCTCAGCACCTGTTCACCTTGATCCATGATCGCTTGCAATTTTGGATCTAAGGCTCGTCGCTGTTCGAGAACTTGATGTAACTCTGGATCACCGGCGTGAAACTCGTAGACAAACATTAATGTGTCAGCAAATTGACCTTCTACATCAAGCCCGGTACTAAGACCCGCACCAGCCACTTCGGGTTTAGAATCATTTACCGCGTTCAACTCGAGTAGTCTAATCCGTTGATGTAAACCATCAAAACGAGCGCTGGCGATTACGCGCAAGATCTCATTCTTATTATCAAAATATTGGTAAAACGTGCCCGTCGCCACGTCAGCCACGGCGGCGATTGACTTAGCGGTCGCCACTTCAAATCCAATCTTCGAAAACTCGGATATGGCAGCATCGACAAGTGCTTGACGCTTTATTAGTGCCCGTTCTTGAGTTGGTAAAGTTTTCATAGTGTCACTGAGTTAACTTACATCGAGTTTGGAATAAATTGAACTTGACGTCAAGTTCAATTTATTCCAAACTTTAAGAAATTGATCGATACGACAAAACCTAATGAAAACTAATGCCCCTCAATTTTTAAGTAAATCTGTGCAACGTTGGTTTAACCGCGGAGAAGTACGGTCGATTAATGGGCACGAGATTTTTATGATTGACGAAGGGCGTGATAAAAAGTCAACGATTGTGTTGATTCACGGATTCCCAACTTCCAGCTACGATTTCGATAAAGTATGGGAGACCTTAAGTAAAAAGCACCGACTGGTCTGCATTGACATGCTGGGCTTTGGCTTTTCCGACAAGCCAAACAAGCGCGATTACACACTACACAAACAGGCTGACTTGTTCGATTCGTTGATAAGAGAGCTCGGCATCGAGGAATATCACGTTTTTGCCCATGATTACGGCGTCAGCGTAGCGCAAGAATTGCTGGCCAGGCAAATTGATGGCTCAGCTAATGGCAAATGGCTTTCATGCTGCTTTTTAAACGGGGGTCTATTCCCAGAAACTCATAAAGCCTTATTAATTCAAAAAATAATGCTGAGCTCGGCAGGGCGATTAGTAAATAAATTCGCGGGCTTTAGACAGTTTGGCGCTTCGTTCTCGAAAGTCTTTGGGGAAAAAACCAAACCGAGTAACGATGAGTTGCGCGAATTTTGGGAAATCATCAACTATAAAGACGGTCGCCATTTATTTCACAACCTCATGACCTACATTTTAGATAGGCGCGAGCATTGCGGTCGTTGGGTTAACGCACTACAAAATTCACGCTCGCCTATCAGCAT
>JAFMHC010000368.1 GCA_017854775.1 Gammaproteobacteria bacterium | reverse complement strand
GCTGACAATCGAAACAAAACCCACTTAGAAAGTGTTCAGCATGGCTCCGCACTCAATAAATAAGTAACGCTAACTATACTTCCGTGCGTGCTCGACGTATCAAAAGCCGTCAACTATTGACCAAATAGCGAATATTAATTTGCCATCACTGCGCGCTCTTCGGCCCAGTGCCGTAGCGCTTGAATATCTTCTGAGCGCACGACTGAAATAGGCACAGTCGTATCAACCGCGCTTAATACATGTTCGACAGTTATCGTTTGTTGTTGCGCTTTGGCTGAGTATAATGCTGACACAATGGCTTGCTCTATCTCAGCACCTGTAAAGCCCTGAGTTGACTCAGCAATTTCTATTGCTTGCTCTTTTTCGAAATCGACATGACGCTGGCGTAAGTGAATTTGAGCAATAACGGCACGGTCTGTTGTATTAGGTAAATCAACGAAGAAGATTTCATCTAACCGGCCTTTGCGTAATAATTCTGGAGGTAAACGCGATATATCATTGCTTGTTGCGACGATAAATACACGACTTTTACGTTCGGCCATCCATGTGAGTAACGTGCCTAATACACGTTGAGAGATACCTTCGTTATCGGACTGACTCAGTGACTTTTCAATTTCATCCATCCACAGCACGCAAGGCGACACATTATCAGCAAGCTGTAAGGTTTCGCGTAAATTACGCTCTGTTTCGCCATGAAATTTATTGTATAGCGCACCCATATCTAAGCGTAACAACGGTACGTTCCATAAGCCCGCTATGGCTTTCGCAGCCAAACTTTTACCCCCGCCTTGCACACCCAATAACAAAATACCTTTGGGGGTATCTAGAGCGGGGCGGGTATCGCCTTTATTTTTTGGTATTCCTGAAAAAGCAGACTGCCTTTCGGCTAGCCATTGCTTTAATTTTTTTAGCCCGCCTACTTGGGCAAACTGAGCAGTATCGTATTCGAAAGTGAGAATATTATTCATATTCATCAATTCGAATTTTGATTTGTTAACTTCATCGACATCACTGATGGTAATCGCACCATCATCCACAATTGCCCCGTGGACCAAGCGCTTAACGTCGCTCTCGGTTAAACCGCGTAGGTTATTGGTGAGTAACGATAAGGTTTTTGCATCGACATTAACACGACGTCCTGCATGTTGCTGCTGCCATTGCCTCACTTCCTTCAACACTATTTGACGAATTTTATTTTCGGAAGGAAAACTTAATTGAAAACGCGTGCTGTAACGGTGTATTTCTGAAGGCAAAGACAGTGCATGACTAAGTAGCATGAGAGTTACTTGATTATCGGAATATAAGGCGATATCTTTTAAGCCCCGCACAACTTTCGGCTCATCAAAGTACACATGAAAATCACACAGCACATAAATGCCTGCTTCATTTTTTTGACGAATAGACGCGAGTAGTTCTTCTGGTTTTGTCAGCGCTGCTTCATTAGACTTTGTGTTAGTTGCTGAGTGACTTAACAGACCGCTCTGCAAGCCCGCAGTACAGCTCCAGCTATACAAGGGTCGGAAAGTTTTAATCGCCAAGCGAGTACAAAGTTCAAGAACTCTTGGTTCTTCGTAAGACTCTATGGCAATAAGAGGCGATCCCTTTTTTACCATCAATTCGATATCGTTAAGGTCTTCCATTTCATTCACTTTTTATTATTTTAATAGTATCTACTCAGCACTGCCTAGCTTGACTAGACAGCAAAAAACGTTTCGCGATAGTGTTTCAATTCGTTGATCGAATCACGGACATCATCCATAGCTAGATGCGCACCTGACTTGGTGAAGCCTTTCGTTGCTTCTGGCTTCCAACGACGTGCGAGCTCTTTGACACTGCTCACATCCAGGTTGCGGTAGTGAAAATAGTTTTCCAGAATAGGCATGTAATTAGCTAAAAAACGGCGATCTTGGCAAATAGAATTACCTGCCATAGGTGACTTCCCTGCCGGCACCCATTGCTTGAGAAAGTCTATGGTTTGCTGTTCGGCATCGACTTCAGCTATGCGGCTATTGCGCACTCGCTCGGTCAACCCTGACTTACCGTGTTGATTCGTGTTCCATTCATCCATGGCGGCTAAACGCTCATCTGACTGATGGACAGCTAACATTGGCCCTTCGGCTAATATATTAAGGTTACTGTCGGTGACGATAGTCGCTATCTCGATAATCACATCATCGTTGGGGTAAAGCCCCGTCATTTCTAGGTCAATCCAAATCAAGTTATCTTCATGTAACATATTCGCGTATCATCCTATAACAATATTTATTGATTCCTATAGTGTTACTGATATATGCCTGTAAATCCAGCTGAACTACACATTACTGACAACCTTCTGCCTTTTTATCACTTTTTGCTACCTATCGAGAATGCCGCATGAGCAAACGAAAACTCACTCGCAAACAAGCGTGGCGCATCGAAAAAGTACAACAAGAACGCGTTGCGCGAGCTGACAAAAAAAATGCCAAAATCGACGCTAATGTAAATGATGGTAGTTTAGGCGCCGAGCAAGAAGGCTTAGTGATTGCGCACTATGGCACACAAGTGGAAATTCAGTCATCGAACCATTCCCCAGAAGCCACTGAAGAAGGCAAGGCCAACGCACCTAAAAAGCGTTGCCATATGCGTACCAACCTTGGCTCATTAGTCACGGGCGACCGTGTAATTTGGCGCGATGCCGAGCCTACAGGAGTGGTAGTGGCGGTACTCCCGAGAAGATCGGCCTTATCTCGACCCGACCCCCATGGAGACATGAAAACGGTG
>JAFMHC010000139.1:10860-11450 GCA_017854775.1 Gammaproteobacteria bacterium | reverse complement strand
GCTTGTTCAACAATTGGATAAAGTCGTGGCTGCGCACGACTTATCCTTATTCGTTATATAGCATTTTTATTTAGCCACTTTATATTCAGTAAAGAGTGAAGCATTACACCTGCAACCAACAATACGACCGCCCAAAATGAGACTGGTCTTTCTATCAAATATTTTGCTGGCTCGTATATGAATGCTATAAAAAACAGTATTGGCGTTACAAGTATTAATACTGATGCCAGCTTTCTTAATATGAGAAAGCTAAATTGCGTAGCTTGAAGTAAATAGTTGCCTGCCATTAAATTTATTAGCGCAGACATCAAAATATATATATGTGTTGCCCGATACATCATTCGCACTTCCTCTCTACCATTATAAAGCTCAGGGAAGTTGATAATCATATACACCCCAGTCAAAAGGAATAGTCCGAAGAACGCTATACCAATAATAAAATGGGCTTGAGTGAAAAATTTCATTTGGTGCTTAATGCCTCGCCTATATAACAGTTTTGTTATCCGGCAGCGTGCCGGTATATTTTTAATATTCGGGCACACAAATTAGTTTTTTGAAAATGCCAAATGTCTCAAATGAGTATGTAACAG
>JAFMHC010000139.1:0-10760 GCA_017854775.1 Gammaproteobacteria bacterium | reverse complement strand
GGCACACAAATTAGTTTTTTGAAAATGCCAAATGTCTCAAATGAGTATGTAACAGCGAAAGCGATTACTCAATCAATAAAAGTGGACACACATCTAGGTGATTCAAAATGCTATCGGTTCAATGGGCATCACCCTAAGCGCAGTTGTCTAAGCATTCTTAACCTAATCGGTCATTCAAAATTCAAGACATGACACCTGTCTAGTGCTTGTCTTCTCTAATAGAGCCCAGCCTTCATCTGAAAAATCTTGTTCCTTTACGGACAAGGATGATTCAATAACTAGATTAGAAATTATTCCGGAGTCTAATGCAGTAGCTGAACGAATAGACATGCTAGAAGTAAAGTTAACAGTTTTGTTATCCGGCAGCGTGCCGGTATATTTTTAATATTCAGGCACACAAATTAGTTTTTTGAAAATGCCAAATGTCTCAAATGAGTATGTAACAGCGAAAGCGATTACTCAATCAATAAAAGTGGACACACATCTAGGTGATTCAAAATGCTATCGGTTCAATGGGCATCACCCTAAGCGCAGTTGTCTAAGCACTCTTAACCTAATCGGTCATTCAAAATTCAAGACATGACACCTCTCTTTCGACAATTTGGAGCCATAGTTTCTTGTTAGGCAATCTATTTAATTTCAAGAATGATGAAGTTCCACTTTGGGTTCTTTTTTTTGATTGCTGCAGACACTTCTGATTCTGATGGTTCTTTGGATGACACTTGTACCGACGTCGTCGTCTTTGAATTTGGTGTTCCGCCGCTAGAAGAGTACCTAATTTTAACAGTTACTGATGGCATTTATTTTTCCCCGTTGATATATAAAAACTTATTCATAAGTTTGTGACGATGGGCCTTCGACCGGCTTAACTCGGTGCCAAAGGGAGGTGTGCTGATACCACTTTGTTAGACACTTTCATGCGTTGAGTCTCACATAGTTGATCGCCAATTGACCGCTTTGGGTACAGGCTGTGTAAAAACTCTAAAACGGCCTTCTTATTCGAGTTTTAAGAAAAATAAAACCGTTCCACATACTTGCATTACTATGCTCGCTTCGACCAGCAGTGGCTAAATTTAGTCGCCCTAAAGTGTCATTCTGACGCGTACTCTAGGCAATTTTTAAAATGGAGTTTTTACACAGTCTGAGTATTCTATAGCCTTTTCACTTAATCAAACACCTGTATACGAAAAGGCTGAAAATTGCTGTCATTTAATATTTTTCAGCAATAACGCCGTTAAAAAGGGCGCGAGTCTTCTGCGCATCCGAGCACACGCAGTGTTCGATAGTTTCTGACCTTGTTAGTGATTTTCATCCGTTTCAAGATCAGAAACTGTTCCAATTAGATCTAAATGCTTTGACATTAAATCTAATTGCTTTGATTGATTTTTAATAACACCATCTACAACAGAACTCATACCCTGAAGCAATTTGGATAAGAAGAATGAAAAAATCGCAATTAATAAAAATGACATTTTAAACACAGCAATACGAGTTAGTTCATCATCTGAAATGAGTTCATCTACTAGGAAATATATAGTCATCGTTAAAGCGACATATTGAATAAAAGTAATCGCGTCGTTTTTGAAATTTGTGGTTAGCTCGTTCAATGAACTCGAATATTTAATCCTTACTGTTGTGTACACACCAATCGAGATAGTTACTATCGAAACTATAAAAGGAATTATTAGATTTTGCATATTTCTCTCCGTATCATTAACGCCGCGAACACGGGCGCGGGGACCGCGTCCGAGCGAAGCGGCAGTGTTTTGACTTGTTATACATTCTTCGCTAGTTCGATAATCCAATTCACTAATGGTTTAACTTCTTTGATATAACCAGAAATTTTACTCAGCTTAGATTTTCTAATAACAGATATCTCCTCTCCTGGTTTAGATAGCAGTTCTTTAGCGAGCTCAACAATTTCTTGACCTGTCATGCTCTTAACCGCCTCTCGAAAAATAGCTACATTCTCGTCGGTCAAAAAATCGATAGCGTTTTCTGAAAAGTTCATTTCAACATTATCCATTTCAACTGACTCATAATTTCTTATAGTTCCGCCATTTGGCGCGGTCATCTTTACATTTTTTAAAATTATTTTTGCCATATTAGTATTCCTTGCAGCTGAGTTGATTAAAGGTATAACAGTTTTGTTATCCGGCATTGTGCCGAGATATTTATAATACTCTGGTAGACAAATTGATTTTATTTGAAAATGCTAAACGACGGTTTTAAGTACCCTAGAGCCAATTGCAAAATTCAAGCTGGCATGACAAAAAGTTGCCCTTAAGGGTCATTTCCATAACGCAAATAACAAAGGCTGCTGCGTAGCAGACGTCAGAGCGCTGAAAGCCCGTTAGTGTTTGTTCTCGTTAGATGTGTTTCTTTTTGCCTCATGCTTTAAAATCCTATCATTTAATTTTTGTACCTTTTCAAACCAATTTTTAAACCCAAATTTAGCCAGTTTAATACTTAGCAGTAATATATAAATAAACATTGGAAACAGAATTAGAAGTTGAATGGCTTTGAACATTTGCAATCGGCTCTTAGTAGCCAATTGGACATAGGCTTTTTGAATAGCGGTCGAGCGATCAATACTATCTGTATTAAGCTGATGCAATTCCTGAATTCGGTTTACATCAGCATCAGAGATTTCTAAATTTTCCGGAATATTCTTTTGCTCGATGTTTTTATCATTTGCAGTTTGGAAAAACTTTTCTAACCCCTTAGTAGTTTCTTCTTTAATCCTCAATAGCTCAGCCAAATCCAAGTTTACCTCTTTGATCTCGCCGCTTAAGATGATGCTTTCTTCCAGCGCCTCGATAAGAACTTTAGTAATGAAATAAATGGAGAATATCGCTAACAAAACTCCAGAGATCGCACAAAACTTATAATAATTATCGGTAGGAATGTGGGGGATATTCATATAGATCTAACCGTTTTGTTATCCAGCATCGTGCCGTGATATTTGTAGTATTCGGGAACAAAAATTAGTTTTTTGAAAATGCCAAATTTCTGCTTTGAGTATACAACAGCGGTAACGCCGCACCCACGAGACAGAACCTTGTTGCGAGCCCGCCTCCCAAATTGTGCTTACGTGTTAGGGCTTGTTATAGATTACTTATGATGCCACCAGATACGAAAACGATTGATAACGTACCAAACAAGACCAATGAATATAAGCAGTCCAGGGATACCTGAGGACTCATTATTAGGCTCGCTTGAGATAGTGAACAACCAAACAATCCCAACTATGATTAGCGATACAGAGATAAGAGTTTGTAATTTAAATTTTTTGCTTGTCTCTTGAACTGTTTTAATTTGCGCGCCTGCTGCAATAGCCTCACGGGCACCGGAGATGGGCGCGCCGCACTTAGGGCAAGATTCGGCTTTATCTGAGACTTCAGTACTACATTCACTACAATTTATTAAAGCCATCTATGACTCTCCATTGATGATGGTCTATTTGCTGCATAGCAGGTTTGTTATGCAGCATCGTACTAGGATATTTTTATTAGTCGAAATGAAAGAGGCGGTGACAAACGCGAGTGAGAGTCATTTGTCACAGCCCCGATTCTTCCGATTACTTGATTTGTTATATTAATCCCATCTACAAAAAACGACGTTTACCTGATCAGTTAAAGGACTAATAACAAAGAAGTACCCAACGTTGGCCTCTAAATAGTGCACCAAGGAAGTAGCGTGGCTTTCACTGATATATCTTTCATAATAATTATTAAATTCAATTTCGGCCGCGGAGAACATTAATTCTGAGCCAGCCTTTTCGACGGCTTGCAGAACTGCTTTCTTTGAAAGGGCTTCATCTAGATCACCATTTAAATAATCATCTACGTCATCGTATAAAGTTATAGCGAATGTATCTGGCATTTTTCATTCCTTCGTTGGTCTAAATCAACCTTTCAGCAGACCGATAGTCAAATTTACTAAATAACGCGCATATCTTGCAACCTGTTCGGACATGCTGCCATTGGTCGCGATTTCGGATTTAAAATACTTCGGCATGAAGTTTGCATTTTTTGTAATGTCGAATGACCGACTGAGTATGTAACAGATAACGCTATTACTCAATTGGACAAAGGTCTCGAAATCACCGCTCCGAAAATTTCACGACCTTTCCATAATCACTATAGTTTTGTAGAGTGGATAATTACTTTGATCATTAGCACCTTCATATAGTTTCCCGGCATCATTAGTTTCAATTAGTGTTGCTTGAGTGGACAGTCTCCCACTTCCGATTTCTAAATCAATCATTCAACAAAATGACTCCTTTGTAGAATGTTTAGTTTCAGTATCATCGCAGACGCTAGTGTTTAAGTGCTTCCTGCAACGCACTTATCTCACCTCCATCTAGAAAACCCCTATCTTGACCGCTTTGACTACGCGAAAAATGATACAACTATGCAATCAATGAAGTTAGAAATGACGCTGAGCGCTAGGTATACTCTGGCTCAATATGCTCAGCACTAAAACTGAGTAAAAAATCTTAGTAAACCACCCGAGTACTGACCATGAGCTGGATTCAAGCTACCTTTGTTGTTGACGCCATTGACGTTGATAGACTATCCGATATGTTAGAAGGCTTTCTGGCGCAAGCGATCACCTCAGAAAACGCCGGTGAGGATGAATTTTATGAAGTCGCCTTTCCTGGCACGCCTGATTGGCAAAAGGTTAAGCTTACTGCGTTGTTCAACGATACGGTCGAGATTGAGCCGATAATAGCCTTTGTGCAAAGTCAATTTTCCAGCTCTACAGCCACCGGGATGCCGGCCACCGGGATGCCGGCCACAGAACTTCCAGTGCAAATCGCCAAGCTGGTTGACCAAGATTGGGAGCGCGTTTGGTTAGCTTCATTTAAACCGATTAAAGTGGGCGCTAACCTTTGGGTATGCCCGAGCTGGTGCGAGCCAACCGAGCCAGCGGCTCGCAATATTATTCTCGACCCCGGCTTAGCCTTTGGTACTGGCACTCACGCGACGACTAATATGTGCCTGCATTGGCTTGCTGAGCAACAGCTTGATGGCCAACGTGTGCTCGATTATGGAAGCGGTTCAGGCATTCTAGCGATAGCGGCGATAATGAGTGGCGCCGAGTTCGCTGAGGCTGTCGATATTGATCCGCTGGCGGTAGACGCCTGTATTGAAAACGCGGCTCGTAATAAAGTGAGCAGCCAAATGCACGCCTGTTTGCCACAACAACTTCCCCCGAGCCCGGCGGCTACGTACGACTTGGTTATCGCTAATATTTTGGCTGAGGTAATTATTCAATTACGTGATACTCTATTATTACATTTAGCCACTGATGGTGAGCTATTGTTGACCGGCATATTGAGTACTCAGGCCGACAAAGTGAAGGCGGCTTTCGGTGAAGACTTCGAGTTTAACCAGCAAGATAAAGATCAATGGTGTTTAATCACTGCGCGCCGAAAAAGCACTAAAACGACACATAACTAATGGCTTTACACAACACCCAATGCCCGCACTGCTACACCACTTATGTGATTAGTGATGATCAATTACGTGTGTCTGAGGGAATGGTGCGTTGTGGTACTTGCCGAGAGCGTTTTCAAGCTCGAATCATTAAAAAAAATACTGAAGCGGCATATTTTGACCCCCGTGAAGCCTTCATTGAACCGCTGACTGAAGAACTCGATGCTCAATCTCAAGCGGCCAGCAATGCGGACACAGAATCCGAACTGCAAGAATTTTCATTTGCCGACCCTCACACGGAGTCGGAAAAAAGCATCAGCTTAAGTGACGCCACGGTAAGCGACAATGTTAACTCAGAGATGAGCCTAGACATCGATCATGATGCACCGGTCACTCCGCTCGATGCCAAGCAATTATCGGCTGCCAAAATGCTGGCTAATATTCGCGCCAAGCAAGCACTTTTCGAACAGCGTCGTGAAACAGAGAAAGCCGCTGCTGAGAACGCTACTAGTGAGAACGCTACTAGTGAGAACTCTATTACGGAAGACGCTACTACAGAAGACGGTAATAGCGAGGTTGCGACTGATGCGGTTAACCCAAAAACTGGACAACATGAACTGGCTCTAGCTCTTAGTGAGCGCGGCAACGTTGAAACAAAGCGTCGCTCAGAATCAACTGAAAACCCCAGCCAATCAGAGGTCGAAACGGGCAACAAGGAATCATTGATTGACCAAGTAGATTCGCTGGTAGACAACAAACTTGTGAACAGCAAGCCTGCAAATGCTTTGGCGGACGGTGTTGCCATAAAGAAAGGCGTGAAAAATAGTGCGGGTACTGTTAATAGCCCGTTTCAATTAGACCGTAAGCCCAAGGTTAAATCGTACGCTTGGTTGCTCGCACTGCCATTGCTGATGATGATTACTGCGCTTGCGATAACATTGACGTACCAACTCTGGATGAAGCAAATTGTGGTCATAGAAAACGACTCATTTGTTCAGAAAAAGTTAGCCGAACTGAGAGTGCCGCTTACAGAGAAACTAGCAGAGTACGAGGTGTTTTTGCCGGTTCGGCGAAATTTAAGTAAGCTGGAACTGGCCTCTGCACATACCGAAGCGCATCCAACTCGATCATCGACCACGCTGCTGAAAATAAGCATTATTAACCATGCTGAGATTGAACAACCTCTTCCTTGGATCGAAGTATCGCTAACCAATGCCGACGGACACTTGGTCTCAAGGCGCAAGCTCTCGCCTAACGACTACGTGTATCAAAACGCCACTAACACCTCGATTGGTGCGCGTGAATTAAAAAAAGTCACCATTGAATTACTATCGTTCCCCAAACAAGCGACTGGCTACGAAGTCAAAATGCTGAGCAAATAGAAACTTAGCAATAAAACTAAACTGCTTAAAAAAGTAGCAGTTTTAGTCAATTCGATCTTTACCACCTCAGACACCTTGGCGTATCATCTGTCACCCTCATTTTGGATACTTAGTAACACTTTCGCTATGCAGATTGGACCCTACAAATTAGCCAATAAAGTTATAGCCGCGCCTATGGCTGGTGTTAGTGATAAGCCCTACCGGCAGGTATGCCGCGAACATGGTGCCGGCTTAGTGGTCTCCGAAATGGTCACCAGTCAACTCGACCTTCAACACACCACCAAAAGTAAATTTCGCCTAGACCTCACTGGTGAACCAGGGCCGGTGGTAGTTCAAATTGTCGGCACCGAACCACAAATGCTTGCCCAGGCAGCGCAATTCAATGTTGCTAACGGCGCACAAATTATCGATATTAATATGGGCTGCCCAGCTAAAAAGGTTTGCAAGAAAGCGGCTGGCTCAGCGCTACTTGCCAATGAAGCCTTAGTCGCCCAGATATTGCAAACCGTGGTCGCCGCGGTAGATGTGCCCGTAACAGTTAAGATTCGTACTGGCACCACACCAGACACCCGCAATGCACCTAGCATTGCGAGAATTGCCGAAGATGCGGGTGTTAGCGCAATTACTATTCACGGCCGCACGCGCGAATGCAAATTTGTCGGTGAGGTAGAATACAACACCATCGCCGAGGTTAAGCGTAGCGTTAGCGTACCAATTATTGCCAATGGTGATATAAACTCGCCGGAAATGGCACTAAGTGTATTGAATGCAACCAATGCTGATGCGGTAATGATTGGCCGCGCTGCTCAAGGCCGACCTTGGTTGTTTCAACAGATAGCCGACTATTTAGAAACTGGTCACTATGATGATATCCCAAGTGCCGAAAATCGAGTTCAAACAATCATCGAGCACCACGCTAAGATTCATCAATTTTACGGCGAAGCGCTTGGCCTTCGTTTAGCCAGAAAGCATATTAAATGGTATCTCGCTAACTGGAGTAGCGAGATTGAGCCGCAACTAAAAACGCGAATATGCACTACTGAAGATGCTCCTGAGCAACGCCTACTACTAGAATCGTTTTTACGTTCTAGTTGCTCACAGCTGGCAGCCTAAGAAAACCACAAAGAAGTAATAAACATAATTATAAAATTAAACCTACAGATATGACAAAATCAGACCCTCTCTCGGAATGCGTGACGCATGCAATTGAGCAATACTTTGAAGACTTGAACGGTGAGATTCCGACCAACCTGCACAATTTTTTTATCAACGAAGTTGAGAAACCATTTCTTAAAGTTGTGATGACGCGAGTCAAAGGCAATCAGACACGTGCCGCTGACATGCTCGGCATTAATCGCAACACCTTACGCAAAAAACTTAAAACTTATAATTTAGATTAACCCAGGTTTTTTAAACGAGCTGACGCTCTTGGGCTGAAGGCTCTATTTAATTGGCGAGCTGACGCTCTTGGGCTGAAGGCTCTATTTAATTGGCGAGCTGACGCTCTTGGGCTGAAGGCTCTATTTAATTGGCGAGCTGACGCTCTTGGGCTGAAGGCTCTTTTAACAAAATCAGGGCTTTATTTACTAAGCTGACGTTCTTGGCTTAAAGCTTTATTAACTCAACCGAAGGCCCTTAATAACTCGGGCCTAAGGCTCCTAAAAGGTATATTCATGACTGACCAAACCTCTGCCAAGCGCCGAGTCAAACCTGTTCGTGCGCTATTAAGCGTTTCTGATAAAACCGGCATTGTTGATTTTGCTCGGGGCTTACACGCCGCTGGCGTTGAGCTTTTATCGACCGGTGGCACGGCTAAGCTGCTGGACAAAGAAGGCATTCCGGTGAAAGAAGTCTCGTCTTACACTGGTTTTCCAGAAATGATGGACGGCCGAGTCAAGACACTACACCCGAAAGTTCATGGTGGGATATTGGGTCGACGTGGAACCGACGACGCGATAATGGCTGAGCATGGCATCGACCAGATCGACATGGTTGTGGTTAACCTTTACCCATTTCAACAAACCGTCGCCGACCCCAGTTGCGACTTAGCAACCGCGATCGAGAATATCGATATTGGTGGCCCAACCATGGTTCGCTCAGCCGCAAAGAACCACAAGGACGTAGCGATTGTTGTTGATGCTGGCGATTATTCAGCCTTACTTGCCGAAATCAATGATGGCGGTATGTCCTACCAAACTCGCTTTAAACTTGCCACCAAAGCATTTGAGCACACGGCTCAATACGATGGTGCAATTGCCAATTACTTGGGCCGCATTCAAGAAGACGGTAGCAAAGCTGATTTCGCACAAACCTTCAACGTTCAGTTTAAGCATCAACAAACCATGAGATACGGCGAAAACCCGCATCAAAAAGCCGCATTCTACGTCGAAGAAAACGCCCCTGTCGGCATCGCTTCAGCAAAACAAATACAAGGTAAAGAACTTTCTTACAACAATATCGCCGATACTGACGCGGCGTTAGAGTGTGTAAAGCAATTCGATGGTGCGCCAGCCTGTGTGATCGTTAAGCATGCCAACCCATGCGGTGTCGCGGTTGCTGACTCTATATTAGAAGCCTATCAAAAAGCCTTCTCTACTGACCCCGAATCAGCCTTTGGCGGCATCATCGCCTTTAACCAAGAGTTAGATGCGCAAACCGCCAGCCTTATTGTCGACAAGCAATTTGTTGAAGTCATCATCGCGCCATCAGTTTCAGAAGAAGCTAAAGCCGCCGTTGCATCTAAGAAGAACGTTCGCTTGCTCGAATGTGGCTCTTGGAGCAACGATGACCATAATCAACTTGAGTATAAACGTGTTACCGGCGGCTTACTGCTGCAAGAAAACGATCTTGCCTTAACTGAAAAGTTAGAAGTCGTTACCAAGGTAAAGCCGACTGAAGAACAAATGGCTAACCTCTTGTTTGCTTGGAAAGTAGCCAAATTTGTTAAGTCAAATGCCATCATCTACGCTAATAATAATATGACCATTGGTGTTGGTGCAGGCCAAATGAGCCGAGTTAATTCGGCACGCATTGCTGGCATTAAAGCCGAACATGCCGAGCTAGAAGTAACCGGATCGGTGATGGCGTCTGACGCTTTCTTTCCATTTCGTGATGGCATCGAGAATGCCGCCGCCGCTGGTATTAGCGCGGTAATTCAGCCTGGCGGGTCAATGCGTGATGATGAGGTAATTGCCGCCGCTGATGAGGCTGGCATGGCAATGGTATTTACTGGAATGCGTCACTTTCGCCACTAAACAAGGCTTATTAAGTTGAAGAAATTTGTCACCATTTTACTCGTGTTATCACTTGTCGGGTGGTGGCAAAGCCAACCAGCTAGGATAGATCTCCCACCAGGTGCGAAGGCGCCTAATGAGCCGCGGCAAACTTCTCTTAAGAACGCTGACTCGTTTACCCTGAAAGGCTATCAAGTATCGCCATTGGCTAGCTTTGACCTTGAAGCAAAGGTGCTTGCTAAAAAGCGCTATAGAGCTGACCGAGGTGCTGAACTTGCACCTTACGATCTAGCCTTAGGCTGGGGGGTGATGTCAGATCAGTCGGTGGTAGACGCTCTAAGTATTCGTCAAACTAACCGCTGGTATATCTTCAGAACCAGCGACCAGTCGTTTCCTCACCCGATGAATCTAATCAGTCGAAGCAGTTCAAATATGCACATGGTTCCGAGCAGTATGTTTATTGAGCGTAAGCTGAGCGAGATCAGAGTTGGCTCGATTGTCAAACTTAGCGGTAAACTGGTGTCGATAAGCCATAGTGACGGCTTTCGCTGGCAAAGCTCGCTTACTCGAAACGACCAAGGCGACGGTGCTTGTGAACTGTTTTATGTTGAATCGCTTAGCGTCACTCAAGAATAAGGATTGAATCGCCGGTACTATTCTGCCGGTACTATTCTGCCGGTACTATTCTGCCGGTACTATTC
>JAFMHC010000138.1 GCA_017854775.1 Gammaproteobacteria bacterium | reverse complement strand
CACCTTCAGGGCCATTAACCAACAAGAAGAAAGCCCCACGATCCTCTTTAGGGCTGAACTCTTGATCAATGAAGCTATACGAAAATACGGCCACAGCGATGACTAAAAAATAGCCGACAAACATTTTAATTGGTGAGCGCAATGAATTAACTAAAATCGTTTGATAGCGCCGTCGAAGCCGTCGGAATAGGGTGTTAACCCCATCGACTAGTTTGGTATTAGGCTCAGTACTGGCGGTGAGAATCTTTGAGGCCAGCATGGTAGACAAGGTCAGTGCGATCAGTGACGAGAACGCGATTGCTGCCGCGATGGTCAAGGCAAACTCAGTGAACAGGAGGCCTAAGTCTCCTTCTAAAAAGGTAATCGGTACAAACACCGCGATTAATACTAAGGTTGTCGCGACCACCGCGAAACCAACTTGCCGCGCTCCTTTGTAGGCGGCGACCAACGGGGTTTCGCCCTTTTCTTGAATCCGTCGTACGATATTTTCGAGCACCACTATCGCATCATCGACGACTAAACCAATCGCCAGCACCAGCGCCAACAAAGTCAGTAGGTTAATCGAAAAGCCGAACGCATAGATCGCTATAAACGTGCCGATTAACGACACCGGCACGGTTACCGCTGGAATCAACATGACTCGCACGCTACCCAAAAACAAATAGATAACAAACACCACGCACAGAATGCTGATCAGTAAGGTGGTATAGACTTCGTTGATCGACGATTGCACGAATATCGACGCGTCAAAGCTTTGTTTGATCGACATTCCGTCAGGCAAGGTTTTGTTCAATTTAGCGGCCAACTCTTTCGCGCCATTAGCCACATCAATGGTGTTCGAGGTTGACTGTCGAACAATACCCAAGCCAATCATGGGCTCTTGATTACCACGGAAAAAAGTTCGATCTTCGACTAGGCCTAGCTCGACCCGAGCAACATCGCCCAAACGCACCAAGTAGCCGTCGTCACCTTGAGCCAGCACCAGTTGAGCAAAATCTTCTGGCTTCTTAAACGCACGGTCGATACGCGCTTTAAACACCACCTCATCCGATTCAATAGCACCGGCGGGAAGTTCTAAATTTTCTGATCGTAGCGCTCTCTCAACATCACCAACACTTAAACCTCGAGCCGCTAGCGCAGTGCGGTCTAACCAGGCTCGCATTGCATAGGCTTGTCGACCGCCGATACGCACGCGTGCAACGCCATCCACCGCCGAGAATTGATCTACAATATAGCGATCAGCGTAGTCACTTAATTCGGGCACAGTCATTTTCGGGCTAACCAAATTCAACCACATGATGACATCGTTGCTACTATCAACTTTTTGAACTTCAGGCGGATCAGCCTCTTCAGGCAAGTTATCAGCAATACCCGCTACTCGATCGCGAACATCATTGGCAGCGGAATCAATATCTCGGTTAACCGAGAACTCAATCACCACATTTGATTGGCCGTCGCGTGAGGTAGATTGAATGAACTCGATTCCAGCGACGCCAGATATCCGCTCTTCGATAATTTGAGTGATGCGCGTCTCTACGATATTAGCAGGCGCGCCTGGGTAACTTACCTCTACGGTCACTACCGGAGGATCAATATCAGGATATTCGCGTAGCGTCAGCCTATCAAAAGAGACAATGCCAAAAACGATGATTAAAATTGAAATTACGGCGGCAAAAACCGGACGTTTAACTGAAATGTCTGAGATTAGCATCGGTCTACCTACTGGCTAGGCTAGTTGCACCAGTGTCAACGTTGACTTGGTCTTTATTGATCTCGCTAGGCTTGGCAGTGGCTGGCTGCTCAGCAGCAGGGCTGGCTTTATCGACTTGGATTTTGTCGGCTTGGGTTTTGTCAACTTGGGCTTTACCCGCATTTGGCTTTTGCAACAATTCGGATAAGGTCTCGTTATTGTTCTCTTCAGCCAATATGGTAATCAACGAACCATCACTGATTTTAAGCCCGCCGTGGGTTACCACTCGGTCACCCAGCTTTAGCCCGTTAAGGATTTCGACCTCGCCTTTACGTCGTGCGCCCATAATCACTTCGCGGCGCTCGGCTTTATATTGCCCCTGCTCCGTAGTAGCGACAAATACGAATGCCTTGTTACCATTCGGAATAATCGCTTCCTCTTGCACCACTAAAGCATCTCGCAGATTGCGGTCGAGAGTAACCCGCATCAGTAGGCCCGGCTTTAAACTAAAATCACCATTAGGGATTCGCGCGCGCACCAAAATGGCTCGTGTCACTGGATTTACCCGGCTATCGATACTGTCGACCGTCCCTTCATACAACTGGCCTGGAAACGCGCTGGTAGTAGCGGTGACGCGAATGCCTTTCTTAAGCGAGCCAAGGTAGACCTCGGGCACCGAAAAATCCAAGCGCATAATAGAATCGTCGTCGATATTAGTAATTGACATGCCGGGTTGGGTCAAGGCTCCGACACTGATGTTTCGCAAGCCGACGAGACCATCAAATGGCGCCAACACTTGGCGTTGTGCGATACGTGATTTGATCGCGTTTATACGTGCCTCGGCTACCTGCATTTCACTTTTAGCATCATCTAATGCCGCTTCTGACGCCGCTCCGCGACCTATCAGAGGCTTAAACCGTTCAACCTGTCGACTGGCACGCTGAAAGCGAGCCTGCTCTTCGGCTTGCTGAGCCAATTCCTCGGAGACATCCAACTGTACCAACAGGTCGCCCTTAGTCACACGCTGGCCATCAACGAAGTTTACTTCGGTAACCAACTCGGTAACAGTCGATGCCAGCGACACAGCTTCATTAGCACGCAAGCTGCCAAGGCTTTCTACCTGATCAACCATATCTAACTGTTTAACTGCAGAAACATACACTCCGGTCGCTTTGCCGCGATCTTGCTGAGCATTGGCTTGTTGAGAGTTGATTCCGCCAACCAAGAAAAAAGTAAATAAGAGCAGAAAAAAAGAGGCTAAAGTTTTCATAATATTTTGCTTACAGAGAAACAGTGTTATTTTTCGGTCAACCTAGTTGAATGATAGCGTTGGGACTCTACCTAATAGCGTTGAGACTCTAAAGTAACAAAATCTCAACATAACTTAGATCCGTCGATTTGTTATGCTAAACATTCAATGTAAGGTAGGTATTTGTCGGCGTAAGCTATCATAGTCCGATAAAGATACGGTGACTGTTTTGGTTTAATCAAACCACATTCAAGTTTATTCAAAAGGCTAAACTTATCTACGATTGATAAGCGTTAATACCTCCCCATATATAAATGTCATGAATAAATACTGAAGCGAAGCTGAGATTTACCTTGTGGCTACATTACATAGTCGAAGATATTAATCTAGCAACCCTGACTACTAACCCTAACCACTAACTCTATAGGTCGTACAAACCCCATGCTTAAAAAACGTTGGTTAGCTGTTGTGGCAATTTGTCTTAGTATTTTCTTAATACTAGCGCTGGTTAAATTTTTTCAGATCCGAGCGGCCATTGCCTTCGGCGAGTCATTTCCTGAGCCTAGTGAAACGGTCGAGTTTCAAAGCGTTGCCTACAGCTCGTGGCAACCTCAGATCAAAGTCAGTGGAGAAGTCCGTGCTCCCCAAGAAGTTGAGCTTCGCAACGAGGTGGCAGGTGTTATTGCAAAGATCGGCTTTAAATCCGGCGCATCAGTTGAGCAAGGCCAACTACTGCTGCAACTCAATATTGCCGAAGAGCAGGCACAACTTAGCGCGCTGCAGCCGCAAATTGCACTGGCTGAGAAAGACTTTAAACGTTTGTCAGGCATCAAAAACAAGCAGGCTATAAGCCAGCAATTGATCGACCAAGCGCGCAGCCAGCTTGGAGTTGTTAACGGTCAAGCGGCTTCGATAAAAGAAAGCATCGCCAATAAGACAATCGTCGCACCGTTTAACGGAAAGAGCGGCTTACATGATTTCGAAGTTGGTGAATACATCGAGACCGACACTCTCGTCGCTTGGCTGGTCGGCAATACCGAAGAGTTATGGATAGATTTTCAACTGCCGCAACAACACGGCAAAATCGAGGCCGGCCAAACCATTGCGGCCGAAGCTCCTGAGTTATTTGAAGGCCAGCGCGTCGGCCAAGTATTGGTAGTCGGTCCGGCCTTTTCCCGCGCCACTCGTAGCCTAGCCGTGAGGGCGGTAATAGCCAACCAAGATAATACGATTACACCAGGGTCTTTTGTCACCGTATCAGCACCTACCGGAGCAGAACAAACTATTATTCGCCTACCGAGCACCGCAGTACGCTTTGACAGTTTTGGCAGCTATGTGTTTTTCCTTGAGCAACAATCTCAGCAATGGAGAGCAAAACGACAGCCAGTTACGGTGCTTGCTAAAGAGCAATATCAAACGATTTTGCAAGCCGACCTATCAGAAGGCATGACCGTAGCAACGGTCGGCGCTTATAAGCTGCGAGAAGGTCTACTGGTGAATTTGTCGGGTGACGGCGCTGCAAGCTCAGCCAATGAGAACTCAGTCACTGTGAGCATTAGCGATCAGAGCACGATCGACAATCTAAGCAGCGAAGAGGAAATAGAGGCCGGGAAATTACCGCAACCTCCAGAGTCCTCGGCTGAGAAGGAAGAGCCAACCAGCGTTGAACCTGACCTTGAATTAAACCTAGTACCCAGCATAGTAGTACCCAGCACAATAGACGCGCCGACAGAGTCAGAGGCCAGCACCAGTGAATAAGACCAAAGCATCTGTCATGGACGTTTTTTCCAAACGACCGGTATTAGCCGTGGTGTTGTCACTGGCTCTGGTGTTAATTGGAATACGCGCGGCTCTCGACTTGCCAATACTGCAGTTTCCGCGCATCTCAAGTGCATCATTACAAATAACCACTCCCTATATCGGCGCGTCGGCCGAGACAGTTAAGGGTTTTATTACCGAACCTATCGAGCGCGTTGCCGCTACCGTGCCAGGCGTCGACTACATTGATTCTCGCAGCACTCCAGGTATAAGCTCTGTAACCGTTTGGTTAAAGCTCAATGAAGACAGCACCGGAGCCTTGGCCGAGCTCTCCTCAAGGTTAGATCAAATCCGCTTCGAATTACCGGAAGGCGCACAAGACCCATCGGTTGAAGTGGTGCGCGCTGACCGACCGTTTGCCATTTTCTATCTCACGGTTAATTATGATCAAGAAGTCGCCGATATTTCGCGCTTTGAAGCCACCGACTATCTGTCTCGCAACGTAACCCCGGCGCTAACCGCGATTCCTGGAGTTCAACGAATCGGGCTTGAAGGTAGCCGCCAACCAGCGATGCGCATATGGATAGATCCATTAAAGCTGGCCGCCTATGATTTATCCGCCGACGAAGTTTCGGCGGCATTGCGCGCAAACAACTTAATCGCCACGGTAGGCCAAGCTGAAAACCAGTATCAACGAATCAGCTTATTAACCGATACATCGCTCAGCTCAGTCGCCGATTTCGAACGGCTGGTGGTTAAACAAAGCAATGGCACACAAGTATTCCTGCGCGATATTGCTGACATATTGATCGACGAAGCTGAGGGCGAAGTAACCGCCAGAATTGACGAAAGTGAAGTGCTCTACATCTCAGTGTGGCCGCTGCCTGGCGCCAACGAAATTGCAATTGGTGATCAGCTCTATGTAATGCTGGAGGAGATTAATGCCACGTTACCAAAAGGCTTGAGCATCACCGATGGTTTTGATGGCACGCTGTATATGCGCAGCGCACTTAAAGAAATTTTTATAACCCTGATCGAAACCATACTATTAGTCGGCTTAGTCGTACTATTGATGATGGGTTCGATACGAACCGCGCTGGTGCCGCTGATTACCATCCCTATCTCACTATTGGGAGCGGTTGCGGCAATGACGTTAATGGGCTTTACCCTTAACCTACTGACAGTATTGGCGATTGTTTTATCGGTTGGCTTAGTCGTCGACGACGCGATTGTGGTGGTCGAAAACGTGGCGAGACACATGCGCAGCGGCATGACGCGACTGCAAGCGGCGCTCACCAGCTCACGGCAATTGTTCGCCCCAATAGTCAGCATGACAATTACCTTGGCTGCGGTATACGCACCCATCGGCTTGCTCTCTGGCTTGACCGGCGCGCTGTTTAAAGAGTTCGCCTTCACCCTAGCGATAGCGGTTTTGATATCAGGCTTTGTCGCGGTTACTCTGTCGCCGATTATGAGCGCCTACGCCTGCCCTGAAGGCGGCGAAGAAGGTCGTTTTACACTGAAAGTTAATGCCATGTTCGCTAACCTTCAGCATCGCTACAGCAAGGTCCTTGATCTCGCCATAGACTATAAAACCCAAGTGCTGTGCATCGCCATCTTCTTTACCCTACTAACCGTGCCGTTCTACCTTTTTTCACTGAAAGAACTCGCACCAACCGAAGACCAATCAAGTATCAACGTCATTGTTCAGTCACCGCCTGACGCGTCATTAGAATACACCACCCATCATATGGACCAAGTGGTGCAAACCATGAAGCAACTAGAAGGTGCGAAATTCATGTGGCAAGTGGTCAACCCAAGCGGCGCGTTTGGTGGCGTAGACTTCGTGCCCTTATCTGAGCGAGACGAGAGCGTACATGAGATGTTCTGGAAAGCCTTTGGGTCACTGTCTCAAATACCCGGTTTAAAAGCATTTCCAGTATTAGAATCAGCACTGCCAACCTCGGGTAATTTTTCGGTAGAGCTGGTGGTGTTAAGCACCGACTCGTTTGAAGGCATGAGACCTTACGCAGAGCAGATGGTCGATGCAGCGCTTACCAGTAACAAGTTTTTATTCGCTGACACCGACCTGAAAATCGATCTACCACAAGCCAGACTGAAGCTGAATCGTGAATTAATTGCCGACCTCGGCATGGACTTAGCCGGAGTCAGTCGCCAACTTGGCACCTATCTTTCTGGCAACTTCGTTAATCGATATGATCAAGACGGCCGTGCTTACCGAGTGATACCGATGATCCAAGATCAGCAAAAGGTTAACCCTAACGACATTCTCAATATTCAATTGCGAACACCGTCTGGGGAATTGATCTCACTGAGCAGCATTGCCACCTTAGAAACTGAAACAGCGCCCAGAGCCTTGACAAAGTTCGCACAAAAAAACGCCTTTCGTATCTTCGGAGAAGTGATTCCCGGAACCACTAAAGAGCAAGGCTTAGCGGCACTAGAGAAAGCGGCCGCAGAGATTTTGCCAGCAAACTACGACATCGACTACGCTGGCGAATCCCGTCAGATCAGATTAGAAGGTAACACCCTGGAAGGCGTACTGCTTATTGCCTTAGTATTTGTGTTTTTAGTCTTAGCGGTTCAATTCAACAGTTTTCGAGACCCTTTGGTGGTGCTACTAGGCTCGGTACCATTAGCCCTGTCAGGCGCTATGTTGTTCGCATTTCTAGACTTCACAACCATCAATATTTATTCGCAAGTCGGTTTTATAACCCTGGTAGGTCTGATCGCTAAAAACGGAATCTTAATCGTTGAGTTTGCTAACCAATTACAAAAACAAGGCGCTGACAAATTAACCGCCATCAAACAATCCGCTGAAACACGTTTGCGGCCGGTATTAATGACCACTGGCGCAACCGTGCTCGGTCACTTTCCGCTGGTGTTAGTCTCAGGTGCGGGTGCAGAAGCGCGTAACAGCATTGGTATCATTTTGGTTGCCGGCATGCTGGTTGGCACATTCTTTACCTTAGTGGTATTACCTGCGGTATATCTAGTTCTTGCCTCTGAGCACAAGCCAGACCCACAGGAGCTACAAGAATCACAAGAACAAGATGAATTGTTAGCGACCTAGATTAGGCTTTAGCTGAGGAATGTTTAGCCACGTTTATACTGGGTAGGGCAATGCGCACGCCCTACCTTAAACGAGCGCTTAGAAAGATGCTTGGTTTTGCGACTGGTAACCCGCTCACGCCACATTTTGAACGAGCTGGTTTTCATCTCTTTGCGCATCAACTTAATCACCTGCGACTCAGACAAGGCATAGCTGGTTTAACCCGGATTATGTAATAGAAGTCGTAGCGAGGCTCTAAAGATCAAAGAAAATAAGGGCTCGCACAAGATTATTACCGCGAGCCATAGTCGTTCTATGGTGAGTGGAAATAGTCGAGCAAGCCCTTATTTTCAACGATATTTTGGGCCGCAGTAGAGTTCTATTACATAATCCGGGTTTAAATCGCCTCGAACGGGGTACGGTCTTCCCATGCCATCTCAATAACACGTGAAATATCACCCTCAGAGAGTTCAGGTTTTGCTAGCTTAGTCATATGGTGGTATTGGTTCAGATTCAGGGTTAAAAGCATATTTAGGCTTAGAAACGGCGTTTGATATGCAAACTTAATACTCTCGCTGAGGTCAAAATTTACATAACGCTGACAAACGAGTGGTAGCGTAGAGTTATTATAAATATTTTATGTAAGAAACCATGAACGCCATATCTTCCTTTAATCTAGAAATCTCAGTTGAACGCGAAAAAGATGTGCAACTAATTGATGTGGATAAGCAATTCAGAAAATGTGAAGTCACCTTGTTGGTGATGAACACTTTTATGAATTTCTTAGGCACATTAAAGAGTTGTGCAGACTTTCGTGTTTCGACTGAGGTTTCTAGGTTTACACTCGCCACGATAGCACTGCTAACATCGTCACTGCTAAGCACGCCAGCGACAGCAAGCACCGACTGTCACGAGCTGCTCAACTTCAGCGCCACAAAGCTACGCTCGGCCGAAAAAATTGAATTTTGCCAGCAGTTTTCGGGTAAAGCACTATTAGTTGTAAATACAGCAAGCCAATGCGGCTTTACCCCACAGTTCAAAGACTTAGAAAAACTCCACCAAACCTACGGCGATAAACTCGCCATTATTGGCTTCCCGTCAAACGATTTTAAACAAGAACACAGCGACAGCGAAAAAGTCGCCGACGTCTGCTACGTCAACTACGGCGTTACCTTTACAATGCTCGAGCCCAGCTCAGTGCGCGGTGAAAACGCTAATAAAGTATTCAAAATGCTAAGCCAGCAAACCGGCCAGCAACCAGGCTGGAACTTTAATAAGTATCTAGTATCAGCCGACGGCAAAACCGTTAAGCACTTCGCTTCGAAAGTCGGGCCGATGAGTGAGGAAATGCGTTCGGAAGTTGATCTGGTGTTGGCGGTTCAGTGATGGTTTGGCAGGTGGAGAAGCTGAAGCGCAACTCAATTAGACACTTTGCCGTACTGGATGCTGCGCGTTTAGCATCTGACTATTATAGCTTTGTATTGCAAAACAATAGCTTTCGGTATGTCGTAAGAAGATCCACCCGTAACAATATGATGGAAACCGAGCAAGCTTGATTTCGCTCTATAAAAAAGGATTTAAATGAAAGAAGAATCAGAAAATACAGTTAGATACGGGAGTTTGGTTAGAGCAAGTCTAGCTGGGTATCGAGCGTGCGCCATAATAAGCTGTTATACCAACAAGGATATCTAAATGGGAACCATAAAGAGGAATTGTCCACATTGTTATGCGAAGTCTATGGCTTTTCGTTCTTTCGCAGCTCAATTAGTTGATAACAGGTGGTTTACGGCACTTCAGTGTAACGGCTGTCATGGTGGTTATTTTGTTGAAGTGGAAGATAATACACATACGAACCCTCATGACTACAAAGGGGATATTCCTTCGTGTAAATATTTTAGAATTGTTAACGAGTATCCCAGAAAGGTAGAAAAAGAGACTCCTAAATATTTGCCTGAAAATATAGAAAATTTTTATTCTCAATCGATTTTCGCACTTCGTGGTGATAACTATGATTCATCTGCGATTATGTCGCGCAAAGTTCTTGAGGTTTCTGTAAAAAAGATACACCCAGAAGGTGAAGGAAATTTATATAAACGTATAGAAGCATTGGCTGATCAAGGAATTATTACACGTGAACTTAAAGATTGGGCTCATATAATACGACAAGAAGGTAATGAATCGGCACATGAAGAAGAACCAGTAACTAAAGAATTTGCAGAAAGTATTCAATCATTCACTGAGTTATTTTTGCTCTATGTCTTTACTATGCCGGGCATGGTCAAAATTAAAAAGCCTCAATCTGTAGATGATTAACAAGATCATACAAGGTCAAAAACTGCCGCACACTTCGTGTGCTCGGACGCGCAGAAAACGCGCGCCCATTTTAACGGTCTATGTTTAAAGGAATAACTCAATGATACTGAAAGCCTCAGAATGGGCAAATGTAACGAAAATCGGTCGTTCTAAAATTGTTAGCCTTACAATTCTAGTGCCAATTTTCGGATACCTCATTCTATTCAATGAACATTTAATAAATTTGTTTGAAATATCTGGTCAAATATTTTCGGAAGTTATAGAAAGTTCTGATAAACCATCTAGTAGTAGTGTTTCATCAGAATCAAAAACTAGAATGTATTATTTCTATTTTGGTCTAACATTCCTAGGTATTGGATCTATTGTTTACCAAATATTTTGCCCTAAAATAATTAAGGAATATGCTTCTAATAGAGAGTATGTTCGAGAGGAAACGGCATTTATGACCGAAAAACGTGTTAAACATATATCCTCTCAACTTGATAAAAATAAAAAAGTAATTACAAAAAACCTCCAAGAAATACTTGCTTCATATGAAAACGGTTGGCTTATTGCGAATGATGATGCTGGTTTTAAAAAAAATGCAGCCATAACAGATCTTTTATTTTTATATTGGAAGTCTGAAAATCAATCAAAAATAATTGCTAGAACAGCAGTGTTTTTGTTTTATATAGCTGGTTTTTTAGCTTTAGCCTACCCGTCACTACTTATGTTTTTAAAAGTAGCAAAGGCTTATATATCATAAACATAACAAGTTGCTGCATCGGAAATACATGGAAAGCTCAATGACAAATACCGACATAATTGCAGTATCCGCTGTATGCGTTGCCCTACTGGCTCTTGTGACATCTTTATGGCAAGCTGTGATAGCTCGACGCCATAATAGATTATCAGTTAGGCCCTTTATTCTTGCTACATCTGGAGTGGTTAAGAACGGATTCGCTACTCTAGAAGTTTCGAATAATGGTGTAGGCCCAGCTATTATTCAGTGTATGAAATTGAAATCTTCTAAATTCTCTAGTGAATTAAAAAAATTAGAAGACTTTGTGACTTTTTTTGAGAATGGAAATATAAATTTAATGCAAGAACAGGGTTGGCATGCAACGGCAATAGCAAATGGAACAGCATTGCTTCCAGGGAAATCTATAGAAATTTTTAAGTTTGACCTAAATGGCTCAGGCGAAGAGCTCCAGAATAAACTAGATATTTTTTTTGATGGAATTGATCTAGAACTTAAATATAAATGTATTTATGGCAAAGAATTCAGCTATAAAAAAACCTAACAAAAACTATATTGGACATCCATTTCTGACATAGAGCCTCGGTTTCTATTTGAACCCACACCTTATGCACGAAACGAAGGGGGTCAGGTCTAATGAGATGACTCGCCCCACCTAGGCTAATAAACTAGGTCGTGAGTTCAACCACACGAGGCGAGTCATCATGACCATTAA
>JAFMHC010000137.1 GCA_017854775.1 Gammaproteobacteria bacterium | reverse complement strand
TGTCTATTTGTCGGTTCGAAATGAGGTGATTTACTTGTATGGCGAGGCGCCAATACAGTGGTTAAACTCGAATGACGCACGAATCCGTCAATTGGCAGCCGACAGCAGGTTGACCATCTCTGAACTGTCAGCCTCGTTGGAATCAGTCTCTGACTTGTTGAGAACCAGTTTTGCCAAGAGCGATCTGCAAGGCATGCGTATGACCAGTACCGCTCGAGGCGAGCTAACAATATTGGAAATCGGCGGTACGTTTGAGGCTAGTAAATTGGCCCTTATGAGTGCACTTTTTGCGGGTAGTCGGTGGGTCATGGTCACTGCAAGAGAGAGCGAAAAAGGCAGTGAAGACAGTATTTCGAATCAATCTGACACATCAGTCCGTTGAAATCACCCCCGCAAAAAACAGTATAGAGTCATATGCGAAAGAAAAAAATCTGCATGGTTGGCGACTTTTCAGTCGGCAAAACCAGCATAACGCAAAAATTTGTAAACAATGTCTTCTCTGAGAAGTATCTCACAACCATCGGGGTTAAGATTGATACAGCAACAGTAGGTGAAGACAAATTGATCGTGTGGGATGTTGCTGGTCGTGATTCATTATCGCCTATTAACGCAAGTTACCTAGTCGGCGCTAGCGGCGTCATTTTAGTCGCTGATGGTTCGCGCAGCAGTACTGTTGGCGGATTGCTTGAAATTTGGCAGACCGTTACTAACCGTATTGGCTCGGTACCGGTGGTGGTCGCTCTAAACAAGGCTGACTTAGATGGCTGGCAAATCGATGATCACAGTCGAGCACTCCTCGATCAGCAGGGTTGGGATGTTTTTGCCACCAGTGCCAAAGACGGCAAAAATGTCGAAGCCGTTTTTAAAAAACTGGTTGAAATAATGAATTGTAAAGAGAGTTGATAATCAGGCTGTAACAGATAAAATTAATGCTAGAGGCAAATTTACAACAGCGGATAAACGCACAATTGTTAGACAAGCTTCAGCTTGCCTATATTTGTGTTGATTCGTCTATGACCGTCGTTGAAGTATCCGACAATCTTTCTAGCTATGGCTACAACGATATTGTTATTGGTGCCAATGTCGAAGAATGCGTTGACTTTATGTTTGGCTTCGATGCTCAAACTCAATTAGACTTGCCGATGGTACAAAGCCCGTCCGGTATAACAATCTCGGTTAGCCTACTGCCAAGTGATCGCTTGCTTACCGTGCTTATTTCAAATGCATCGAACCAAGCAGATCAACGCCAGTTGCTGCAACAAAAAGCCAATGAAAACGAATTATTAGTCGAGCGGCAAGAGAAACTGCTGACTCAATTAGAGCAAGCTTCGGAGCAACTCGAGTCTAAAAATGAGCAACTCGAAGAAGCTTCACGTTTACAAACCAGTTTTTTATCTGGTGTGTCCCATGAATTCCGAACCCCGCTGACCTCGATAATCGGCTATACAAACTTAGTCGAACAGAGTTTGCAGTGCCCCACTGATAAGACGGGCAGTGATATTCAGCAGAAAGCTGATCATCTACGCGCGGTTCAGCGCTCAAGCAGACATTTATTGTCATTAGTCGAAAACCTCTTAGATCATGGCAAGCTGGATTCGGATGAAATAATGTTGCGCCCTAAGACAACTAATTTAGTTGAGCTTTTTCAAGATGTTGAGCTGCTGCTAAAACCATTAAGCGACGCTAAACATATTGAATTGACAATTAACCTAGACATCGATGACTCGACAATAGTCGTTATCGACGATAGTCGCTTGCGGCAATGTTTGATTAATCTGCTCGGTAACGCAGTCAAATTTACCGATCATGGCTCAGTATCGTTGACGGCTGATTTGAGTGGCGATTTTTTATCGATAAAGGTAGCCGATACTGGCCCAGGAATAAGCGACGAAGACTTACAGAAAATACGGCTTCCGTTTTGGCAGGCGGCCGATACAGGTAAAGCTGGCACCGGTTTAGGGCTGACTATTACCGAGCGTATAATTGAATTAATGGGCGGAGAGCTTGAGGTGTCATCGGTATTGAGTGAAGGGACGCAAGTGTCTTTCCAAATTCCGGCTCCAATGTTGATGGATCAGGAGTGCGCTAAGGTTCTAAACTCGAAACAGTCACTTGCCGATATGACAGTGCTATTAGCTGAGGACGATCATGATATCGCTGCCTTAATGGTGGTGATGATGGCCGAGCGCGGCGTGCACCTAACTCATGTTGAGAACGGCGCACTTGCATTAGAAGCAATGCAGTCGACAACATTTGATTTTGTTCTAATGGATATCCACATGCCGGTTATGACCGGTTACGAGACCTTGGCTGCATTACAGCAAGCAAATAATTCAACGCCAGTTGTGATCATGAGTGCGTCGACAGTTGAGGCTGGCCGAATGAAGGCCGAAAGTCTGGGTTGTTATGACTATTTAATTAAGCCGGTTGACGTCGATGACGTTATTGAAATAATGAATCATGTGGCTTTGGATAAAGACGCAGACCATACATGCTAGCGCTTTTACAAGGCACCTTAGATAAATAGAGTAATTATGAGTCAAGCAGATTCCCCGCAAATCAAGGCCCTTAAAGAACGTTATAGGGCAAGCTTTCCAGAGAAGATTGAGCTATTGAGGCAGCAGTGTGAAACTATCGCTGACGGCCAAATTTGCTCGAAGCAGCGTTTACAAGTAAACGAGGAGCTGCATAAGCTCGCTGGTTCTTCAGGCATGTACGGGTACCACGAAATCAATACCTCATGCCGCGAAATCATGGCCGAGATTGATGTCTCTGACGCGGCGGCCCTTGTACCCAAGATCACCGGGTTGATGTTGTTGCTTGAACGACATAGTTAGCGGTAGACTGTTTGGCGATCTAATCTTAGCGGCAGCCTGAAAATGTTACTCTTTTTTGGTGTGCTGGCGTTATGCTCGGGTCTAAATGTGATAGATACAAAATTGAGGATAAGTTATGCGCTGGCGCGGACGTAGACAAAGTAAAAACGTAGAAGATCGACGAGGTCGGTCGATGATTCGCTCAAAACGCGGAGCCGGCGGTGGGGCTGCGATCCTCTTGATTCTCGCTGGTTTATTCTTTGGCGAAGATGTACAGAAAATACTCTCGCTGTTCGTTGGAACTCAGAATCAGCAGGCGCAACAAAGGCCAGCTTCAACTACGACCCAAGCGCAAAACGATGAAGCGGCGCAGTTCGTCAGCACTATTTTGGCTGAAACAGAAGATACTTGGATGGCTGTATTTGCACAATCCGGTCAACGTTATGAGCCTCCAACGTTGGTTCTCTATAATGGCCAAGTGGATTCGGCTTGCGGGGTCAGTTCGGCTGCTTCTGGGCCTTTTTATTGTCCTGGTGACTACCAAATTTACATAGACTTAAGTTTCTTAGATGACCTGAAGCAAATGGGCGCCTCGGGCGATTTCGCTTTTGCTTATGTTATAGCGCACGAAGTCGGTCATCATGTGCAAAATATTGTTGGTATTGCTAAAGGCGTACGGCAGCAGCAAGCTAGCGCGTCTAAGGTGGAAGGCAATGCGCTATCAGTTAAGATGGAGTTGCAAGCAGATTGTTTCGCTGGCATTTGGATTAATCATACCGAAAAGCGAAGCGCAATCTTGGAGGCTGGAGATATTGAAGAGGGTATTAAGGCGGCCGAGGCGGTCGGTGATGACACCATCATGCGCAGAGCGGGTAGGGCGCCAAGGCGAGAAAATTTTACCCACGGAAGCTCTCAAGAACGCATTCGATGGTTTAAGCAAGGTATGAGCTCGGGCGACATCCAAGACTGCCAAACCTTTGGCTAAGAGGCTCATCGGGCGCCAACTGCGATTGGTGCCCAGCTCGGTTTTTCAAGCGCGATTGTTTAGTCTGGAATTGAATAAGGCTGTGTAGCCCATGGCACAAGTTTAGCGCCTGACTCGGTGGCCAGTTCATTATTAATTAGCTCGCGGCGAATCACTGCAAGCGCCAAGCCACTAGCAGCCGAAACTGAGCCTTTAGCGACTGAGACAATGTTGCCAGCATTTTTCTCGCCGGCTAAGATTTTTTCGCCAGAAGTGGCAATGCCATCAAGTTTGCAAACAAACATGCGTTGTTTCAATTTACCTAAATAGTGCATGCGAGCAACAATTTCTTGCCCGGTATAGCAGCCCTTTTTGAAGTTGATGCCGCCGAGTAGGTCGAGATTAACCATTTGAGGTACAAACATTTCGACATTGTCGGCGTTGATGGTTGGTTCACCGTTGCTAATGCTGGCTAGGTCCCAGACCTGAGAGTCAGCCTGCGCTGGTGTGGTCGAATCATTGGGGGCGAGCTCGATGATCAATGCTCTATCACCAAAATATAGTGTGTGTGTAGATTGGCTAATATCGATTGAAAAGCGCTCTGCATTTTCATCAAGCTTACTGCTTGACTGCGATGAGTCGCCGATCACACCTGTGCATCTGGCTGTCTCAAGTTGATCGATAACCACCTTGCTCCGCATTACATACATACGCAGTCGCTTAACGGTGGCGTCTACTAGTGTGCGGTCGATAGTTGCGTAGATATCCTCACCATTTTTCCAGACTTGAAATAGTGCCAATAAACGACCTTTGGGGTTGCAATACCCACTGAACTGCCAGCTTGATGATAGTGCGTTAAGATCATTGCTGAGCTGGCCCTGTAGAAAGCTTAGGGTGTCCGCGCCGCTGAACTTTAAGACACTTAGGTTGTTGATCGGGTGATGTTTTGAATCGAGTTTCATAGCTACTATATGGGTGAATAAAATTTCATAACCAGCATGCTATCATCGGTCTCGTCGAATAACATTATCGGCATTGCCGAATATCATTAAGAGCCTTAGCTTAAGCGACCTTAATTGCTTTGCTTGGGCAAACGAGAGAAGTTATGAATAAGCAACTAAAATCCGACAATACCCTTGGTGAAAAACAGCAGAAAGCCGGCGTCACGACCAAACAACAAGCTAAGGTCAAGGCGCCTGATGTAAACGCTAAATCAACCAAGCCCGTAAAGCCGTTAGCGAAAGAAATTAATGGGCCAAAAGGCTTAGAGCCAACGCGTTACGGAGATTGGGAATCGAAAGGGCGTTGTTACGATTTTTAATCCCCCTTGAGTCTCGGAATGGCCTAATGAGCATTAGAAAACTCGATCTATATCGAAATAGAGCCGTATTCAGTAAATTAATTACCGTTAATGCTCTAGTTTCTGATCTATCGCCTGCTACTTCCTTAAAACATGTTGTAGAATGCCTCCAGCCTAAATCAGGCTTGGACCACGAATGATCGGTAACGTCCGCGTATACCGAAAGCAAGAATTCTAATAATTCAAAGAGAGTAACTCTGATATGCAAAAAGAGAGACCCCTATCACCTCATCTGTCGGTTTATAAGCCACAGATAACGTCTGTGTTATCGATCCTCAATCGGGTGTTCGGTAGCTTTATGGCTGTTAGTACGCCGGTATTAGTTTATTGGTTAATGAGTATTGCCAGTGGCCCAGAGGCTTATGCCGAGCTTCAAGCGTGTTTTTCACATTGGTTCGCAAAGCTGTTTTTATTGGCTTGGGCATTCTCATTTTTTTATCATATGTCGAACGGTATTCGCCACCTCTTTTGGGATGCTGGTAAAGGTCACGATTTAGAGACGTTAAATAAATCGGGTTACGCGGTCCTCGCAAGCGCTGTAACACTAACCGCAATAACTATTGTCTTTGCTCTTAAAGGAGGCGCGTAATGAAATTTCGTAGCCCACTATCTCAAGCGACGGGTTTAGGCTCAGCTAAGCATGGTTTCTCTCATTGGTGGTGGCAGCGCGTTACAGCGATTGCACTCATTCCAATGGGCTTATGGTTCGTTATCTCGGTACTCAGTTTAGCTGGCGGCACACATGCACAAGCTCAGGCATGGCTAAGCTCACCGATAAACGCAACTATTGTTTTATTATTTACACTAACAGCCCTGTTTCATGCGCAAACGGGTTTGCAAGTTGTTATTGAAGATTATGTACCAACTAAATGGATCAATTTGGTTCTGTTGTTGGGTACAAAATTTGCTGCAGTAATTATGGCTGTATTGGCTATTATCGCAGTGCTAAAAGTTTCGATAGGAGGCTAATTCGTGAAAGGCGATTATCAAATTATTGACCACTCATTTGATGTGGTTGTTGTTGGCGCTGGTGGCGCTGGGTTACGCGCGACTTTTGGTATGGCAGAAGCCGGTTTATCAACCGCGTGTCTGACCAAAGTATTTCCAACTCGGAGTCACACAGTTGCGGCGCAAGGCGGCATGAGTGCGGCATTGGGTAACATGGGTGAAGACGATTGGCGTTTTCATATGTATGACACTGTGAAAGGGTCAGACTGGTTAGGCGACCAAGATTCAATCGAATATATGTGCCGTAACGCTGCGGCTGCGGTCTATGAACTTGAGCACTATGGCGTGCCATTTTCGCGAACTGAAGACGGTAAGATTTATCAACGCGCATTCGGTGGCATGACCACTCACTATGGTGAAGGCCAAGCCTTGCGCACCTGCGCCGCAGCTGACCGCACCGGTCATGCGATACTGCATACCCTATACCAACAAGCACTCAAGCATGACGCACAATTCTTCATCGAGTTTTTCGCCTTAGACTTGATTATGGAAGACGGCGAATGCAAAGGTGTTATTGCCATTGATATGGCGACCGGAATTATCCATCGTTATCGCGCCAAGCAAGTTGTCTTGGCAACGGGTGGCTATGGTCGTTCATACTTTTCAGCAACCTCAGCGCACACCTGTACCGGTGATGGCAATGCAATGGTGTTGCGTGCTGGCTTACCGTTGCAAGATATGGAGTTCGTACAATTTCATCCTACCGGAATTTATGGCGCAGGCTGTCTAATTACCGAAGGCGCTCGCGGAGAAGGTGGTTATCTAACTAACTCTGAAGGTGAGCGATTCATGGAGCGCTATGCGCCGAATGCCAAAGACTTAGCATCGCGCGATGTTGTTTCTCGTTCAATGACAATTGAGATCAACGAAGGCCGAGGCGTGGGTCCAGATAAAGATCATATCTACCTACATCTTGAGCATTTAGGTGCCGATTTATTAGATGAACGTTTACCAGGCATTTCCGAGTCGGCTAAAATTTTCGCTGGTGTTGATGTGACTAAAGAGCCAATACCAGTATTGCCTACCGTGCATTACAACATGGGCGGTATTCCGACTAATTATCATGGCGAAGTTCTGACTCTGAGAGACGGTGATCCAGATAGTGTCGTATCAGGCCTGATGGCAATCGGTGAAGCGGCTTGTGTATCAGTGCATGGAGCCAATCGTTTAGGTTCGAATTCACTCCTTGATTTGATTGTGTTTGGTCGTGCCGCAGCATTGCGAGCAAGAGAGACGGTTGATCCAAGTGAACCGATGTCAAGTTTTTCTGAAGACGTTGGTAAAGAGACGCTTGAGCGCTTAGATAAGTTACGTCATGCGGATGGATCTCGCTCAACGGCTGAAATTCGTTTAGAGATGCAGCGCACCATGCAGGCGCATTGCGCGGTATTCCGTACCGGCGAAGTGATGAATCAAGGTGTTGATAAGTTGGCAGCAACAGCGGCTAGTTTTGCCGATGTTAAAACCACCGATCGTGGTTTGATTTGGAACACTGACTTAATCGAGACCTTAGAGCTAGAGAATTTGTTAAGCCAAGCGGTGGTTACCATGAATTCAGCGGCTAACCGTGACGAGAGTCGTGGTGCTCATGCTCGAGATGATATGCCTGATCGTGATGATGAGAACTGGATGAAGCACACGCTTACATGGTGTGACGAGCAACATAATACGACGATTGATTTCCGCCCGGTTCATGCTTACACCATGACCGATGATGTGGAATACATCAAACCGAAACCACGCGTTTATTAAACGCTTACGAACTAGGTTTAAGAGGAAAAAATAATGGCTGAATTTACCTTACCAAAGAACTCTAAAGTTGAGAAAGGCACGCATTTCCCTGCACCTGCTAGTGCAACAAATGTTCGCTCTTTTAAAGTTTATCGTTGGTCACCGGATGATGACAAAAACCCACATACTGACACTTATGATGTTGATATGGACGATTGTGGGCCGATGGTGCTTGATGCATTGATCAAGATTAAAAACGAAATAGATCCAACGCTGACATTTAGACGCTCATGCCGTGAAGGTATCTGCGGCTCATGCGCAATGAATATTGACGGTACCAATACCTTAGCGTGCACTAAAGGCGTAGACGAATGCAAAGGTGACGTGCCAATTTATCCGTTGCCGCACATGTCGGTGATTAAGGATTTGGTACCGGATATGACTCACTTTTACGCACAATACGCGTCGGTTGAGCCATGGCTGAAAACTAAAACGCCAGTTTCACTGGCCGCTGAACGTTTGCAGTCGAAAGAAGACCGTGAAAAGTTAGACGGTCTATACGAATGCATACTCTGTGCCTGTTGTTCTACTTCCTGCCCGAGCTACTGGTGGAATAGTGATAAATATTTAGGCCCAGCTATCTTGCTGCAAAGCTATCGCTGGTTAGCTGACAGTCGTGACGAAGCGACAGGCGAGCGTTTGGATGCCTTAGAAGACCCATTCAAACTATATCGTTGTCATACCATTATGAATTGTACTAATGCTTGCCCAAAAGGTTTGAACCCAGGTAAGGCAATCAGTGAAATTAAGAAGATGATAGCGGAGCGGTCGCTCTAAGCGATCGCTTATTATTATGCTAAACGAGAATCAATTGGTCTGGCGGTGTCGTAGAGGCATCAGGGAGCTAGACGTACTATTTGGCCGATTCTTGCAAAGTGACTATGCTAAATTGGGCGACGCTGAACAAGCTAATTTTCAGCGTCTGCTTGATGTACAAGACCCAGTGATAATGGACTGGTTGATGGGGAGGTACGACTCTGAGGATGAGGGTTTAGCTGATATTGTTAATAAATTAAGGGCTCTTTCTGGGCTATAAGCTGTTTCTGGCTTAGCATATTTTTCAAAATCGATTGCTTGGGAAGGGCGCGCCGCCATATATTCAGCGCTAATAGTTCTGTCAGATAATGAATTTCATAAGCACGAAAACGCGGCTTTGGTCTATTTGTCCGTTTGTTTTCGGGCAATGGAACAGTCTCAAATAAACGAAAAGCCAGCTTAAAATAAGACTGTCTGATGGCGCAAACCATTATCCGACAGATCGCCTAGAGCACGTCAGGATAAGCAAAGCTTTCGACGATTAATTTTGTTAAGTACTGGTGCAATGCTGAGTTCTTAGTTCTCACGTGCTGAACTAGAGATAAGGTGTCAATTTTTAAATCAATCAGATCATCTAGTGGTTTACTAACGAAATGCTCGCTCACTAAGGATGAATCCATTAATCGATCTGATGCGATCATCAGCATGTCTGTTTTGCGTAGAGTCTCGAGGCACACCAATAGGTTGGTGGTCAAAAACGGCACGTTGGATAGAATGCCAAACGAGGCAAACAGCTTTTTCATATCTTCCCTAGTGGTCTCAAAATTCGGAAAATAAACTGCCATATGCTGATACTCGCGCCGCTGCTCAAGTGTGATGTGCTCAACTAAGGCTAGTGGGTGATCTTTGCGCATATACAATACAGGCTTAATACTCATTAGCTTGCGCGTGACAAAGTCATCACTGAATTTGTTTTTTGCCACAATAGCAAAGTCTAAATTCCCCGATCGTAGTCGATCTTCCCACTTATCATCAATGTTTTGGCTTATTAACATCAACTTTGGTGCGTTCTGACGAAGCTTATTGATGAACGCCGGCATCCCAACGCTTGCCGATGCGCCCAGTGTCGCAAGTGAGATTGTCGCCGCTGTATTCGCTGGATCAAACTCTTTATTGTGAACCATAAGCTCAGTGAGCTGATTCAGAATATCGTTAACTGGCTTCTCTAACTCAAGTGTCTTTGGCGTTGGGGTGAGACCATGGGATGAGCGCACGAAAAGTTCATCATCAATCAGATTGCGTAAGCGGTTTAAAGTCTTACTCATCGCGGGTTGCGTTACGAACATCCTTTCGGCTGCTCGCGTTACATTCTTTTCTTGCATTAGCACCTGAAAGGCAACTAGAAGGTTTAAATCAACTCTTGATAGTGGATCTTGCATAACTCTCCCCAGAAAATAAATTTAATTAAGCTGATTGTGAGGCCTCAGCGCCTCAGCCATAAAGCCGGTGTAGAAAGTGCCGGTGTAGAAAGTGCCGGTGTCGAAAGCGCCAGTGTAGAAGCGCCAGTGTAAAAAACAAAATGCCTGAAATTTCAATATTGATACAAAAACAGGGCGTATCAGCGATCGTTGCACCGACCAACTTATTAGATCAGTGCAGGCTCAGCTGCCAATCTATTCCCTGGGTTTCGAGCCAAATATTGGAAACCATCGGTCAGTTTTTTAATCTCTTGAGTCTTATGATACAAGGTTTTCCATAAATTTAAGTTATGGTTCGCATCAAAAAGGACTTAATTTATTATAGCAGCGGAGGTAAGCAGCAATGTTGATTTCCTCAGCTATTGCCCCACTCAGGCACTGGAGCATGGCCGACGAAGTTATTTGGCGTCAAAATTGTATCTCTAGCGTGCGCTTTAATTTCTGGGTAGTCTAAGGTGTAGTGCAGGCCTCGGCTCTCTTTACGAGTTAAAGCGCATTCAATCGTTAGCTCTGCAATTGTCGCTAGATTACGCAATTCAATTAAGTCATTACTGACTCGAAAGTTTCCATAATATTCGATAATCTCCTGCTGCAACAAATTCACCCGGTTTTGCGCTCGTTCAAGTCGCTTATCGGTGCGCACGATGCCAACGTAGTCCCACATGAATCGGCGTAGTTCATCCCAGTTATGAGACACCACAATGCGTTCATCAGGATCTGATACTTGGCTTTCGTCCCATTCGGGCAACTCAGGCAGGGTTCTCTCGTCCTTCTTCAAGCGTTGACGTATATCATCCGCGGCCGATTCAGCAATAACTAAGCACTCGAGTAGCGAATTGCTAGCCAATCTGTTGGCACCGTGCAGCCCAGTACAACTACTCTCGCCTACTGCGTATAAACGTTTAAGGTCGGTTCGGCCGCGCAAATCCGTCATGATGCCACCACAGGTGTAGTGAGCTGCAGGCACAACCGGGATCGGTTGTGTGGTCATGTCATAACCGTAGTTTTCGCAGCTCGCGGCAATATTCGGAAAGTGATCTAAGATAAATTCTTTACCTTTATGGCTAATGTCTAAATAGACAGAGTCGAAGCCGCCTTTCTTCATCTCGTAATCGATAGCGCGGGCAACAATGTCACGCGGGGCCAACTCGGCCAATTCATGGTGATCGTCCATAAACCGGTCGCCATTTGGTAGTCGTAGTAAACCGCCTTCGCCACGAACGGCCTCTGAAATCAGAGATCCCTTGGCGTAGGGATGATACAAGCACGTCGGGTGAAATTGCACGAATTCCATATTGGCGATGCGGCAACCTGCTCGCCACGCCATAGCGATGCCATCGCCGGTCGAAGTATCAGGGTTAGTAGTATAC
>JAFMHC010000367.1 GCA_017854775.1 Gammaproteobacteria bacterium | reverse complement strand
CTACTACGCCCGAGTCGCCGACGGAAAAATTCATGGGCGGGTGTCGAGGCTGCTAGTGACGCCACTGGTTCGGGCCTTAAAAAAAGTGTACGGGCAAAACGACTATCTCGATTACATCGACAGTTTTCGCTATCCATTAGCGGGTGAGTTCTCTTTCGCCACCGACGTAATAAACGACATAAGAATTCCTAGCGATTGGGGCTTAGAAATTGGTGTGCTTTCAGAGCTAAATCGAAACTACGCCAACAACCGAATTTGCCAAGCCGATATTGCCGACTCCTACGACCACAAGCATCAAGATCTATCGGCCGAAGACAGCGCCAAAGGGCTATCAAAAATGTCGATTGATATCTGCAAGGCGCTGTATCGAAAATTAGCCACTAATGGCGTGGTGTTCAACGCCGAAACCTTCCGTGCAATTAAGGCAACTTACTTTCGCATCGCATTGGATTTTGTTGAAACCTATTACAATGATGCGCGTATGAATGGCCTCAAACTCGACATTCATAAAGAGGAGAAAGCAATTGAGATGTTTGCCCAAAATGTGCTGCAAGCAGGTAACGACTTTTTAGATAATCCGATGGAAACTCCGTTTATCCCAAGTTGGAATCGGGTGGTCAGCGCGATCCCCGATGTGCAAGAAAAATTACTCGAGGCGGTCGAGTTAGATATGCAAGAATTTAGCTGAGGCACCCCAATGCAAAGACTCCAAAAGGTGGTAGATCATCTCTCGCGAATCTACCCAGACCACGACCAAGAACGCCTAGCTCGGCGTTTACTCAGACGCATCGGCGTTAAAGTTGGTGAGTGCACCACCGAACCATTCCAGAACACATGGTCGCAGTCAGATGCGTGGCTGATTAGCTATGCAGACAGTGTCATCGAAGACCAACAAGCCCCCCTCCAAACGCTTAAAAAGTTTGTCGATCAGCGCTTAAAAACAGCGGTAAGTGGCGTACATATTCTACCCTTCTTTCCCTATAGTTCCGACGATGGCTTTTCGGTGATCAACTATGTCGAGGTCAATCAAAGCTTTGGCAACTGGGATGACATCAAGGCCATTGCCGAAGACTACGATCTAATGGCTGACCTAGTAATTAACCATTGTTCAGCGCGCAGCGTTTGGTTTGAGAAATATAAGCAAGGTAAGCATCCAGGCGCCGACTATTTTGTCGAGGCGTCAGCCGACGACGACCTATCACAAGTTGTACGCCCACGCACCTCAACCCTGCTAAAAGAAACTCCAACCTTAGACGGTGAGAAGCTAGTTTGGTGCACCTTTAGTCACGATCAGGTGGATCTTAATTTTGCTAATCCTGATGTACTACTGGAGATGGTTGGAATCATACGGCGATACCTCGAGCAAGGTGTTCGGATTTTTCGTTTAGACGCGATCGCTTTTTTATGGAAAGAAATTGGCACCTCATGCATACATCTTCCTCAGACACACGAGGTAACTCGCTTGTTGCGAACCCTGATCGAAGAGCATTCACCTCAAGCCATCATAATTACCGAAACTAATGTCCCGAATCTTGAAAACCTGTCATATTTTGGTAACGGTAACGAAGCGCATGCGGTGTATAACTTCTCGCTGCCGCCCTTAGTTCTGCATGCCTTAGTCGCAGGAACAAGCGCTTACCTTAAACAATGGCAAATGAGTATGCCTCCTGCGCAGGCCGGCAACTTCTATTTCAATTTCATCGCCTCGCATGACGGAATTGGTTTGCGACCGGCCGAAGGTTTACTCAGCGAACAAGAGATATCAAGCCTAGTCGCTACCATGGAAAACCATGGCGCAAAGATATCATGGCGCAGCGGTGAGTCTGGCGACCCGCGCCCTTATGAGATCAACGTGGCATTATTTGATGCGCTGCAAGGAACAAGCAAAGGGCCAGACCAATTTCAGATCGATCGATTCCTCTGTGCGCATGCCATTATGTTTGCACTCGAAGGTGTACCAGGCATCTATATTCATAGCCTAATGGGCACCCAAAATGACTACCAACGCTCTGGCCTCTCGAACCAAAATCGATGTATAAACCGTCACCGTTGGGATTGGGATAATTTACAGCAGCAGCTTGACGACCAAGACAGCCATCACTATCACGTCTATCGAAAAATGTTGGCGCTATTAGCTCTGCGCCGTGCACAACCGGCTTTTCACCCAAATGCGGCTCAATACACCTTGCACCTCGGCGATGAGGTTTTTGCATTCTGGCGACAAAGCCTAAGACGCGATCAGTCAATATTTTGTTTACACAACGTCACCGATCAAGCTATCGAAATACCACTTAACTCGGTCAACCTAGTTGGCACAGACGGCTGGCTAGACCTTATTAGCGGTGACTCCGTCGATGCGCAAAAGCAGATGCTGAGCCTCAACCCCTACCAAGCAGTATGGCTGAGTAATCGCTTATTCACTTAGGCAGCTAGTTGCTTATTTAGCAGTTCAAGTCGAGCAGTATGGGCACTGTTTTTTCTCAGTGTAATTCTGATATTGCACTAATCGGGAGAAAGGGCATTAGATTTTATTGAAGCCTTTATTCTCTGCTGAACCAACTTATCCGGTTGATCACTATTGCTCGGATCGGTTAGTCTTGCGGCTTAAATTAGTGTGCGTAAGCTTAATCACTGAAGGTGACCCATTCGTAAGCGTTTTCTCTTTTGCTTGTTATTTTTGCTCGGCGCACTAGGCTTGTTGTCGGGCATTGTATGGTGGCAATTGCCGGCCTTATTGAACTGGAGCGTGACACAGTCTCTGCAGCAATACGGCCTGACTAAGATTACCGTGCAAATCAGTGAGGTCGGTG
>JAFMHC010000136.1 GCA_017854775.1 Gammaproteobacteria bacterium | reverse complement strand
AACCATTATAACTCTTAAGACGTTTTCACACAGCCTCTGCCCTAAACGGCCGTTTCGTTAACGCTCAGCAAAGAGGCGAATTGTGCGGTTGAGCGTTTTATTAAGCATTACTCGTATAGAAACAAATTTTATTATTGTCTAAGTCTCTTACATAGGCCGAATGCATGCTAGAACGTATTTTAGGCTCGCCCTCGCTCATGCCTCCTAAATCAAGAGCCTTGTTATGTAATCGATTAACCTCTTCAATAGAATCAACATGGAGGCCAAGCATAGTACCATTCCCGTTCGATGCTGGGTTTTCATCGAACGGCTCGGCTATGGAAAACATAAAGTCTTCGTTACCCCATAGCGTCATCCGCCCTTCGGCTGGGATTTTATTTACTCCACACCCATCAAATAATTCATCATAAAACGCGACTGCCTTTTCTTTATTATTTGTTCCAAATACAAAATAATTCATTTTCATGGTAATTGCTCCAATTAGGTAATTAAAATGCTTAACAGTATGTTATCCAAAATTATTTCTGAAAAATATTAACAATTAGACGGTTCAAGTTTTTGAAGTACAGAATTCATCCTTATGAGTTCGTTCGAGACGAATTGAAAAATCAAATCACTCGATGACTGCTCCTCGCCCTTGGCGATCCTTCAAAACTCAAAACGTGACAAGCTATATTTCCATTTTATACACGATTATAAATTACGGGCATGCGCCCCTTCCACTTCAGCCATGTGCGTTCATTTGATATCAGTTCAGCCATGAAATGCGAGACGTTAACTCGACTTGTTGCTCCAGAATCAAATATTGCATTTTTAATCGGTGAAGTATGCACGTCGTATTCACTAACTTTCTCTTCGTCGACCAGAGCATCAGGGCGAACGGCAGACCATTCAATGGCTGTATTATTTTGACCGATTTGAGTGCGTAAAAAGTCCGCCGCCTTTTCATTATCTGAGTGTGGAGGCAGCAAGACTCTTAATATTGCAACCACGATACGCTGGCTTAACGGAGGTATTTCGGGGATGTCTCGATTACTGTTACCAGTTGTATTTATAAGGACAACTTTAACAGCCTCGCCATCGTTGGATTCGATAGCGCGACACACGCATTTAAGAGTATCTGTAACGAGTAAACGAGGCTTACCAAACATACCTTTAAATGTAAGATTGTGCCCTAGGCAGGAAACAACCGCAGAACAGCCTTGCATATACTCACCAATTTCTGCGCTACTTAGCTCATGCACCGACGCTTGGATTTTGTTTAAACTGGGGCTGTCTGGTAGAGAATCAAGCGAACGGAGTATCGCATTTATTTCAACCCCTCGATTAAGTAACTGCTCAACAACGAGTCTGCCTGTTGCTCCACTTGCACCTATAACTAACACTTTCATTCTATATTTCCTCTACCTGGCTCTATTAAATATGCCTGAGAGTTTATGTCATGCGCTATAGTATGGAAATCGACTATTTAGGCATGATAGACATGCATTAATGTATGGACTGGAATTCAATATCTTTTGATTGGAACCGAGCGCGTGCGTTCTTAGTGACGGCAGAAGAAGGCTCTCTATCTGCGGCTGCCAGAGCGCTTGGTATGACGCAACCCACTCTTGGTCGGCAAGTATCTGCCCTGGAATCACAATTAGGTGTTGTGCTGTTTGAGCGTGTAGGAGGACGCCTTTCACTAACATCAAGCGGGCTGGATTTATTAGGCCATGTAAAAACGATGGCTGATGCCGCAAATCAAGTATCACTAGCGGCAACCAAGCGTTCAGATTCAATGGACGGCAATGTGTGTATTGCAGCGAGTGAAATACATGCGAGTTACCTACTTCCGCCGATCATTTATAAATTGAGAATGGCAGAACCCGGCATTAGCATAAAAGTGGTTTCGTCAAATGAAGCAAGTGACTTACTTCGTCGCGAAGCGGATATCGCGATACGCAGTTTTAGACCGACAGAAGCCGAACTTATTTCAAAAAAAATAAAGGATGTTGATGCTCCATTTTACGCGGCCAAAAACCACACCGAACAATATGGATCGCTGGCCACTCTAGATGACCTTAAAAATGCACAGTTCTTAGCCATTGGCGACAAGAGCGTTTTCTTAAAACAGATGAATGAAAGAGGATTCGCAATATCAGAAGACAATTTAGGTATTGAATCCGAGAGCCACATCGTTCACTGGGAGATGGTAAAACAAGGCCTAGGAATTGGAATAGTCCCGGACAATATAGGTGATCGCGAACCTCTTGTTGAAAGAGTACTTACCAGTATTGAGCCGATTTCGTTTCCAATATGGCTGACATCACATCGTGAATTAAAAGCTAGCAAACGGATTCGGTTTGTTTTCGATTTTCTTGCAGAGGAACTACATTAAGACGCGTTAAGGAAAAGGTACGGTGATATATCATGCCTTTTGCCTGACACCGTTGAATGTCCGCATCGAGTTATTTAAAAGCCATTATCCAACCCTAATTTATAGACCCTAATTGATAGACCCTAAAATCAAGCGATAGCCGTCACAGCTAAACAGCACCGCTGTTTAGCTGCAATCATCGGTTAATCAAGCGCAGCCTTAGCCTGATAAATACTAGTAGTCCAATTCTTTGTAAACGTTAGATCTGGATTATCCGGATGTTCGCTTTTCAGTTTCAGGTTGGTATTTAAATGACTGGTTAAATAAATGCTGCGTTCGGTGGCTGGTAGATAGGCACCTTTTTCCTGTGAGAAGCCTTCTTGGAATCGTGCTGCGAGAAAATTCGGCGGAATGGTTTGATATTCCATCGTCACGCGGACTGAGGCTGGTTTGCCTCCTTTGATGTCGGCTAGCGGAATCGCGTAGCTTATTGAGTCGGAGCCTGCGTACTTCGATTCGGTATAGTGAACGTCTTTGGCAATTGTGCTGTTAAGCGTCAACGGCATTAGCTGAGGATCGGTCGCGTAGGCGGCTGAGCATTGCTTAATTCCGAATATTTCTGTTCCGGCGCTTGGGTTTTTGCTGCAACCTAGCTCTTCTGACGTTTTAAACCCTCTTGGTAGTAGTCGGTTGTCTTTTGCGTCATGGAATAGTGATAGCGTTTTCGAGGTTAGAACACCTCGGTCATCAACCGCTTGAACTTCGTAGATTTGCACCTGGCTTTGTGAGGTGATGGTTGAATAATGCGGTTGAAGGTTAACTGGGTTGCCGCCGGGCACTTCACTACTTAGCAGGTTGTAGGTCGAATTTTTATTTTCAACACAAAGCCCATTACAAATCGCACCGTAAGGATTAGTTTGACCTGATACCCAGGAGACATCGCCGTTACTGTCGAGCACTTCGAACTTTATAAACGCTCGGCGAAAACCAGCGCCTGATGGGAATTTATGACCGGTGTTGTTGACCACACTTAGATCGGCGTTAAGATTGCCGTTTTTGAGCGCAATTGAATCGATGCTTATTTGCACGGCGGCTTGTTTGTCTGCCACGGTTGAATCAACCTTTAGCCCGTTACCATTGGCTTGGCTAGTCGCTTGCTCAACGATTGCCATTTGGCCGTTGAGCAGATAATTTTGGATAAAGTCTGCGCCCTCGCCTGTTGTGGTAGCTGCCGCCGGTGGCACATTGTCGTCGGTGGCCGATACGCCTAACACGTCAGGGAACTGGATGAACATTTCGAACACCGGCAGATTGATGCCCATTAGGCGGTGACGACGATACGTTTTGGCGGTTAGGCCGTCGGTTGATTGCGCCATAATAGCGCCGTGATTAGTTCCGTCGGTCGGGTCGGTGACCAATGGCATATGACAACCCTGACAGGTATTTTCATTGTCACCTTCACTGGCAAAGCTACTGTTGATCCATTCTAGGTAGGTAGCTTGTTCATAGCCAAGACCAACGCATTGGTCGGTAACTGGGTTGCCGTACTCACCATTAGTGGCTTTAGCAAACGTTTTGGTGTTTTTTCCGCAGGCGTTAGGCCGTTCATAATATGGGTAGGCTAGCTTTAATGCATCACTCGTATCGGGTAGTGGCGCACTCGGTTTAAATGCGGTAGGAATCTGTGGCACGATCAGCACATGGCAAGCGCCACAAATAACCGACTGTTTCAGATAACTAACCCCATTTTTCTTGTCATAGGCCTGCGCTATATTCAAGTTATCGTCTTTCAACATCGGCACTGGGTCGAGAATACTGACCGGGTCTGGAGTCATTATATTCTTCATGTCGTACTCAAACGTGGCGGTAAACTCATGCTCTAAGGGCACTGGGTTATCAGTCTGACGATTCTTCACGTTATAGGTGTCTAGCGGGCCATAAAACACCTCGTAGTCTTTACCGTTCCACTGGCCTGCGCCCTTCTCTGGGCCAATACGATGACAGGTTTCACAGGAAACTCCGTCGCGTGCTAAGGAGCCATATTTTGCATAAAGGTCTGGATGCGCCTGTATAGATTTACCTTTAATTGGCTCGCAATCGCCAGTAAATGGGTAAGGTTTGCCCTGCTGTTTCTTTGATAGCACACCGGGTACTGTGGCATAGAATATATCAGTACAGAACGTTTGGTCTTTACCATGATCAACCTTGAGTTGGCGTTCACCCATTTCGCCATGGCAGCTAAAGCACACGTCTTGTATCACCGCTGGGTCTGCATAGGGGTGTTGATTGGTTTCGCTTTCAATTTGCGCTTGCCATATTGGATCGCGGGTCGCGAGGCGCATTATGTTCGCGCTCCAATCACCATATTGAGACCAATTAACTAACCAGGTTTTATGCTCGCCATCTGAGTACTCAGCGGGCGGTGTCGGTTCTGAAAAATAGGCCATCTGCGGTAAGCCACCGCCCTCGACAAACAAAGCGCTGTCGTGACAGGCTTGGCAAAATTCACCGGTCGAAAAATCATCACGACAAACAATCGGGTAACCTGTCGGCGGATAACCGGGGTCCCCTGGGTCGCAGTTAAGTGTTTCACCGGGAGTTGCCCTTGCCACAAGTTCAAGTGAAGTATCGCCAGCGCGTTGCGGTGGAAACCAAACAACGTCTTGCTTCTTTAACAGCGTGATCGGCACCGAATTCTTTAGATAGGTATTGTTATAAAAATCGATAAACCCTTGAGCTTGTTCGGAGCCTTCTGCTAAGGGCTGGCTCGGCGTATCACCGAGCTGAAAAACCGGCTTTGGTACCGTCTTACCATCATTGACATAGGTCGGGTTAGAGTCATCAACGTAGGCCGAACTAGAGTCATCAACGTAGGCCGAATTAGAGTCGTCAGTAGCGGTGGCTTTAGCAAAAACGCTACCCGTAGCCGATACGGCGCCAACAGCCACAAAAAGGCCGACCAGAGCTGACAGACTAACGACTAATGCAAACACCTTGCGGATTGATTTCATAACACACCTCTTACCAATTGACTCTCTGAACCAACGTCGGTTGATGAACCGCGTTGATTCCAGAATGGTTGATCTAGCCAACGTGGCTGGCTAGCGTAATAATATTTATGCTGTTGCACATAGTCAGCCCAAAGCTGCTCTTGCTCATGCGCATAGCGTTTTAGAAAAAACTGATCATCGTTTTCAGAACTTGGGCTTTGCTCTGATTTAGCCAACGCATAATTAACCATCTGGCCAGCCGAGCTAGCCGAATTAAGCGCCTTATAAATGCCTTGCGATGAAAGTGGGTCGTAAGCCTGCGCGGCGTCGCCAACGGCTAACCAACCTTCGCCACAAAATTGCACTAGACGCTCGCTACCAGCCGCCGCGCCTTTGATTTTTCCGATTGGCGTATAAGCAAACTTATTCAGGTAACTCGATATATGGGGGCTTTGCGCAATTAATTTTAGAAACCCAGAGGGCGTTGCAGCTTGCTGCGCCGCACTCGAATCTTTATCGGTATGTAACACCACCAAGCGCTCAGTTGACTTTGACGTATTCGCTAATGGTAACCTATTGCTATACCACCAGCCTTCGGGGCTGGCTTCTATACGCGTATAAGCGTCTTTATCTAAACCTGAGTCTTCTCCGCTGGCTGATACAAAGCGTTGAGCATAGGCAAACAAATTATCATGACACTGACGCTCAATGCCCAACGCCCGAGCGACCACTGAACGCCGACCCGAGCAATCGAGTAAGTACTTAGCGTGGTAGGTTTGTTTGCTTGATTTGCTGCTTACCTCAACGTCCCATCGCTGATAATTCTCACTGCGACGACAGCCTGTTAATTGCGCGCCATAAAGTACTGACACACCGCACTTAAGCGCAACATCTCTCAATGCTTGATCAAAATTAGTGCGGTCAATACACAAACCAAAACCCTTAGGCGTAAAGAAAAAGTCACTGATTTGCGGTGCCGCATGTTGCCAACATGAAACGTTGCCCTTGGTCTTAGTTATACCGATAGTCTTAGTTATACCTACACCAATATCCTTTTCAACTGAACCCAGAAAGTGCTCAACCACGCCAATCGCCGCCGGCGGCAGAGATTCACCTAAAGTAAAACCTGCCTTTATGCGCTTTTCCAACAACAACACACTTCGACTATTGCGAGCAAGTGTTATCGCCGCAGCAGCCCCCGCTGGACCGCCGCCAATAACGATAGCGTCCCAGATTGTTGTCGATATTTCAGAGCCGTTGTTAGTCATTAGCGCGATCTAATCTTTGCAGTCTTTAGCTGATTTAGGCTTTTTACTTAATGCCGGATCACGCTGATATTCTTGATAAACAACCGCGTTGTTATCGCTTAAAAATTCACCTGTTTTCGGATCTTTCTGCGGCAGCACCATACCTAACTTAGGCCATGCGTAAACCATCTGGTTATAACCGTCGGAAGACGACAATGGCTGCCCTTCTGAGTCATAGCCACGGAACCATTCTTTGTAGGTTCGGTCGCCGGTTTTCTCGTCGTAATCAAACACAATGTCAGGCCGTTGCACTGGCCACCAAGCACTATTGCACGACCAATAATCACCCTGCCAAGGGCTGGACATAAACGCGGCAACCGAACCCGGTTCAGTTCCCTCGGCAACTCTGAACGCCTCGGCAAATTTCTCACGATAGGCGATTAGATATGGGAACTCGATACCAGGATGAAAACCGCCACCAATAGTGGGTTCTAAGGCCGCACTGCTCATGGCAAGAGGTTGCTGGTCTAATGGTAGCTGATCTAACGGCTTTGGCTGCTCAAGTGTGCCTACCTCAAAATTACCATCGGCCCAATCTTTCATGCGGCTAAGCTGCCAATCAGTCAGGCTTAAATATTGATTAGGCAGATTGTGACCCAGCTGATCATTTTGCAATGGCTTGCCTGCAGTACCCCAAAGCTTAGGCATTTGATTACCACGGTCTACTGGGCCAACTCCGGCTTTTCGAGGTGGCGGTGCCGACATAGGCGGTGCTGGCGGCAATGTATCAACCAACTTGCCGCCCTCAGCATGGCGCATTAATCCATATATTTGTTTGCGTACAAAAATGCTTTTTTCGCTAGGGTCGCTGAACGCCTTTATATTCGCAGGGCTTAACAAATTACCCGCTTGTTTCGGGCCGTGCGCTAGGTTACGGCTATTAGGCTGTATGCCAGACGCCTCGGCACTCACCCAGCCGTAATTTACAGCACGCGATAAAATAGGATAAACATCACGGTAAAAATTAGTTTGCTTGCCTTTAGTCGGATCAGCTTCAGGAAAGGCTTCAAACACGCGATCTAAAATCGACACCACATGATACATATAGGGCGAATACTTAGGCGGCGCGGTAACAATCCAACCACCATTTGTGGCATTACGTGTGCCTTCGTCGGCAGCGGCTTTAACCCCATCACGGGTGCTCAATACTCGGCCATCTTTAAGTGTCACAGTGGCGTCGATCTCGCCACCACAGGTGTCATCCCACCAACCTGGCACATTAAAATAGGCAAACTGATTGATTAACGGGTTATCAGGATTGGGCCCATTGGGTGGGTTAAAGGTTTCGCTTGGGTTAGATAATTCGACTTTTGGTGTAGTTACGCATTCAGACTTACCGGGCGATGGCACAAAAATCAACCGTTGCTTTGAGTCCAAACGAAGCTGACCAAGCTCAATGTCTTTGGCTTCGGTATAAGTGACTTCGACATCTTCGTTGGGGTCAACCGGGGTAAAACATTCGTAGCGTAAATAGCCCGGCAAGGTGCCAGTCTTTACGTCGGTAAAAATATCGCCTTTTAGTACAAGCGGCTGCGTGGTCGACGAATCAATGTTTTGTGGGCCAGGATCAATAATTAATTTATCGCGGTCGATTGGGTCAGTCTTATCAGCTTGAATTGACGGGTTACGAAACTTGGTATTATCGAATAGATACGCCCCTTGGAAGGCATAGTTAGCGGCTTTCATATTGCGCACATGAACTCGCCATTTAATATCACCGGCGTCAGAATTTATTTCTCCAACTAAATTATCATTGGCGTCATAGCCGTAGAGTCGGTAACGCTGAGCCTGACGCTTGAGGTTCTCATCATCGTCTCGATAACTACCGCCGTTTGGGCCTGGGCCACCGGTGCCACCAGGGTCAGAGACAACGCCTGGTGCTTCTGGCCCCAAAAAGTACTCATCACTATTACCAAGACGCGCCATGCCTATTCCTGGATAAACTCTTATACGTGTTACGGCTGCTACCATGTTGGTACTCCCTTATCGCGTGTTGTTGGGTTTTAGTTTTTTGGCTTTAGTTGTTCTTTTTATTTCTTCTTTTTATTTCTTCTTTTTATTTCTTCTTGGGTGCGTCTTTAGGCCCGCCTGATTCTCTACTGATAATCGCTAACTGACGCTACTTTGAAGTATTTTCCAGTCCGAGAAATCAGCTGATACCACGGTGTAATAATTTTCCAGATGTTCAATCTCTACGTAGGTGTTGCCCTGCTTCTGCGAGTAAGATAAAACAGCAAAGCCGGAACCGAAATCAGCTTGAATTGAATCCTTAATGGTCTCTAGCAGGTCAGTTGCTGAGGCAGTCTCGCTGTTGGCGATTACCGTGCTAGTGCTTACCAAATCTACGCTTTGTGATAGAGCTGAGGCAGATGATAAAAATAAAGTAGACGTCGCGGCTGTTTTCAAAAATGCTCGTCGGTTAGTACCTGTTCGCTTCATTAAATATTCTCCCAAATTTTCCATTTTTAAGTATTTGTATACAAGATCAACTATGTCTGCCCATAAGTAAACAGACAAAGGTCTTATATTGTCAAGCGGTGATTTACGCAATACTAGACCTCAACTAGCTATTTAGAGACTGGCAAACTGCTCGTTTGAAAGATATTACACTCTATTACAGCAAACCATTATCGCGTCGACATGGCCGACTATTTCATTCAAACCTTTACTTAGAGCCCCTCGAATAAAGATGGCCGTCAATACTCGGAGAAACGCTCAACCGGACTGGGGACTTGCTAGTTCAACGAGTTCCGGCCGAATAACGATACTCAATAACCGATTGGATAACGATAAGCGTATTCCAATTTGATGACAAAAAATTGATAACGCTCTATCCGCGCTTAATTGTTTTACCTAAAGCAAAATACGCATAATATTTTTGCGATATAAAGCTGGTTTATACCAAATCAACTCCTACAACTCGTCGATTAAAGACAATATTGTTTGCACCACTAAGTTTGGATTATGGTTTATGAAAAAATGGTCGCCCGCAATAAACTGCAAGGTCATTTTCGCTTCAGAGAGATCGGACCAAGCATTAAGTCTGTCTGAACTTATTTCCACGTCATCAGTGCCGCCCAATACCATTATCGGACACGCTAACGGACGTACGTCAGCTTGATACTCAGCGGCGATCTTAAAATCAGCCCTTAGTAAAGGCAGCAAAAATTCGAGCAACTCACTGCTCGACAATATTTCTTGTGGTGTGCCATTGAGTCTCTCAAGCTCGCTTATAAATGCATTGTGCGCAAGGTTATGAATCGGCTTAGTCCCGTATGGCAAATGAGGAGCACCGCTTCCCGAGGCTATCAGATAGTTTGGCGATGGTAGGCCCAGGGCTCTTAGTTTACACGCCAATTCATAGGCTATTTTTGCACCGAGGCTGTGGCCAAATAAAATATAAGGGCGGCTGGTTATATACGAAGCATGCTCGACTAATTCAGACATGATTGATTCCATTGTCTGATGTAAAGGCTCAGTCATTCTCGATCCACGGCCTGGTAGCTGAACCAAAACCAACTCAATATTCAGGTTGTCGTCGAATAACTTAGCCCAATGAGTATAGATTGATGCCGACCCACCGGCATACGGAAACAGAAATAGCCTAAGCCTCGCAGACGCGAGAGGTTTCGGGATAATAAACAGCTTATTTTTCTTCAATCTGACGACCTTTTCAACGATTTTAATAATGTTTCTGGTAAAGATATTACCTGATATGACCTCAACAACTAGGGCTTTCCTAGGCTCGCTCTTGAACCTGGAAACTTAGCGATTGGTTTGCCTAAAAGCCAACCGCTAAGGTCTCGAAGTATCATGAAAATTGGTTAGCTCTTGATTTTTTTTCCATCAAGATGCCCACAATATCATTGGCAATAACCTCTACGTACGGCTGCTGTATGATTGTTTGATGGGTGCTTTTAATTTCCATTACCGACGGAGTCTGCTCTAAAAATTTGATCCATGACTTACTCATGTCAGCATCTCCGTCAGTTGCGGCATATAAATTTACCGCCATTTTAATCGGCTCTTTTTCGAAATGTCGATTGGTGCATGTGGTCAACGCGTGATAGGCGTTGAGTAGTTCAATCGCATAACTTGCTGTTTCTAGCTCGCCTTCGTGACCGGTTTCTTGCCGGTAACGATCTAATATAGTTAGCTTGTCTTGTTTATTTACTAAAGGGATTTTCTCAGCTATCTCGAAACCCGACAACATAGTCTCAAGCTCGACTGAATCAAGAATTTGCTTTAGACGATCGAATACGTCACGGCGAAATTGCTCAACGTCCCAAGCGGTAAAACTGTCTCTCTTGTGAGAATCAATCAAGCCTAGAAAGCCAACCATCTCTCCATCAGCTGACAATTGCATGGCCACTTCGTAGGCAATATTGCCGCCGAGTGACCAACCGACTAAATTATAAGGCCCTTCTGGCTGAACTCTTTGTATGTCTTCTTTATATTTTTTCGCTAACGATCGAATGCTGGTGCAATCCTTTGATAATTCAATATTTCCGACAGCTTCAAACGCATAGACTGGTAATTGATCTCCAATAGCATCGGCAAGTGCAAATGATGGCGATACAAGCCCTGATATTTCATGAAATATAAATAGTTTAGGCCCTTTGCTAACGGTGTTAATTTTAACTGGGTTTTCGGTGCCGTTACTATTTTCACTGCCAGCGCTAAAAGAGCCATATAAGTAAGCTAGTAATTCTGCAATCGTTGGGTGTTGAAAAACGATCGAAATTGAGAAACTTCTACGCTGTTGACGGAGACTACTGGTATTGCTGAGCGCTTTACCTACCAGCGGTATCATCTTAATAGCCAACAGCGAATGACCGCCTAATTCAAAGAAATTATCGCTGACACCCACGCGCTCTAGGCCCAACAGCTGTTGCCAAATCTCGCATAAAACTCGCTCAAGCTCGGTACTTGGTGCCACATACTCATGCTGACCCGTGCTCGCGTCCGGAGTCGGTAATGCCCTACGATCGACCTTTCCGTTAGGCGTTAACGGAATTTCGCGTAACGGCATAAACAATGATGGCAGCATATGCGCGG
>JAFMHC010000135.1 GCA_017854775.1 Gammaproteobacteria bacterium | reverse complement strand
TCAATAACGGCAACTTGCTTAGGCTTATGAAGACCAAATTTAGGGTCTACCGGCGTGGGCACTTGCCCTAATAAATTAGCTAAACCGTGCACCGTGATATCTCCGCCAGGAGGGCATTGGTTTATCTGCGCCTCGCCATCAGCAATTGCTACAGCGTAGTCATGGCAACGCGGATAAGTGCATTGCGTACACTGAGTTTGCGGTAACCATTGGTCGATGGTTTGAATTTTTGCGTCGCGCTCCATTTTTTAGCGCTCTACTTAACACGCATACCAGGCTCAGCGCCTTCGTCTGGGCTTAAAACAAATAGGTCTGAGCCACCCGGACCGGCCGCTAAAACCATACCTTCAGATAGGCCAAAGCGCATTTTTCGTGCCGCTAAATTAGCCACCATCACCGTGAGTTTGCCTTCTAACTCTTCAGGTTGGTAAGCCGACTTAATGCCTGCGAATACATTTCGCGTCTCGCCACCGATGTCTAAGGTGAGTTGTAAAAGTTTATCAGCGCCATCAACATGCTCAGCCTTCACAATTCTGGCGATTCTAAGGTCAATCTTGGCAAACTCGTCAAAGCTAATTTCATCTGAGATCGGATCTTTAGCTAATGGTGAATCGGGGTCGAGTGTTGAGGTTTCCTCGAGTGATTCTTTGCTTTCTTCAATCATGTTTTCAATCGCATCGCTTTCTACGCGGGTCATTAGTGGTTTGAATTTATTTATTTTGTGGTCCAGTAAGGGCGCCTGCAAGTCATCCCAAGTCAGTTCTGGTGTATTTAGGAAGGCTTCAGCATCGCTAACGAGATTCGGCAACACCGGCTTTAAGTAAATACACAGTGATCTGAATGCATTTAGACCTGCAGTGCAAACTTGCTGAACCTCAGCGAGCTTGTTTTCGTCTTTGATTAAAATCCACGGCTTGTGTTCGTCGATAAACTGGTTGGCCTTGTCGGCTAATGCCATGATCTCGCGCATCGCTTGCGAGAACTCACGGTTTTCGTAGCGCGCAGCAATCGCCTCGGCGGCGTTGGCAAATTCGAGGTGTAATTCTGGTGCGGCAGATTCAGTGGCTAACATGCCATCAAAACGCTTGACGATAAATCCGGCGCAGCGAGAGGCTATATTAACCATCTTACCAACAACATCGGAATTGACCCGAGCTGAAAAATCGTCAAGATTCAAATCCATATCAACGACGTTGTTGCTTAGTTTTGCAGCAAAGTAGTAGCGTAAGTATTCTGGGTTTAAGTGCCTGAGGTAGGTTTCAGCCTTGATGAAGGTGCCACGCGATTTTGACATCTTAGCGCCATCAACCGTTAAGAATCCATGAACAAACACAGCACTTGGCTTGCGGTAATCGACCGCCTCTAACATTGCAGGCCAGAATAATGTGTGGAAGCGAACAATGTCTTTACCGATAAAGTGGTAAAGCTCAGTGCCGCTTTTTTGACTACTTTCATACTGCCAATAGCTTGCCCAATCGTCACCCGTTTTATCGCAATGAATTTTATGGCTCGCCATATAGCCAATCGGTGCGTCTAGCCAAACATAGAAATATTTACCCGGTGCGTCGGGTATCTCAAAGCCCCAATAGGGTTTGTCACGGCTGATGTCCCAATCGATAAGACCACTTTCGAACCATTCGCCTATTTTATTGGCAATTTCAGGCTGCAATGCTCCTGAGTCTTTCCAGGCGCTAAGCATGCTCTCGAATTCGCTCACTTTGAAGAAGTAGTGCTCGCTTTCTTTTTCAATTGGCGGTTTGCCCGATAATACAGAATAGGGATCGATCAGGTCAGTGGTGTCGTAAGTAGTGCCGCAGACTTCGCAATTATCTCCGTATTGATCGGCGGCTTTGCATTTTGGGCAGGTGCCTTTGACATAGCGATCTGGCAGGAACATGCCTTTCTCTTCATCGAAGGCTTGCTTGATAACACGCACGTCGATGTGTCCACGCTCTTTCAATGTTGAGTAAATCTCGGCGCTTAGGCGTTGATTTTCAGCGTGATGGGTGCCGGTGAAGTTATCCAGCCCAATCGAGAAACCATTTAGTGATTCTCTATGCTGTGCCTCGGTGTTGTCGATTAGCTGTTGTGGCGTGATGCCCAGCTTCTCAGCGCCCAACATGATTGGCGTGCCGTGTTGATCGTCTCCTCCGACAAAGGTTACTGTGTGGCCACGCGTCTTTTGAAAGCGCGCCCATATATCAGCCTGCATGAAGCCGACCATATGGCCGAGATGTAGCGGGCCATTGGCGTAGGGCAGAGCGTTGGTAATTAGGATGCTACGATTAGGTTTATCAGCGGACATTGAATGACATCACTAGGGCTTATGGGCTGTAGATTAGCCCGCTAATGTAACCGTTTTAAGCCCTCTAAACAATGATTTAGGCCAATATCCAGCATGTCTAGCTGCCAAGGTTTAAGTCTTTTTACTGTTCTATTTGTCTAACTAGATAAGATCAGTTGAACTATCGCATTGCTATTGTTGTACTAGATCTTCCATTGTTAGGCCGGTGAGCTTTCTAATGTTACTGAATACATAAAACATCGCGAACATGGTGATCACCATACAAGGCAGTACGATTACTGGATAGCTATAGAGATTCATTGTGCCAAGCTCGCTATTAAAGGCGTCGGTTCCTGACTCGCTGACTACAATCCATTTCGCTAGTAAGAAATTTAATACCGACGATAAGACAAACGAGCTGGCAAGCATCCAAGTAGCTTTCACCATCATGCTATCGAATTCGGCGGTTTTTTGTCTTTCAACTAACGTTGTCGATACTTTGTTGGTATCCATAAACGTGTCGTTGTACAAAAACGTGCGAACTAACGGGTATTTGGTATAGGTTGAAATAACCGTTGCAATGGCAATTAATCCAGGGATCAATGCCTCTTTATAGGCAATGTATTCCTTCGGTAATTTCAAAATGCCAATGCTGCCAGTAAGCAAGATGCTTATAAACCCTAAGGCCGGAACGAAACCGACTTTACGCTCGCTCATAAAGCCCCAAATGCCGACCAGCAACGGCAGGCTCAGTGCTGCTACTAAGGCATAATTTGGTCCGAGCATGTCATCGCCGCTTAATTTTTTTAAAATTAGCGTTGGTATTAACATGCATACGACTAAGTCGACAAAAATTCTATTTGAGCCTGACTTTTTTTTAACTTGGTCGCTGTTATCAGCGACCTCGGTGTTTTGATTCATTCTGCTTACCACGCCGCCATTGGCGACGCATTCGAACTAGTTACGTTATTTTATTTAGAAAGTATAACGCACACCAACAGAGGTAGTATCGAACTCGGCAGTAATATCGTCTTGTTCAGCTTCAATTGAGCGAAAATCGACCGTAAGGCCTAAGTTGTCAGTAACGAAAAACTGTGCGCCGACGCCAAAGCTGTCGCCATCATCAGCACTTGGTTTACCTATATTGGCGTTAAGTTCAAAGCGATCTGTTAGGTTAAAACGCACACCGACTTCACCGCCAATAATGCCGCCATCGGCTTCGTCGTCGTCGAACAAGACCCCGCCATTCAATTGAAGGTTATCGTAGCGGCCACGAACTAGCGCATAAACTTGCGTTTGCGGCAGTTCAAACGTTAAGCCGATGCCCAATGTGGTGATGCTGTCTTCAACTGAAGCGCCTAAAAAGTCGTCGCTTTCAAGCTCTAGCTGGCTGACTTGAATAAAGAGAATGCCCAGTTCGGCACTGGCATTCAACGCGAAACCGTCGGCGTCGACATCAATTGAGAACGCTCCGTCGGTGACTTTAATATTGCCAGATGCGACATATTCAGCCCCTATGTAGGTGAAGCTTGGTGATTCGGCATAGCTTTGTAAGCTGATCAACATCAGCGATGACGCTAGTAATACTTTGCTTATTCTTTTCATGACGGTTTTTGCTAGGTTTTTACTTAGGTGACTGAATAATACTAGAAAAACTAAAATATGCTGAATTAAACTTATTTATACTTATGCAATGATCACTAATACAGAGCACGCTGCGAAGCCGATGGAACTTAATAAAACGCCAAAGAGCATCATCATAGAAGGCCCGATTGGCGTCGGCAAATCTAGCCTTAGTGAGAAGTTGGCTGCCAGTTTCGGTTCGTCTTTATTGCTTGAAAAGCCCGCAGAAAACCCATTTTTAGAGCGATTTTATAAGTCGCCCAAGCGTTACTCCTTGCCGACACAGCTGTTTTTTTTGTTTCAACGCGTTCAACAATTGGCTGATGCCGAAATGCAGGCTTTGTCTGGAGTAGGTCAGGTGTCTGACTTTATGCTCGCAAAAGACCCGATATTCGCTCAGTTGACGCTCGATGCTGAGGAGGCAGTGTTATATCAGCAGGTTTACGAAAGCCTTTGTATTGATGCGCCAAAGCCAGACTTAATGATCTATTTACAAGCGCCGGTAGCAACCTTGCAGGGCCGAATTAAAAAGCGCAGCATAAAATATGAACAAAGCATCGCCGATGGCTATCTAGAAAAATTGAGCGATGCTTATACCCATTATTTTCATCACTACAATGAATCCCCGTTATTGATTGTTAACGCGGCGGATATCAACCCTATCGATAACGATGACGATTACCATGCATTGTTACGCCATATCAATCAAATAGAGGCGGGCAAGCACTTCTTTAACCCTTTGTCTTTACAGCCCTGAGCTAATACAGCCCTGATTAGGTCTAAATACGAGCCTTGAGCTGATTTTGTCTAGCCCAATGAGCGGTAGCCGCTATCGAATGGTAATCATAACTTGCTCGGGATTTCGGCTGGTTTAAGGTAAACTGCATTGCCATTACGAGAATTTTCAGCCAACTTTCTAGGAGAACTTTGATGTCGGTGACTGTTACCACTCTTAAAAAAATGAAGCACGCTGGTGATAAAATCACCTGGCTGACGGCCTACGACTATAGCTTTGCTAGCTTGGTCGATAACGCTGGGGTCGACGCGATACTGGTAGGCGATTCGCTTGGTATGGTGATGCAAGGGCATGAAACACCGATACCAGTGACGATGCAAGACAGCATTTATCATACTCAATGTGTAGCGCGTGGTGCGCCCAACTCGATGATTGTTGGTGACCTACCATTTGGTAGTTATCAAGTTAGTAAAGAGCAGGCTTACGAAAACGCCGTGCGATTGATGCAAGCGGGTGCTCATACTATAAAGCTTGAAGGTGGTGAGCTGCAGGTAGAAACGATCAAGTTTTTGGTTGATCGCGGCATTGCTGTCTGCGCACACATTGGCCTTACCCCGCAATCGGTTCATCAGCTTGGAGGCTTTAAGATTCAAGGTCGAGGTGCGGCGGCTAAGCAGTTATTAGAAGACGCCATTGGCGTTGAGCAGGCTGGCGCATTTGGCGTGGTGTTAGAGGCGATTCCTCAGTCCTTGGCAGCCGATATTACTGAGCGACTAAGCATTCCAACGATCGGTATTGGTGCCGGGCCAAAGTGTGATGGTCAGGTATTAGTGTTGCAAGATATGTTAGGGATCTACCCTAAAAAAAGCCCCAAGTTCAGCAAGAACTATATGCTCGGTTCTGACACAATAAGCGCAGCGGTTGAGAATTATGTTCGCGAAGTTAAAAGCGGAGAATTCCCAGCACAAGAGCACAGCTTTGATTGATGCGACGAGCCGATCGGTTATGCTGAGGCTGGCTTTGCGTTTAGCTGAAGCTGGTTTTATCAATTGCTTAAGGCTCATTTAATAAATAATGGATGCCAGTCGTTAGACTAACTTACTGGTTTAGGTAAAAGAAGTGAATCAAGTACAACGAGTTCAGTCTTTGCGTGCAGCGGTACAGGCGGCGCGCAATGATAAGAAGACAATCGGCTTTGTGCCAACCATGGGTAACCTGCATGAAGGTCACCTAGAGCTGGTTCGGACAGCCAAACGCCGAGCTGAGTTTGTGGTGGTGAGTATTTTCGTAAATCCGACTCAATTCGGTAAGAATGAAGATCTTGGGAATTACCCGTCAACCCCAGAAGAAGACGCACGGCGATTGGCTGAGCTGGGTGCCGATTTATTGTTTCTGCCTAAGCACGAGACGATGTACCCAGGTAGTCTAGATGAGCAAACAGTGGTTTATGTGCCAAAAATTGGCGACCTGTATTGCGGTAAAGATCGGCCCGAGCACTTTTACGGTGTGACCACTGTCGTCAGTCGCTTATTCAATATGGTACAACCTGATATAGCCGTATTCGGAAATAAAGACTATCAGCAAATAGCCATTATTCGACGAATGGTCGAAGACTTAGCCTATCCAATTCAAGTCGTTGGCGTTGACACTGTTCGTAATGACGACGGCTTAGCTTTGTCGTCACGTAATGGTTATTTAGACGCTAAACAGTTGAAAGCAGCCCCGAACTTACAGAAACGTTTGAGCGAGATGGCTGATGTGCTTAAACAAAAGCCAGCGGTAATTTCTAAAAGCGCGCTGAAGTTACTCGAAGACGAAGCAAAAGATGATTTAAAACGGAAAGGGTTTAAGCCCCAATATATTACGGTTTGTCGTCAAAGCGATCTAAAGCCAGCCAAAAAAGGCGATCAAGAGTTAGTCATTTTAGCTGCAGCGCAACTGGGCAAAGCTCGTTTGATCGATAACCTAGAGGTCTTTTTAGGCGAGTCTTAACGCTTAGTCTGCGATTAGGCATTATGTGAGATCGAATTTTGCTGAGGTCTTGTCTACTTAGACGCTGAAACGTTATTAGACCGTGAGCGAACATATCATCGGAGCCCATAAACACGCTGCTCATTGCCCAGGTTGGGATGCCTGCTGAGCGAAAGTGCATGCCATCGGTGCCGCCAGACTCCATATACGGCATAAGGTTAATGCCTGGGGAGCTAGGGTCGACCACTTTCTTGATGGCGGCCATTACATCCTAGGCCGCACGCCAACTAAAACAGTTTTGTCGAAAAGTTAATCTCGAATATCTTGATCCTTAAAGCCAAGTAAGTAAAGGATGCTATCGAGCCCATGCGTTGATAGTGATTGTTTAGCCGACTCCCTAACCAATGGTTTAGCTCGAAAAGCGATGCCGAGCCCAGCTGCGCTAAGCATTAGTAGGTCGTTAGCACCATCACCAACGGCAATCGTTTGTTGCTGGTCTAGTCCTTCATCGTTGGCGATTTTTTTCAGTAAAAAAGCCTTTCGTTCAGCATCTACGACTGGGTGAATTGCGCGGCCGGTAAGTTTGCCATTCTCAATTTCAAGTGTGTTAGCGTAAACATGATCTATACCAAGCTTATCTTTCAAATAGTTGCCAAAATAGTTGAAGCCGCCAGAGATAATCGCCGTTTTGAAGCCAAATGCCTTAAGGTTGCGAATCAACTTTTCGGCGCCTTCCATCATTTGTAAGTTTTCAGCAACCTCTTCTAAAACATCTTCACTCAAGCCTTCAAGCAGCGCCATGCGCTGGGTAAAGCTCTCGGTGAAGTCAATTTTTCCTTGCATCGCACTCTCAGTAATCTTGGCAACTTGCTCACCTACTCCAGCATGTTTAGCTAACTCGTCGATCACTTCGGCTTGAATCAGAGTTGAGTCCATATCAAAGCAAACCAGTCGGCGATTGCGTCTGAATGCGTTGTCTTGCTGGATTGCGATATCCACATCCAGTTCGCTAGCGATACTTAAAAAGCTCGCACGCATTGCTGACGGATCTTTAGGTTTGCCTTGCACCGTGAATTCGATGCAAGACTTGGTGTCGTTGGTGACCGCTTCATTTAACGGGGTTCGCCCACTTAGGCGAGCTATATCGTGAATGTTTAAACCTTGCTCGGCGGTTACCTTGGTGACCCTGGCGATTTCTTCGGCGGTCACTTCACGCGTGAGTAAGGTGAGAATATAGCGGTCTGCACCTTGCTGTGACACCCAATGTTGATAATCTTGGTCGGCGATGTCGCGTATTTTAACTTTAAGGCCCAACGATTCAGCTTGTTGTAAAAGCTGCCACTTTAGCTGAGCCGAATTTTGCTCTGCGGGCAATTGTAGCAACATACCTTGCGATACATGATTGTGAATCACCGATTGTCCGATATCTAAGATTCGAACATCGATCTTTTCGATCACTGAATAGAAGTCAGCTGATAGACCTATGCGGTCTTCGCCAGAGATATTAAGTAAAATGATATTTGACACGTTTGCTGGCCTTGTTAGTTCGGCAGATGGGCTTATAAATGGTGGCCTAAGTTTACACTAAAGAGACCGGTGAACTTATGGCGAGTTGGCTTGTTTTATTAGACTGGTGAGTTTGTTTCCTTTTACTAATGTAAATCAGCTGATCGACACCCTCACAAACAACTAAATTAACGTATAATCTTTTAACTCGAATTATGCAATAGAACTTTACTGCGGCCCCAAATATCGTTGAAAATAAGGGTTTGCTCGATTATTTCCACTCACCATAGAACCACTATGGCTTGCGGCTACAATCTTGTGCGAGCCCATGTTTTCTTTGATCTTTTGATCCTCGCTACGATTTCTATTGCATAATCCGAGTTTAAACGCAGGTCATCAGAACAGAACGGTCTTTTCCGGCGATGTTATCAGCGTATCAATGATTGTTAACGATACTAGTAAGGTTATGAGCAAAAAAACCAAAGTAGGCGTGGTAGGGGTAGGTTACCTCGGACAAATCCATGCAAAAATTTACCATGAAATGGACAACGTGGAGTTGGTGATGTTGGCCGATACGCATGAGGAGACGATTTCTGAGCTGGCTCAGAGATATAATTGTGGGTTCACCACCAACTATCTCGACATGATCGACAAAGTTGATGCGGTAAGTATCGTGGTGCCGACTTCCTTACATTTTGATGTGGCACAACCATTTTTAGAGGCGGGTATCGCCACCCTGATGGAGAAACCGATAGCGGCAACGGTTGATGAGGCTCGCAAGCTTGTTGATCTGGCAGCGCAAAATGAAGCGCCTTTTTTGATCGGACATCTGGAGCGTTATAACCCAGCCTTACGTGCGGTTGCCAGCAAAGTAGCCGAGCCAAAATATATTGAAGTTCATCGACTTGGCACCTTTGTTGAGCGAGCTACCGATGTTGACGTTATTACCGACTTAATGATTCATGATCTCGATTTAGTCTTGTCATTAGTCGATGAAGAACCCTGCGATGTGCAGGCGATAGGGTCGTCAGTAATTACTGACCACATTGACCTAGCCAATGTCCGTTTGGCTTTTCCTAGTGGTGCGGTGGCCAATATTACCGCCAGCCGGGTGTCGAATAAGCGATTTCGTAGATTTCGTGTTTTCGGCCCAGAGGGCTATTATGGTATTAATTTGATGGATCAAGAATTGGATATCGTGACCAAAGGTGATGCACCCGAAGGCAGCGAGTTCCCAGGTTTAGAAGTTGACCACATTAAGTTCGAAAATGAACAGCCGTTACAAGTAGAACTGGCGCATTTCATCGAAGTAGCAAAAGGGCAAGCGATGCCGATGGTGACGGGGTTGCAAGGGCTAAGAGCGTTGCAACTGGCCGAACAAATACAAGAAATTATGCGCGATTCGGTAAAATAGTAATGGGTTTAAAAATAAATACCAAGCTTATGCGCTGCACGATCTTTTTGTTAGCACTAGTAACCAGTGCATGTAGCCATGCTCAGCTAGACTGCCAAATTGACAACCCCGCGTTGCAAGCAATGCCCACGATTGAAGTCACGCTAACGCGTGATGATGGCAGTAGGGTTATCATGCCCGCTAAGCTTGCCGATAATAACGCAACTCGGGCCGCCGGCTTTCAGCGGGTGTGTGAATCAACCATCGAAGCGATGCCGATACTTTTTGTGTTTAAGCACCCATCGGTACCGAGCTTTCATATGAATAACGTTGTCGCGCCAATTGATATCGCATTTATTGATAGCGAGGGTGACCTTGAAAGCATTCAGGCGATGAAGCCATACTCAAAGATTCAAATCAGAAAGCCACTATACAGCCCAAAGCGGCCAGTGCTCTATGCCTTAGAAGTTCACAAAGGCTTTTATCAAAAGCACAATATTAGCGTTGACAGCAAAATGAAATGGACGCTGCCTAGTGCGAATTTGAGCGACTAGCGTCGATAATATCTAAAAGTATTAATTCTAATCTAACGAGACTTGATGATCGACTACCTTGATTGGCAATCAGATTTAACCCTTGAGCAAGTTTTTGCCGGGGCGCCGCCATTTTCATACCCATCAATCGTTGACGGTCTGGGTACGCTATACCTAAGCAAAGACCCGCATGATAACCGCTCAGTTTTGATGCTCATGAGCGACGATAAAGTAGCCACCATTACCCCAGCAACGTTTAACTTAACGACTCGGGTTAATGAATATGGTGGTAAGCCATATTGGCTACGTGGTAGCTCGCTGGTGTTTGCTAATCGCTCCGACCAATGTCTTTATCGACAGCAGCTTGATGGTGGTGGCACCAGCGTGCCGCAACGAATAAGTATTAAGCCGAGCGATACCCAGCGCTTTATGTATACCGACGTAAATCAGCTCAATGACGCTAGTGTTCTGGCTATTGTTGAAGTTGAACGAGCAGAGGTATCACACGCGAACAATCAGATGTTTATCGCTACGCTTAGCGACCAAGCAGATCTAGAGCCATGTATTGCAATTGAAGGGGCCGATTTTTACAGTAATTTAGTGGTCAATAAATCTCAGGAAAAAGTTGCGTGGGTGCAATGGAATCATCCGAACATGCCGTGGGATAACACCCAGCTTATGGTCGCCGATTTAGTCTATCGAGATGAGGTTCTGAGCATAGAAAACCCGAGGCAAGTTGACTTGTTCGGCATTTCTAGTGGTGGCGCAAGCGTATGCCAATTGCTGTTCAGTGAGAACGATAGATTGTTCTTTTCAGCCGACTACTCGAGCGACTCTTTGCACGACTCTTTAAGCGGCTCTTCAAGTGGCGGGGAGCAAGCAGCGAGTGATGACAGTGATAACTATTGGAATATTCATGTCTACGATTTTGATACAGCCAAGGCGACCCGCGTAACCTTTGGTAGCGACGAATTCGGCTATCCTCATTGGGTTTACGGCGATCACCGAATTGTTCAGTTGACTGAAGATACCGTATTAGCGATTGCCAGTGCACCATCAGGCGATCAGATGGTGTTAATTGACCAACACAGCCTCGAGTGCCGACGCCTTTCGCCGCAGACGCCGGCTACTTTGCAGCATCTACATAGTAATGGCGCAGGTCGCTGCGTGTTAGAACAGCTGCCATTCGATGCAAATTCAAGTCTAGTTCAGTTTGACTACCAAGCGATAGATCAAAGCTTACGACCTAAAGCATTGATTGAGGCGGCTAACATTGAGTTTGAAACCAGTCAGGCCGTGGCAGTAACCTTTGCTACCGAGAACACTGAGCACGCACATGGTTTCTATTACGCGCCGAGCAACTCATCGCAACAGCGACAAACCCACGCTCAGGCGTTACCGCCGCTGTTGGTCATGGTGCATGGCGGCCCGACCGCCAGAGCCTACGGCCATTTTGACCTACAAAAGCAGTTTTGGACGTCACGTGGTTTCGCTATTTTAGATGTTAATCATCGCGGCAGTTCGGGCTATGGACGAAAATTTCGTGATTCGCTCTACGGTTTTTGGGGAGAGCGAGACAGTAAAGATATTGTCGCTGGTATTCGACACCTCATAGAGCAAGGTAAGGTTGACCCGAAGCGAATTTGTATTCGCGGCAAGAGTGCTGGT
>JAFMHC010000134.1 GCA_017854775.1 Gammaproteobacteria bacterium | reverse complement strand
TGCGCAGAGAGAAAGCGTCATTAACCTGCCATAGCAAGCCAGCTTTATAGGTACTCTCGCTGCCGGAGGTGCTGTAGTCAGACGAACGTAACGCCAGGCTCGCTTCTAAGCTTTTAGCAAAACTAGCATCTGCCACTAACGGAATATTTAACTCACCATAAATTTCAGTAACATCGAATTCGCCGCGTGTAGAGCCAGCGGGAATACCGGCTGTTTCAGCACGTTCAGCAATTGGGTCGGCGCTAAAGCTGCCCTCTTGATCTCGATACTCAAGACCGGCCGCAAAGCCAACGTCGCCCGCTGGGAGGGTAAAAATATCGCCAGAAATATTAAAGGCAAGATCAAGTAATTTTTGCTTACTTGAGTCACGTTGAGTGTAGGTTACAAAGTCCAACATTTCTTGAGTAAACGAACCTTGTCCATCAGCCCCCTGCCCACCAAAAAAGTTAAATGGTACACATCCTGGGGTTGCTGCACACACCGCGGGGTCACCTAAGGCTATTTGCAGGTTCAATGCGTTGTGAGAGTTTTGCTTTTCTTGTTTACCCTCATTATCGCCATAACCGACCGTAGCATCCCAATAGAAAGTGCGGTCACCGGCGTCAAATTTGCCTTCTAGACCAGTACTCAAAAATAATGTTTCGGCTTCTTGAGAGAATAAGCGCGGGCCAGACTCTATTGGACGGCGGCCGAAAAATTCAAGATTGCCATTAGCTACCGACAGGTCGACACCAAAAGGGTTAAACGGATTCAAACCAGAGACGCTGAAATTATTGGTGATGTCTGTGCCGCAACCATTACCTAAACAAAGCGGTTCAGGAGCGCCACGTGTATCTGAATCTCGTTTTGTATAAGACGCCTTGAAAAATAGATCCAAGTTATCGTTTATCTCATGACTAACATGAGTATAGAGATTAAATCGCTCATTCGGCGTACGTAAATAATTGAACTGTTGGCCGTTGTAATTGAATCGATCATCAGCCGAGAAGGAGTGAAAATCTCCGCCATTCGGGTCACCGGCGACAAAGGTGGGAATATTGCCGCTGCCATCATTAAGCGCGCCAGTATTGAGTGCCATATCTTGAAAACCAAAGTTCGGGCCAAGAATGAACCGCCCTTGAGGCGTGAAAGACGAACAACGTGTGCCAGGCACATTACAACTTGTGGTGTTGGCAACCGGAAAGGCCGATACCGCTCGGTCAGCGGTGAATATCTCACCTTCTTCCGCATAACTGCCACTTACAACAACATGAGTGCGGTCATTACCTGTGCCCCATAACACGGAGACATCGCTATCTTGCCCGTCACCTTCACTAAGATATTCGCCAACTTGAGCGTCAAATCTCAGACCCTCGAACTTGGTGTTGGTAATGATATTAACCACACCAGCAATAGCGTCAGAACCGTAAACCGCCGAGGCGCCGCCTTGAAGTATTTCGATCCGCTCAACCATGTTAGACGGAATAGTATTCAAATCAACCGTGCTTGGGACACCGGAAGCAGAAGCCCCGGCTACCCAGCGGCGACCATCGACTAACACCAATGTGCGTTTAGCATTGACATTTCTAAGCGCTATCTGGGTTGCACCCGCGCCAATGCCGGATCCATCTTGTGGAAAACCAGAGTTACCTGGCACGTTAAACCTTGAGTTAACAGCTGAACCAGTAATCGGTAATTGCTGTAGCGCTTGACCAATATTGGTTAAGCCTGTTTGATCAAGTTGTTCTAAGCCAATGTTCTGTATCGGTGATGCTTCTGACAATGGGTTTCGTCGAATACGTGAGCCGGTAACGACCACTTCTTCTAAGGTGCTAGCGTTGGTGCCGTCGTCGGTTTGCGCTTGTGCTGCCATCGGCGTTGCTGCACTAAGCACCGTTCCGAAAAAGGCGGCGAGTAGACTCTTCTTTTTTAGTTTTGGTATTATCATATCTGTCTCAGGTTCACTGAATATTTCTACTAGTAATTGTCCTGAGTCACCGGTTTTCGCTTTAAGGCCGGTGCCATCCAAAAGAATCTTGATCGCTGTGTTTAGGTCATACCGGCCACGTATCGTATTGCTGTAGCGATTGCTAACCTGTTTATTTGGAAACAAGATTGGCAAGCCTACTTTCCTCGCAAACCGAATCAACGCCTTGTCTGCGCGTTGCGACTTAATATTGAAGTCGTATTCGGTATTCGAAGCCATACCCGACCTTGGGCACATCAACACCACTAGTATGAATAGGGTACACAGTGATATAGAAAGCTTTTTAGGCTCTCTCAGAACAACTAGACTCTGCCTATAAAACAAAGGCATTAACTATTAAACCGACAAGTGTTCATTATCCTCCACCTATAATGTAAAAAAAATCATCGTTGCGGCAAACTCGAAAAACGTTGATATAAATAGAACCTTTGATAGAAATGGAACCTTAGAGATAAAACTCTGGCTTAAGCGTCTTAAGCTAAAGCGTTGGCTGGGAAATTTGACTGAGCACAAAGGTGTTATTTTTTTGATAATATTCTGATCGAATCTTAAAGTTTTTTTCTAAGGCCACCAATAATGCATCAACATCACCCAAACGAAAATAACCGGCCACTCTTATTTCGCCCATTTTTCTATCAGCCAGCAAAACTTTCTGCTCGCTGTATCGACCGAACTCATTTATCACATAGTCTAGCGTTTCATCGTTGATCACAATCATGCCTTCGCGCCAAGCGAGGCGATCTTCCATCTGCTCTAAATCATATTCAATCAACGAGGGCTCTTCATCTGCGATAACTAATACATCACCAGCGTCCAGCGATGCTTTCAATGCAGGGCTAGAGGTTTTCTGAGAAATTGAACTCAGCTGATAAACCGTCACAAGACCATGATCGACCGCAACTTCGATCTCCGTACCCTTCTTTTTTCTAACGCTAAAAGCGGTTCCGACGGCCTGTACCGACTTTCCCGAGACTAAGACATTTAGCGGACGCGTGGAGTCCTTAAACACCTTGAAATGCGCTTCGCCATGCAGCAAGTGAATAATACGTTGCTGCTTCGAAAAACTTACCGCTATTTGAGTATCGGTATTGAGTGTAGCAACAGAGCCGTCGTCTAACTTGACTTCAAGCCGCTGTCCAATATCGGTTGTGAATACGGTTGCGCCAGGCTTCTTTACCAGTGCCCCTGATGCATAAGGTAGCTTATCGATTGCGCCAATGTCACTTTTCAAAGAGGCGAGTAAGTTATCCGAAGATACCGGCACGTTGATAAGGAAATAGCTTCCCATCGCGACCACAACCAGCAGGCATGCAGCAAGCGCTAGAGGCCGCCATGACAAGCTAGACGCAACAGCCTTTGCTCTAATGGGTCGTCCGGCTAATGGCAAATTTACGCCTTCGAATAAGGGGGCCAACTCGGTTAACACCTCTAATTCGTCCCAGATCGACGCCAACTCCAACAGACTCGCTGAATGCTCGTCAGCATCGGCAAGCCAATCGCTTAATTCCTGTTGCTGGCTAAGCGTTAACCCTTCCTGCAAGCGAGTAAGCCAAACACTCGCCTCACCTCGGACACGAGCTCGCTTGTCGAATTCTAATATCTCACTCATAACTATTAACGACTCATAAGGTTTAATGACTCAGTGTAGATTCAAGAAAAAGAGTGAACATTATCACTGTTCCTATTTTTCAATACGAATCGACTTTTTGAGTAGGGTGTTTTGACCGAGCACTAACTTCATAACCATTTTCATTTAGATAGTCTGCGCAGCGCAATACGCCTTTGGCTATATGCTTTTCTGTAGTGCTTTCAGAGACATCTAGCTCTATCGCGATATCTCTTATTGAGAAACCAAATACACGTTTAAGAATAAATGCTTTCCGACACTGAGGTGGCAAATCACGAACCGCCGCACAAAATAATCGAAATTTCTCTTTGGACTCAAGCTCATTAGTTTTAGCGAGGTCTTGTAGATAGACATCCGGCTCAGAATAATCCTCTAGTTTTGAGGTGATGGTATTTTCTTTTTTGGCAATAAAATTCAGAGCCAGATTACGCGCAGTTTTATATATGTAGGCTTTTGGGTGTTCGATTCGCTTTTTTACTTCGGCCTCGTGTGCGCGAATGAAGGTCTCTTGAACGATGTCATCTATATCCGCAGACGGGACAATCCGCTTGAGCATATGCTTAAGCACAGGGCGGTAACTAATGAATACATCTAAGATACTAATGCGCTTAGTTTCTTTCATTGTTCACGGAGCATTTTTACCTTTATGCCAGATTGATGAATTAGGCAAAAGCATAGTAGTGAAATTAGGTTTAAGCAATAAAGAACAAGCTGTTAATGGTCAGTTTGAAAAAATGCTGTTCAGACAGCCAAACCGGATACTAAAAAATGTTAACACAGCACTCATGCAGACTCGATACCATCATCATTTTTAAGTTCAGCGAACTTCTCTGCCATAGTCGGATTTTTTTTGGTTAACTTCTTAACCGTGAGGTCATCGGCTTTATTGTTGGCAAGTCGCAGATTGTTTTCAGAACCAAGCAACGCTTCCTTGGTCTTTTGAAGATGATCAATCGTCTTGTCGATCTCCAGAATAGCTGTTTTAAACTTCTTCGATGCTAGTTCGTAGTTGCGAGCAAATCCGCTTCTAAACTCATCCAGCTCATTCTCAAAATTGGTGATATCAACATTCTGCGCTTTCACAATAGCCAGTTCGTTTTTGTATTTAAGTGAGTTCTGCGCGGCGTTTCGCAACAAGGTAATCATCGGTATAAAAAATTGCGGTCGAATTACATACATCTTTTGATATCGGTGAGATACATCAACAATACCTGAGTTATATAGCTCGCTATCCGGCTCAAGAAGAGACACCAGAACGGCATATTCACACTGCTTTTGGTTTCGATCCTTGTCGAGCTCCTTAAGGAAATCTTCATTTTTCTTCTTCGTCGCTGTTTCGTCATTTTCGTTCTTCATTTCGAACATTATCGACAAAATCTCAGTTTCTGAATCAGTTGAATCGCGAAAAATATAGTCGCCTTTGCTGCCCGCTCGCGCATCATTATCTTTTTCAAAATAGGCTGTCGAAAACGCCGTTGCTCTAATACGGTTAAACTCAGTTTCGCAATGTTGCTCAAGGGTTTCTCCAACCATTTTGGTCGACAGACGGGCCTTCATATCCTTGAGGCGCTCAATCTCATCTTCACGATCTTTAATCCGCATCTCGTACCTCTCTTTGAGCGAGTTCTCAGCAAGCAGCTTATCTGACTTTGCTCGATCAAGATCATATTTCAGCTGGCTGCTTTCCCTCTCAGCTTCATTCAAAGCCAAGGTGATCGCGTGTTTCTGAGCGGTTTCGCTAGCGCTGAGCTTTGTTCTTAGCTGCTGAATTTCAGCATCCTTCTTGGCCGTGGTTTCTTGAAGTTGGTTTGAATAGTTTGCTTTAGTAAGTTCTGAGCTTGTTTCGCTCGCTTGCTTGGCCTGCTTTAATTCGTTTGCGATTTCATCTCGTTCACGTTCGACGGCCTTCAAGGCCTCTGCCACAGCCAGTTGTTGCGCAATCTCTCCTGCGTTTAATGCGGCCTTCAGCCGTTGAATTTCAGTGTCCTTGTCAGCGGTGATTTTTTGCATTTCACTACTGACTCTTTGTTTAGCAAGAGCAACAGCATTGGTTTTTTCTTTCTCCGCCAACTCAAGCCTATCACGCAACTGCTGCTCAAATTCAGTATCTCGAACTTGTTTCAGAATATCGGCATACCCAGCCTCATCAATCTTAAATGCTTTCTTACAATGGGGGCAGTTAATTTCATGCATGGCTATTTATCCTTTACTTTCACAATTTGCCTGAGTGGTGGCTAAGCGCAGTTTATCCGACAACGCGTCGCGATACGTCAACTTTCTGACAGCCTCTGCTCCGTTAAGCCAGAGCAGCAAATGATCACAATCAATATTCGCCAAAACGGAAATTATTTCGAGCTCAAAGACGTTGTCAGACTATGTAGTCTGTAGCGCTAACGGTTCTTAATTTCTCTGCTTAACCAGACAACCCTTTAGCTCAATCGGGCAAAATGCCCATAAATAGCTATTGTAACGAATCAAAAGTCTCCATTGTTGAAAAATATACAACTTTGAGGTGAGATGCCTCGCTCTGTATTCAACGAATTTCAGATTATCGCACACAACAACTAGGGGTTATTAACTGCGCTTCAGGCGTAATTGCGGAGTTCTTCAAAGAAAAGTGATGACATCACCGATGTTTTATTCCTCTCGTCGAGTTATTCTGAGATCTTTTTTATTAGTTGGTAGACCAAATTAAACGCTGAGCTCGGAAGAATCAGCACTCGTATATTTAAACCTAATCATGATGTTGTGAGCACAAATTGACACAGCTAATGTAGGATCGAGATGTGGAGCACGACGAGGGCGCCTCAAACACCCTCATTAATAGAACATTAATTAATAGCAATTATTGATTTATAATGGACAAGTGCCTAGTATATTGGAGCTTCTAGGCAAATCTTAATCAAGGTGGAATAACTTAATCGCGGCGGGAATAGCGAGACACTCTCTCTTAGATCAATAAAAAATGGCAGGTTTTAGCCATTTTCATTCATTTATGGGTCTGTGTCTGTTGGCGCAAAAGTCTCAAGCACTATTTTTTCCTAAATTCAGTGATGTTGGCATCGTCGGCGGTGTTTTTAAACTCTATATTTTTTAGTTTTTTAGAGAGTAATAGAAATATTCGTTCAACGGCTGCTGAGTCACTTTGTTCCAATGTAGTAGAAAGAGGCAAGTAATATGAAAAATGAGTTAAAAGCGGATACCAATAAATTATCTCGGCATTTGATTTACAGCGGTATTGAGGACATGGACGATCTGCGTGTTTTTATGAGTATCCATGTGTTCGCTGTTTGGGATTTTATGAGCTTGGCAAAACGCCTTCAACGGTCGCTAACGTGCGTAGAATTACCTTGGCAAGACCCAAAAAACTCGGCTGCTGCGCATTTGATAAACGAAATAATATTTTACGAAGAAAGTGATGTAAATCTTGATGGTGAGCCAGTAAGCCATGTCACTATGTATTTGGAAGCAATGAAAGAAATCGGTGCCGATACATCCGCATTTTATAGATTTACAGCGGCGCTGGCAGAAGGCGTAGGCCTCCAAAAAGCGTTGGATATTGCCGATATTCCTACATATGTTAAACGCTTTGTAAGTAACAACGTCAATTTAGCCATACATGGGGCAGACGAAGAGGTTGCCGCTAATTTCCTTTATGGTCGCGAAGATGCGATCCCAGAAATGTTTACACAGATGTTGAATCAGTGGGGTCTGGATGAAAAGGCAGCGCCGCGAATGACTTATTACCTCAAACGACATATCGATTTAGATGGCGATGAGCATGGCCCCGCAGCGCATAAAATACTTGAACAATTGATTGACGGTAACGAAAGAGCACATCTACGAGCGAAAAAAGCAGCTCAAAATGCGATTGCAGATCGAATCCGATTATGGAATGGGATTTTACACTCTATTGCCGAGGAGAAAGCTGTTCTAGCTTAGTTAACTTGGTCTCTTTTTATTATTGAGTCGGCAGCGGATTATCATGACGATGTTTTAAACACGATGTTCGGGGCTAACGTGGAAGTCGCCTAAAGGCGACTTCTACCTCATTACGACTCAGATCCGAGCACAGTTGAACCAAGCCAATAGCTTGGCTAATTTCTACCTAGCGGTCGACATCAAGGGCACAGCAAGAGTGATAAGAAATTCCGTGGCTAAAAACTATATCTAAATGAGAGTATTCCTTCACTCCGGTCGTCGTCGAGCAAGGCAAACCCATTCAAGTCGACTTGCGCATCGCTGTAATTTAGCCCTGCATTTAGCGACATGCCACGAGCAATATCATAGCTGAGGCCGGCGGCATATGAGGTCTCATCATCGCCATCAGTATCGCCAAAATGCGCTTCGACAGAGAAGGTTAATACTCCGACTTTATGAACCGCACCAAACGATACATATCGGCGATCGACAGAGAAGTTGCTGATACTTACTTGCTCTAGCCCTACTCCAATGTCAAAGACACTGCTGGCATAGGTAAGTTCAGCGACTAAGCCTAGGCCTTTGGAGTCAAATTCAATTACTGTAACATCGCTGCTTGACGTCGAATCGCGGTACTGTAACGAAAATCGGTAGTCTTTATTGCCAATCGGACGCTGAAAAACGCCCCCTATTTCATAACCGCCGTCATCGTCGATTGTGGCTATCAATCGGGTCGCCCCAAAACGACCAACATAGGCTAGCCCAGTGTCATCTAATTGGCCAAGTTGGTCATCAAAATTAAGGCCGGCATTGCCGATACCTCTTGAACGTCGAGTTTGCTCTCTGACCAAACCAGTTACATTACCAATCGAAACCGTACCCCAAACACCACCGAGATAAACTCCAGCATTGTCAGAATAATTATCGTCGTCATTATTGGCGCTTGAATACTCTGCGAAATAGGCCGCGCCTAATGTCCAACTATTGGCTAATTGGGTTTCGGCACTGACTTGAAAATTACCAAGCAATGACAAATCGTCGTCATCACTGCTGTAATTTACGGCGGCATCGACTAATCCGCTAAGGTTAAAGGTGATATCAGCGTATTGCGCGGCCAGCGGTTGCTCTAAGGACGACAGGCTGTCGTAATTTAGATTTAAGGCATTGGCTGGAAGCGAGGCAAGCAATAACATTGATGCTGATGCCTTAGCGACAAACTTAGCAAAACTATTTGCGACACTATTTGCGACACTATTTGCGACACTATTTGCGACACTATTTGCGACATTATTTGCGACACTATTTGCGACACTAGGAGTTCTCATAATCACGCCGTCTTGTGAAAAAAGTTATTGTGCGCTTGCTGCGCGATTTTTCGGCCAGCAGCCGTTGCTTGAGTATGATCAAGCTGCCAATGCACACCGCCATAAAGTCGGCTCATACCGTTTTCCTCAGCTATCTGACTGAGGCTAGTCCAGTGTCGGTTTATGCCGCGTAATTGTGGCCATATTACCAAGTCGGGCGATTGCCCGGAGATTGAAATCTTATCGTCACCTCGCAGTAAGGCAATCATCTCGGCGCCAACGGCTCCAAAGGTTGAATGACCTGAAGTGTAAGACGGAAAACTGGGAGTGGGTATATAACTATGCCAGTTAGCCTGAGATTTTACTCGTGGGTCGCTGTTGCCAAAGGTTTCGGCTCGTTGTCGTATTGCGCTTTCAGGACGCACAATATCGTAATAATACTTACTGTCCCAAGCCGCAATCGACGCATCACACTGAGTCATACCAATCAAAGCAAAGCTGCGCGCCAGTTGCATAAAACTCAGACCCTGATTTTGCAAAACTTGCATGCCAATATAAATAAAATGTCCTGCTGGGGTTAACCCCCAAGGGCCGTCTTCCCAGAACAAAGCAATCTCGGATTGATCTTCACTTCGTACGCGGCTATCGGCACTGCCTAAGAGTCGAATAGTTTCAAATTCTTCAGCGAATTCCGGGCTCGCAGGGTGATAAAATTCGCTCGCTCTAAATTGCGACCCCGATGTCATTGTCCACGGTTTAATCTGACCATGACCGGGGAATAGCGCTCGGTCAAACGAGTCAAATCCCGGGCCAGGCTTAGCGCCGTAAAATGGGCCGGTTGGGCTCCACTTTAGGCTGTCATCTCGACGCTTATATCGACCAAGATAAAAATTTACTTCACTCGGTTCAGCGCCATCATCGTTACGCATTTTTACCACGTGACGCCCCACCTTTTTACCCCACTCAATGGCAGTCGACTTTGCTTCACTGTTGGCAAAACGTTTCAAGAACGCATGTCTCTCGACAATAAACGGTTGCTGAAAGACCTCAGCCGCAGCAACCGCGAAGGCGACACCATAGGCTACTTCAGGGTCGGCGTTACTCGGCCCCGCGCCTAGGCCGAAGGGTTCTTGATAGTCTTGGGTAATGCCGTTAGCGGCTAAGAAGCCCGCCGTCATCGGCATGGCAAAGTTATAAGCGGCACGCGGCGGAGTAATTCTTTGGTCGCGCACTTGTTGCAGCGCGATATCGATCCAGTGAAAAATCGTATTCTGATTCTGAGGTTCAATTATTTGACTCAGGTACGAATGCCGACTACCGAAGGGTGAGGTACTGCACGCCGCAAGGTTAGCCAGCGGAGCCGCCGCCATGCACTTCAAAACTTGTCGCCTGCTTAATGGCATTTAAATTCTCCAAAGAATCACACAGGCGCTACTTAAAATCAGCGTGAGCGAAAATGTTTCTTCAAATTAGATGTTTTAATCAATGAATTGATTTTAGTTCTTTTCAACTAAAAACCGAACCGGCCACAGGCCTTTAGTTGTGAACTTATCGCGAGAATCTAAGACGAATGACTAGCAACAAGGTTAGGCATGCAATAGCTCCAATAAAAGGCTGCGAATACGGCTTAAGTCCACAGGCCGAGATAGTCGGTGATCACCAGATTCGACATTCAGCAAGCTTACTTGATTGGAGGTCAAAAGCTCCGCCACACGTGCTGAACGTTGCACCTCGACAACATTATCCTCAAGCCCATGAATCAACCGGATAGGAATATCTAAATCAATCGGCCCGTCTAATAAAAAGTGTGAGGCGCCATCATCGATCATTTTTTGATAAATGGAGTATGGTTGCTGATCATCATATTGATTCGCCACTGAGTAATAAGCGCGCGACTTGTCATCGACTTCTAATGGCAACCCTTCGAGGCGTTTCGTATAGGCCTTTGTCATATCGGCAGCGTAGGCAATTAACAGTAAGCCGGTCACACGCATGGGTCGTTTAAGCGCCGCGAGTAATGCAATCCAAGCACCCATCGAGCTTCCGACAAGAATCACATCACCGGTTGTGATCTGGTCGATAATCGCCACCGTATCGGCTAGCCATTGAGTGATGCAAGCGTCAGCAAAATCCCCACCAGACTCGCCATGACCACTGTAATCGAAGCGCACAAACGATAGCCCTTGCTCTAAGCAAAATGCTTTTAAGTCGCTGGCCTTATTTCCTCGCATAGTAGAGTTGAAGCCAGGGCAAAAGATAACACATGGACCACCGCCAGAAGTCGCCTCATAGGCCAATTGATAGCCATCCATCTGTAGCTTCATAAGCTAGACCTTTGCTTTAACCTTCAGCCGATTATTAACATCTCGACTGCTTAACACGATTGAATCATCTCGCTTACCGCCGCTTGACTTAGCAGAGCGGTCATAAAGTAAAACGTTAACGCTTGCAGCCAAATTCATACAACCAATAGTTGGCACATAAACAACATGATCGGCAAGGTCAACGAGTTGCTGTGGGATCGATCCGTCTTCTGGGCCGAAGACATACATAGCTTGTTCTGGGTGTTCAAACTCTGGCAGTGGCACTGCACCCTCAACCAACTCAACGCAGACCAATTGCATTCCCTCATGCATCGACTCACACAAACTGCCAACCTGATTCAGCGGCACCTTATGGTTGGTATTCTTGGTGTCTGTTTGATACCTCTCAGCACGATCAAAGCGCACTCCAGTGTAATGCACTTGGTCAGCCTGATAGCACCCGACCGCTCTCATTACCGCGCCAACATTGGTCGGGCTCTTGGGGTTGCATAAACCGATAAATACCATCGTTACATTGAGAAGTACGATTCAGTCATTAGCATCTTGCGGCGACAGCTCATCAATATCGCCCCAAGGCATATCC
>JAFMHC010000133.1 GCA_017854775.1 Gammaproteobacteria bacterium | reverse complement strand
TTGCGCTCGATTGCCGAGCCATAAGGTGGGCTCAGTTGTTTTATCAAGCAGCGGCATCGTATTAGTCGCTTCAAAGTCAGGCATTATTTGTCTGATAGAGGCAGCCTGAATCGCGACACTATGGGGTTTCGGTGTATTACGCAGCGCATACAATTGCTCCAAGGTGGCGGTCATCGCCGCCTCGGTCTTGCCGAAATTGCTGGCTGAGAGGTCGTCCGAGTAGAAAAAACGCCCGTCTATTTCTGGCAAACCAATTATGGTGTAAACCGGAGTGTGATTATCTAATGATATCAGGTAGTTAACCGCATCTTCTTCAGATGATTTCGCGGCTTTTACCAAGTCCCAATTATCGACTAGGCCCTTGAGAACAGCCGGCTGATTAAGTGGTCGTATCTGATTTTCAAAAATCTCTTGATCGACATTATGCCATTCTTGAATTCGGTTAACGGCGGTGGATTGTTTCATATCATTACTCGTTTCAGGGTCTTACTGTCAAGAATGCTCAAGTGGCGACAATGGTAGCTAGCATGATAAACGATAGATAGACGAGAGACGGGCAAGATTTGGATAACTAACGGAAATTTCTTTAACTTAGTCGATTAGGTTGGCAAAGCGCCTTAAAGTGCGTTGATACCATTCAATTAATCCGGTCGTATCGATCACCTGTCTTATGCCTCCAAGGAACTTAGTGTCGACTTTATTGCTATCCATTTTAGTACTGCACTTTAGTGTTCAAGCTCATGGCAGTAGCGTTCAAGCTCATAGCAGTAGTGATCAAGCTCATAGCAATGGTGGCCAGACCCCTCTGGATTCATCGATTGAATGGGCTTTGAATGTCGGTGGTGATTCTTATTTGGGAGCAGACGGTATAAGCTACCAGGCTGATACGCGTGGCAACAAAGAGCCGTTGATAGATTCAATTCGAGGCACTCAAGACGGTACCGTGTTCAAATCTTATCGACAAGGATCAAATGAACTCGATTACCGATTAGACAATGGTCACTACGATCTTATTTTCAAATTTGCCGAACCGCAGAAAATCGATCTTGGAACGCGTGTCTTCGACCTGGTAGTTCAGGGGGAAACAGTAATTCCAGCACTGGATGTGACTCAAGCCCGTGACGGCAATGCAAAATCGGCATTGGTGCGAATGGTGCCTAAGGTCTTGGTTGATGATGGAACTCTTAATATTAAATTACAGTCTTTGGTCGGCCAACCAATACTCAGCGCTCTGGTGGTCAGAAAAAGAATGCCTAAGCCTGAGAATTGGGTACTGACCTGGGGTGATGAGTTTAATTACACCGGCCAACCCGATGCCAGTAAATGGACGCATGATATCTGGCCTGCTAGAAAGGTTAACGACGAGCAGCAAAGCTACACCGATCGCTTGCGTAACGTGCGCGTAGAAGAGGGCGTGCTAACGATCGAAGCTCATCGTGAAGACTACAACAATGCCGAGTACACCTCGGGCAGATTGCACGCTGCAGGCAAGGGTGATCTGCTCTACGGGCGTATTGAGGTGCGCGCCAAGTTGCCAGCGGGTCAAGGGACATGGCCGGCAATTTGGATGCTGCCGAGCGACCCTTTTCGATACGCTACAAGTTGTTCTCCTGGTGACGACTGGCAAGGCAGTAAGAGCTGTGACGCATGGCCTAATTCGGGAGAGATCGATATCATGGAACATGTGGGTTACGACATGAATCGTGTGCATGGTACGGTTCACACTAAGGCCTATTACTGGGTCAACGGTGAACAGCGTAAGTCCAGTGTCGAGGCTGATCGAGTAGATCAACAATTCCATGTATACGCAATGGAATGGAGCCCAAAGCGCATCGACATCTATTACGACGATGCTCTGTATTTTACCTATCTAAACCAAGGTGAAGGCTGGCAGGCTTGGCCTTATGACCACCCGTTCCACTTGATTTTGAACCTTGCAGTTGGCGGCGGTTGGGGCAGCGCAGGTGGGCCGACAGACATCACCGCTTTCCCTGCGAAAATGCAGGTAGACTATGTCAGACTTTTTAAAAAGGCTGATATCGCATCGGCGCGAACAGAATAACTATAAAATTAAAATATAACTATAAAATTAAAACATAACTATAAAATTAAAACATAACTATAAAAAGTTACTTAAGGGAGTTAGAGATGAGTTCAGCAGCAAATAATTTTTCGGTGGTAAAGATTGCCTTAGTGGCGGCCGTAGGGGGGTTCTTGTTCGGCTTCGACACCGGCGTAATTGGTGGTACCCAGTTGTTTTTCACGAAATATTTAGACCTATCAGCCTCGCAACAAGGTTGGGCGGTGGGCAGTGCTCTCTATGGTTGTTTCGTAGGCGCATTGATCGCAGGTTACCTAACCAATGCAATCAGTCGCAAGGGCACGTTAATATTGTCGGCGATTTTATTCTCTATCTCAGCAATCGGCTCAGGCGTTGCCGACTCACTCTCGACATTAGTTATCTATCGAATTATCGGTGGTATCGGCATTGGTTTTGCCTCGATGGCCGCACCAATGTACATCGCGGAGATATCGCCGGCGGCCCACCGTGGACGTATGGTCTCGTTATACCAACTGGCTATTGTTCTTGGCTTCTTTTCGGTGTTTTTGGCCACCTATTTTATCGGTGGTGGCGACAGCACTCAGCTTAGCGCTGAACAAATTGAAAATGCCTATCAATACAATTTGCAGACCGGCTGGCGAGTAATGTTTTGGTCCGAGGTGCCAGTCGCAATTGCGTTTCTGGGTTTGCTATTTTTTGTGCCCCACAGCCCTCGATGGCTAGCAATGAAAGGTCGTAAGCAAGACGCTATTGATGTACTCGCTCGCCTGTCATCGTCGCCGAATGCGGCCGAAGCCGAATATGAAGTAATCGCTAAATCGCTAAAACAGACTCAAATAAGCAGTCTTAAGGGGCTGGTTGCCGGAGGCCTAGTGCTGGCTACGTTTATCGGTGTGATGCTGTCGATTTTTCAGCAAACCTCAGGCATAAATGCGATTCTTTATTATGGTGCCGAGATTTTTAGCAATGCACTTGGGTATGGCCCTCAAGACGCGCTTAAACAACAGCTTTGGTTGGGAGCGGTAAACCTAATCTTTACCTTCGTGGCAATATTTACCGTTGATAAATGGGGTCGCAAGCCGCTGTATCTAGCGGGAACGGCCGGTATGATAATCAGCTTATCGATCTTAGGCTACACCATTCAAACGCAAGTTTTAGGTATTGCATCTCTGATTGCAATATTGGTATTTGTCGGATCATTTGCACTTTCAATGGGGCCAATCGTCTGGGTTGTGCTGTCAGAGATGTTCCCGAATAACGCTAGAAGTCTCGGTATGTCGATTGCCGTTGGCGCTCAATGGTTGTTCAATGGTGTGGTGGCTAACTCATTTCCAATTATTAATCGCGGAGAACTAAACCAAACCGAGTTCAATGGCGCATTGCCGTATTATCTTTTCGCTTTTTGCTGTGCTATCGCGTTTATTTTTGTCTGGCGCTTCTTACCCGAAACTAAGGGCAAATCGCTTGAGCAGATCGAAGAGATTTGGAAGTAGTCTTTAGCGGTAGGTGTCGTGCTCAAAAAGTAGTAAACTCGCATAATGAAATTAAAAATATCATTTTTTATCGCGCCTCTTTTTGCAGTTCTGATAGCGTTTAGTCTGTCATCTAAGGCCCATTCGGCCGAGCCGATGATGACAGTCTATAAAACTCCTACATGCGGATGCTGTCAAAAGTGGGTTGACCATATGAGTGACAATAATCTTCAGTCAACGGCTGTCGACTTGGCAGACTTGTCTTCGATCAAGGCACGATACGCCATCGCCGGTCGCTACAGGTCATGTCACACAGGTGTTGTAGTTACCGAATCTGGCGACTACGTTTTTGAAGGCCACGTGCCAGCAGAGCACGTGAAGACTTTTCTTGCCAACCCACCCAAAGATGCGATCGGCTTGTCAGTGCCCGGTATGCCATTAGGTAGCCCTGGTATGGAAGTAGGGGACCGTAAAGATTATTACCAAGTTTTATTGCTCAAGACCGATGGCTCTAGTGAGGTCTATGCCCACGTGAATCAGAAATAGGACTGATACTTTGCTTTAGATAAAGTGTATGGGTTCGAACTTGATTTGATAACTTATCCGAGTGAGGCTGTGTTTATCGATATTTGCAAATGGCTTTAGAACTCAAAGAGGTCTTCCCGAGACCTTTACAATTGAATAATCACTTTTGCTGTTACAACTCGAAACGTTCATTTAAACAGATAAGTTAGAATTGAATCTTGAAAAATTAGGGCGTGACACCTCTGATTGTGATCAATGAATAAAGAGTTTAAACCGTTCACGCCACCAAAATCGGGTTAACTGGATTTTGGCTGTCGCAACCTGAATTTATAGCGTTTATGATAATAGACAACTGAATGTAGTAACAGGAGGTACTTGGCTTATGGCTTCAGATGAAAAAGGGATGCTGCCGCAGATTGTTGTTGCGGTTACTATTGCATTGATTGCCGGCGGCTCATCGCCTTGGTGGTGGGATGAGATAATAAGTAGGGGACCCACAAAATCGCCTTCAACAACTATTGATTCAAAACTTGAAGATCCGCCTGAGCCGGCTATTAGTGAGAAGTCGGAATCAATAGCGAGCGGTCCAATGAGGGTGACAGCTTCGGTAATTCCAACAGTTGTTCGTCGTGGGCAAACAACAAAGGTGAATGTATTCGTACAAGACGCTCAAGGAAATCCAATTCCTTCAGCTACGGTATCGCTCACTGCGGGCGGAGGTTACTTCAACCGAACCGAGACAAGCGCCGTTTCGGGATCAACAGATTCAACCGGCGTCTTTAAAGCAAAATGGAAATGTGACCAATGTGCACCTGCATACAAGAGCGGAATAAGAGTCACCAAGCCCAATTACGAGGAGGTAAAAGAGTCGTGGCGAATAAAAATTTCTAACTAGGGTCGCCGAGCAAAGCGTGTCCAACATAGGTAACACTTTTATCCACATACATAGGTTACAGTTTCACTACTGACCAATAAGGCGTTTCTCCTGCGTGCCATGGGTATTTTAAATTCGAACATCAACCCCTTATTCAATCCGTCATAATTGTACCCAGCGCCGAACTAAATTATGGTAAATAGCGGTAAGTCGCATAAGCTCGTCGGTATCAACCTTGCCGGCATTGGTCAGCGACTGAATCGACTGATCTAGATCAAAAAGCAGTGCGCGTGCGTTCATATCAGGAACCATGCTTTGCACCCATAAAATTGCTGACACGCGCTTACCGCGAGTTATTGGAGCCACTTGGTGCAAGCTGCTCGAAGGGTAGAGGACCATTGAGCCGGCATCGAGCTTAATAGCTTGGCTGCCAAATTCGCCCTCAATGACCAGCTCGCCACCGTCGTAGTCGGCTGGGTCAGTAAGAAATATGGTTGCTGACATATCACTGCGCATTACCTCATTTGAATGCGGCATGGTCATAATAGGCGCATCAACATGAACGCCATAAGTTTGTCCTTGGGTGTAACTATTAAACCTTGGTGGATGGATGCGATGCGGAACTGCGGCCGAGACGAAGGTTGGATGATTGCCTAGTTTTGCTAGTAAAAAGTTGGCCATCTCGGTGGCTTCATCACTCTGGTCGTCAACTTGGCGATTGTTCTTTTTTAGGTTGGCTAAGCCTCCGGCTGTGAGACCTCCGTCGCTCCAAGCTGCGGTGTCTAAACGCGTGCGTAGCTGGGTTAGCTCGTTACTGCTTAAAAAATCTTCTATTACTACTAACATGGTTCTATAGTCCGGCAAGAACTATCACTAGCCATCTCAAAGAGTGGCTAGTGATAGCGATACTCACCAATCGTTGCGTTAAATTTAAAAGTTGTAGGTCAATGATGCTCGGGCACTCGGTGCATCGCCGAGATACATGAATGAACCGGAACGATAAGCGGCGGTAAAGTACTCCTCATCGGTAACGTTGCTTAGATTTAGCTTGAGATTTAGTCTATCTGAGGGGTAGTAGTTTATGAATAAATCCAGCACCTGGTATGACGGGACAACGATCGAATAATCACCGATTTCGTTATTGAAGCCCGCTGCGGTATCGGGTTGCCCACCGTACATTTCACTTTTATGGGTTATTGATCCGCCAAATGAGAATGACGGTGAGGCGTCGTATCGCAATTGAAGGTAGACCTGATCGTCGGCAAAATTGCTCAAGGCCAGACCAACATTCTCGGCATTGAATGCTTCGAGCACTTCTGAGTCCATAAAGGTGGCATTAAACTGGGTACTCAGTTTGTCGGTGATAGCGCCGGTAAGTGAAAATTCGACGCCTTGTACTCGGTTCTTGCCGGTATTGAGCGTACCTAAGGTAGAGTAATCATCTCCCACGCTCTCCATTACATCGTCTTTAGTAATACTGAAAAGTGCCGCGGTGACCAACAAGCGTTGATCAAATAATTGCCATTTGCTACCAAGCTCGAAATTATTTACGCGCTCGGGATCAGATAAGCCGACTTGATCAGACGTTCCACATAAACCACCGTAACCACAGCTTGAGCCAACGTCAGATTCGCCGCCATTAATATTAGTTGCGGTGCTGTAGGTAGCATAGATATTGCCATTCTCAGAGAGTTTGCGCACGATGCCAACATGGCCGTTCCACAAGCTGTCGGAATAGTCGTAACCGGTCGTTGTGCCCCTGCTAGTAACTGTATTTTGGTAATCAAAATTGTCGAGACGAAGACCAAAGAAGCCCGACCAATCGTGGTTCAATGTGACGCTATCCATAGCATATAGCGAGAGAGTTTCTACGTTTTGGTCGGTATCGTTAGTACCGCGCTCAAAGGTTCGCCCTAACAAGTTGTCTAAGTTACTGAGGTAATTGCCGCTCGCATCAATGGCGCAATATCCAGCCGATACTCCCCCGCGACCCGAAACCAAGCAATTACTTTCGCCAGTATTCTGTGTGTTGAATACACCGTTTACTACAGTTTCATCCGAGTACTCAAAGCCGAACACCAGTTTATGCTCGATATCACCTTGGGCAACATCTAGAAATAGGTTGGTCTGATTCACCACATAGTCAACTTCTTGCCAACCTTGATGAGTACTTAGTGTCGCGGTAATCGCACCCGGCGCTTGTGGGTCTGACTCGGCTCGAGTGGTGCCTCGAATGCCAGTGGTTATATAGCCATTATCAGTTTTGCCGATACGAGTAGAGTTTTGTATCCGCAGTGTATCGCTGAAGAGATAATTAGTTTTGAAGGTTAACGAATCAACCTTAGTATCGAGAAAGTCACTTTGCTGAGCATAGACCGGAATATTGGATACAGGCGCTCGTGTAGTTTGGTCAAAGTAGCTTCCAAGATCCGGTACGTCATCGGCTTGCAAATGATAATAGTCAGCAACAAAACGTAAATTGTCGTTGGCCTGAAAGACCGCTGAAAATAGTCCGCCCAGGCGCTTTTGTTCAATAGAATCTCGGTCCGGAGCATCTTCTTTAGCTTCTAGTATATTTGCTCTGACGGCCAGTCGATCACTGATTACCGTATTGGTGTCTAAGGTAATACGGTGGTAGTTATCGCTGCCTATACCTGCTTTGACAACTGAGAAATTCTTCTCGGTGTTAGCTTGTTTAGTAATGCTATTGACCGCGCCACCACTTGAACCTCGCCCTGCAAAGGTAGCACTTGGACCTTTGGTGATTTCAAGCTGTTCATTGGCAAAACTTTCTCTGGTAGACATACCAGGATCACGCACGCCGTCTACGAAAACATCGCTACGTGCTTCGTGTCCACGAATAATATATCGATCGCCAAAGGCATTGCCATTCTCGCCCGTGCCCAAGGTAATACCAGACTGCGCCGACAATATATCTTTTAAATCAGTCTTGCCGGAATCCTCGATTTGGGTCTGAGTTAAGATCGTCAGTGTTTGCGGGAGGTCAGCAAGTGCGGCTCCGCGACGTTCATCACCAGAGCGCAATGCCTTGTAGGGGGCTAGCGCTTGGCCATGCACCTCGATTAGCTCAATGGCATTGCTTGACGTAGCCTCTGCGTGTTCGTTGGCTGTTTGGGCTTGGACTGATTGTAAGCCGAGACCGCTAACGCCGAACGCCATCATGGCTGCGTTGCGAGCAAAGCTTGTACTCTTTGTTGGTCTTGATCTTAGTGTCAGTGGTTTTATCTGTTTGTTGTTAGCCGTTTTCATTTGTTTCTGTCATTACAATTAATTATCAAAGCGCAGCAGCTTGCCGGCTCAAGGAACTGGGAGATTATCAGGCCTAAATCTAATAGTAAATGAAAATGATTCTCATTCGCATTAATATTTGAGATGTGAATATGCTCTTTTTCACTCGGGTAGAGGAGGGCTCTGAACTGGGTTCGACTGTAAAAAACGTGTAATAGAATTCGTGTCTGGATCCCATTATGGTGTTTAGTTGACAGATAAATATTTGTTTTAATTAATCAAAACAAATGCTTATGTTATTTTCCTAAAGCTTTATCCATATCTAAAAATTTGAAATCATTAGATAGTAGCTAGACCAGCAATAAGCTTAAGTTGTAGCTCTACGCTGTAAAATTACTATTTAAAGTGCTATCTGCTATTGCCGCTCAATAGTTGTGAACGAGCGTTGACAGTTAGCCGTCTAAACTAATTTGTGGTCATTAGTATTGGCGTTGAGATGCTACTTGACCTTATTAGTGGCAAATACGCACTTGATATTGCCTCGAGTTAGCCACCTGATTGTTGCCAAAAAAGAGAATAATAATGATAAAAACGCTCCCATTTCTTTGTGCTGTTCTACTCATATTGACTGCCTGCGCACAACACTCACCGTCTCAGACAACGTCTCAGGCAATTCATAACAGCGCATTAAAAACTAGCGAAAGCGACAATGACATCGATGTCGGCATTCGCTGGACTAGCTACGGTATCCCACATGTGAAGGCCAATGATTGGGCGAGTCTCGGTTATGGATACGCCTATGCGACTGCGACCGATGGAGTTTGTGTCATGGCCCGAGATATCGTTACCGTGAACGGTAATTTGAGTAAATATTTTGGCGACCAACAACGGGCCAACGATCTTTTTCATAGTGCCGTTGTAAGCGACTCATTGATCGCACAATACAATGCGTCGCAAAGCCCTCGTGCAAAACAATTTAATGCTGGCTATGTGGCTGGTTATAATCGCTATCTAGCTGATTACGCTGATGCTTTGCCGGCTTCCTGTGCCGATGCGCAATGGGTTAGAACTATTACTATCAATGACATGGCACGCTTAGTTGTTGGAGTCGGTATTCGATATGGTTTAGGCCGATACATTAATGACATAGCAACCGCGCAACCTCCGCTAAGTAAGCGCGATGTAGTCATTCAAGCACCACAAACAGCCGACGCTGATAATTCGCCGCTCGCTAGTAACGCTGTTGCCTTTGGTCGAGCGGTTACTGAGAATGGTCGAGGAATTTTGTTCGGCAACCCTCACTACCCATGGTCTGGGCCATCACGGTTTCATCTAATACATATGACCTTACCTGGGCAAGTAGACATCATGGGCACAAGTCTGCTGTCAACTGCCGGAGTTTCTATTGGTTTTAATCACGATGTAGCTTGGACGCATACGGTGTCGACCGGTATGCGGGCGACGCTCTATAAATTGCAGCTTCACCCAGACGACCCCACTCAGTACCTGTTCAATGGCGGCTACGTTAAAATGCAAGCGAGGCCCGTTACGCTGGCCGATGGAGTAACAACAAACGTCTATTTTAGCCATTATGGACCGATGGTAGCGCGTGAAGGCCTTAATTGGGACAACACCACTGCGTATACGGTTCGGGATGCCAATTTGGGTAATTTTCAAGCGGCTGCAAGTTATCACGCGATGTCGCAGGCGCGTGATGTGCATGAATTGATTAAAGGCCTGAGTCTTGGCGGCGTGTCGTGGGTAAATACGATCGCCTCGGATAGCCAAGGCAACGCCATGTATGCCGATATCTCAACAGTGCCCAATGTAGACGCTGAATTAATCGAGCAGTGCCAGGTTGGTGAATATTTTTGGGGCCGTGCGCAGATGATTATTCTCGATGGCGCACGGGCTGATTGTGCTTGGCGCGACTCGACTGAAGCACCAGTGCCTAACACCATGCCAGCTAGCGAGATGCCTCGCTTAGTTCGAGACGACTACGTGACAAATTCGAATGATAGTTATTGGCTTAGTAACCCCAAGGCTCCGCTCGAGGGCTATTCGCCGATTATAGGGTCTGAGCGCACTGCCCGAAGTTTGCGCACGCGAGCAGGTATCCACTACGTGAATGAAATTCTCGACGCCGGCCCGGTTAAACCGTCTGCGGTATACAGTCTAATTGATGATCATCGAAATTTTGGCGCAGAGTTATTGTTAGACGACCTGTTGCTATTGTGCGGCTCAGATCAAAATTCCATTGCAGCGAGTTGTACCGCGTTGAGCCAATGGGATCGAGCACATCGAATTGACAGCCGCGGGGCACATCTTTGGACCGAAATAATGCGCGAATTGCGTACTGAGCCGGCTATATATCGAGTGCCTTTCGACCTTAAAGACCCGACCAATACGCCTTCTGGATTGAACATCGGCGATCCGCAGATTTCGAAACTGTTGATCGGCGCGATTGAAACTGTACAAGAGCGGCTAACTAAGCTCAATATTGCGCTTGATGCCAAACTTGGTGATATTCAGTACGTACAGCGCAATGATCGTAAGATACCCATTCCGGGCGGTGAAGGTTGGAGCGGCGCTTTCTCAATGATTATTGCTCCGTTGGCGCAAAAGGCCGGCGTCGGTTACACCCCAGTAGTCCACGGTAATAGCATTATCGAGATTGTCTCTTGGGATGATGACGGCAAAGTTAACCCTCGCGGTATTTTAACCTACAGCCAGTCGCAAGAACCAGACAGCCCGTACTATGCTGATCAAACCGAGCTTTATTCGAAAGGCCAATGGATCGACTTTCCGTTTCACGAAGAAGATATCGCCAATAATCCGGATCTGCGAAGTCTTAGGTTAGTTGAATAATGCTATTGAGCACAGCGAGCGCGGCTCAGCGTGGTTAGCGCTCGAAAACCCGAGAGGATTATCAATGACGTTAACCATGACATCCGCTACTATGTCCAACTGACCTAAACTAACCTCGATGTATAAATACCGTGAGTAGCTCCAATCAATGTCGTTAACGCTTAACAATGTCAGTCGATCGGTCAACGGCGAGCCTCAATTGAGTGACATAAGCATGTCGCTTTCGGCTGGATCCTTCAATGTATTGTTGGGGCGAACGCTGGCCGGTAAAACCTCACTTATGAGGTTGATGGCGGGTCTGGACAAGCCTGATAGTGGGCAAATTCTGATGCATGGTGAGAACGTGTTAGGAGTGCCAATTCAACGCCGAAATGTGTCGATGGTATATCAGCAGTTTATTAACTATCCGCACTTATCGGTGTTTGACAATATCGCCTCACCGTTAAGAGTTGCTGGAAAATCAGCATCAGTAATCGACAACAAAGTACGAGAAATCGCGTCTTTATTGCATATCGAAGAATTTCTTAAGCGTTTCCCCTTGGAATTATCCGGTGGCCAACAACAGCGCACTGCGATGGCACGAGCCTTGGTTAAAGACGCGAGTCTGATTCTATTTGATGAGCCGTTAGCAAATCTCGATTACAAATTGCGTGAAGAGTTACGAACTGAATTACGTGACTTATTTAAGGAGAGCAAAACAGTGGTGGTTTACGCCACCACTGAACCTAGCGAAGCATTAGCGCTTGGGGGCGTAACAACACTGCT